>NZ_JBFBEY010000013.1:0-182392 GCF_040683875.1 Arthrobacter sp. NPDC093128
CTGCTTATCGCCCGCGTTCAATCGCTGGTCCTCCTCTAGGTTGTCGGATCTGGACCTCAGCTCCCCGGACTCCCGCTCGCGGCACCAACGATTCATGGTGCCCTCGGTGATGCCAGCCGCCCTGATGAATGCAGCTTTAGAGCCCCACTCGAGGCATTTGTCGTACTCATCCAGAATCGCGTGCTTCTGGTCGGTAGTGAAGTGCTTCCGGTTCGAAACACGAACAGGCATAACGAAATCCATGACGGACCTTCCCCCGCTCTGAGCACCGGCCCCGGCAACAGGGAACCTGTCACACAACAGCCTGACACACAGGGCGTTCAGCCTTTTATGGGACTCCAGCTATCGACGATTACCGACCTCACGGTGCCAGTATCGTCCGTCCTCGCTTTCAGTGCGCAAAACGCTATCTGGCTGCGAAGGTGAAGGCACGATCGAAGTCGCCATCGAAACCGCCTGCTTCCGTCCAGACGAGGTCGAACTGTCCGTAGTCGGTCTCAACAACCAGGTCAAACAGCAGTTTCTCCACAGCATTAGGGTAGGACCAGTAAACGAAGCGGAATGCGCCCTACGAAGGACGTTACGCAACCTCACGTGCCTGGTCACCGTCGATACAGTCAGGGTCAGCCCTGTCGCACGGGAAACCCTGACCGGACGAAAACTGGCTCGGCAAAAACGACCGATATCGCCACTGACGATGGCGCGACTGATCGAGAGAAACCCAGGACTTTGGTCAGGGAAGCGGAGTATGGAGAAGCCACTTCAGGGCTTCATCGCGGGAGATAAAAAAGCGCGTTGGACACGGCAGGGCCTGCCGTCCCATGGTGAAGTTCGCAATAATCCGGTCGACCGGACTTGAGCCCAGCAAGGCAATTCGTGAAGCGGCGGAAGGGATCTCGAAAACGGACTTGGCCTGACGGGTCACGGCTTTTGTAGTCCCCATGTCGACCAACATCGGGTATTCGGAGCCGTCGGTAATTTCACGGAGCGTTGCCATAGCCGCGTGCACATCATCGCCTTCCAAGACGATCCCGGGCTTCCATGCAAGATGGATTATTCCGTCGGTACCGAGTTCGATTGTGCCCTTGCCGCCATTGACAGTGATTGGTTCCATTTTCTTCTCCCCCAGCATCTTCTTTCAGCCAAGCCTAAGGGCAGGCATGCATCAAACTCCGGCCGCCATGTAGGACGACTCTGAACGGAAAACCGGAGAGAGCAACCCGGAGACCCCTCAACGATCAAATAATATTGGGCGGGACGCACTCGATCAGGCGATCAAAAACGACCGTCTCTAACTTGCCCATGGCATGGCATCCGAAAAATGACTGTGAATCGCCACGGTATTTGGCACTGTTCTGTCTGCGGTAAATGGCGGGTTTTCGTTCGAGGAAGGTCAAGAAGAAGGCCGCCGTATGGGCTGATGAGGAAGTGATCGAACGGATAAGTGGGGGTGGTTCCACACGCCGACTACGTCGGGGGAGAGGGAGATGTCCTTTTCTGACTTCTTCTACAGGCCGCGCTCGTGCGAACCGCTGAACGCGAACAGAGGTTCAACCAGGGCAACGAGTTTCCTCCGGCTCCGGCTGGAAGCATCGGCGTCGGGCGGAAGGGATAGGCGCGTGAGCCAGGCAAAAATGAAAAATGTATCTATTGGCGCCATCGGATGCATCAGAACTATTGGCACCAATGGAACTAATAGATGTAAATTGGCGAAGCGCTACATTGAAGCTCAGATGGAGGGCGGCAGCGAGCTCTACCAACGCCTGCGGTCAAACCGCTACCGCATGGTGCTGATCGGGCGCAGGCTGTTTACAGTCGAATCGCCTCGACGCACGCTACTGTCCTTCTACTACGCGCACGTAAAGCCGTTTCCCCGTCACAGGGGAACGCAGACCGCTTCAATCCTTGGGGCCCCTGAGCTGCGGTTCCCGGCGACGACGTTCCTCTATTTCCGGCTCAACGAAGGCCGGACGGGCAGTTTCAAAAAGATACAGGTCATTCAGGAAAAGTGGCGCAGGGGATGGGCCACGGACATGGTTAACGCACTCCTTAAAGCTCATCCAGAGGCTACCTGGCAAAACGAAGTCCTGAACGGTAACAGCGGCCCTTTATTCGAGCGGCTCAGCAACGAGCACCCTGAACGGATCGCGCCAGTGAGTAAGGCCGCGGATGGCAGATACGCAGTTGGGTCCCGCCCCCGTCCATCTGAATGTCACCGCCCGCGTAATCTACCCCGCTGAGGGGTTGCCTCCGTTTAAGTAGTTCCTCGTCTTTCACAGCTAAAGACTAGTTCTCGAAAGACGGCTGTCTCAAAGCCGGCCCCTCGGCGGGCACAAGGATGCCAGATGTTGTGCGCCCTCGGCGACTAAGCACTGAATCCGCGATCCGCTGCGCGGCTTGGTCCGCCGTGATGTGCGTGGTGTCGATGACCTCGGCTTCATTGTGTAGCCAGGTATGGGCTGCTTCGGCGTACGGTTCCAGGTACGCGAAGCGGAACGTCGAAGGGCCTAGGTCCTTATCGTTCTGTATGCGGTCGCGGAGCGTGGCCTGGTCGGCGTGGAGAACAAAATGATGGATCGGTATGCCGTGAGCGGTCAGCCCATCGCTAATCTCCCGCCAGTAGTTCTCGACTAAGACCGTCATTGGCATCACGAGCGTGCCTCCGGTGTACTCGAGAACGCGCCGTGCGGTTTCGACAACGAGCGTCCGCCACGGTTCCCAGTGCTGGAAGTTGTCCGTCACGGGAAGTCCCGGTTTGATGTCCATCAGCACTTCACCGACTTTCTCAGCGTCGAAGACGCGCGCGTCGGGCAGCAATCGCTGCACGAGCGCGCTCGTTGTCGTTTTTCCCGCCCCGTGGGTCCCGTTGAGCCAAATAATCATGGACCGAAGCCTAGCGCCAAAGAAGTTTCCTTCACCGCCCGTCCGATAGCCGATCCGTAGTAGGCCGTCTTCTGGCAGGTTTGATGTTCGGCACCCAGAGCCGTTGTTTAGAGTGCAGGTCAAAACGGCGGATTCCGTGCGCGTCGCGCCGGCCGCCGCGACGCGCCCACTATGGGGCGCACGAAACCGTTGCGCGAAACCTCATTGCAGGTTTCTCGCGCCACAGCGTTGCTGTGCAGACCAGTGGGCGTTCTAGATCTCGGCCTCTCTAGCTGTATGCATTGTCCGGGCCGCTAGAGCGCGACGGCATGTGTCGGTACAACGTCGTGCGTTTCAGGCCGGTCTTGGCGGTTATCTCCCGATGGAGGAACCGTTGGCCCGGAGCAGGGCGCTGCGTGTTCGAGCTTGGCGGGATCGACCACGGACGGCCGGCCGGTGCGCCGGCCGTTGGCCGTGGGCACCGCCCGCGCATGTGAAGCGCGCTCGGCCGCGTAGGTGCGTTCCATCTGCCCGAACAAGGCCAGCATGACGAATGCCAGCTGGGCCATAGGCGAGTCAGGTTCGGCGGTGTCGATGGCGAGGGGATCAGCCAGGGTCCGGACACCCACACCGCGCTCTTTGAGGCCGTGGACCATATTCAGGGTGTCCCGGACTGTGAGGCCAAGCCGGTCCAGGGTGTGCACGATCAGGACGTCACCGTCCCGCGTGGGTCAGTGCTTCCTGGAGTCCGGGGCGGGCGGTGGTGGCTCCGGATTTCTTGTCCACGAAGATGTGTTCGTTCTTGATGCCGGCGGCCGCCAGGGCGTCCAGCTGCCGGGCCAGATCTTCTTTCGCCGTCGAACTCTCGCCGAGCCAATGTCCATGCCTGGAACCGTACCGAATGTTGTAGCTGTGACGGGTGATTGTGGCGGGAGTATTGGGATAACTTACGGGACAGTCAGGTTACGCGACATTCCGCGGAACCCGAGCAGTGGGGGGGGTGTGTCCCACCGAGGCTGCCCCACAACCAAGGAACTGGGACACCTAGTCTTAGCGGGCCGGTACACTTTTGGCGCCGGCTCAGACTAGTTTGGAGAAATGTCGCCATCCACTCCTCAAGAAGCCGGCACGGCGCCTTTCGTGCTGCTCGGCGCGGGTTTCTCTAAAGCTCCTTGCTGCCCCGCGCCCGCGGGTGCCTGAAGAGGTGGCCTATCCGACCGACGGCGACTGCTGGTCCGGGCTGAACTGACCCGGGCCAAGCGCGAGTGCTGTCTTGGCATGGGAAGAGCTGCCCATGGCCGCTGCCGTGATGATCCGGCACGATGGGTGCATGACTGACTTTGTCGGCGCCGACCCCGCGCAGCTCAGGGCGCTCTCCAAACAGATGGCCAGGAGCGCCGATCGAATCGGCGCCTCGCTCAGGACCCTGGGTTCTGTCCTTGAAGCACCCGGCCAGTGGCTGGGGCCGGACATGCAATCCTTCCGCCAATCCTGGCACGGGGAACTCATGCCCCAATCGAAGTCCGTGATCATGAGCCTGTTGGAGGCCTCCCGGGCGCTCCAAAGCAATGCCGACGAGCAGGAGAAGGCAAGCCAGGGCGGGACCGGTACACAAAGCACCGGAACTGAAGGCGGCGCGGACCGCCGCGACGAGGAACGCGGTTCTGGGGGTTCGCGCACCGGGCGCGGTGAACAGGGGACAGATCCCGGCGGTCACACCACCGGGAGCGAAGCCTTTCCCGGTGGCCTTGGCACTCCCGTCCCGGGTGACCACGTGCCGAAGCCAGAGGCTCCGCAGTGGTCCTCGGACAAGGATTCCCAAGTGCATGATTTGGCGGACCCCGGTTTCGGCGACCACGCCACAAAGCTTGAAGCCGAGGTGGCCGCAAACGCCGCCACGCCCCTTATCCCGCATGCTTCGCGGAACCTGCTGCATTTCCTGGGCAACTCCGGGGCGCCGCTTGACCAGGACGTTGACCAGATGCTGCGGGATTGCCCGGAGCTTTCGCAGCAGACCACCGCCGACGTCGGCAACCTTGCCCAGGCCGCAGTGGAAGACGCCAGGAACTCGGGCACCATGGAACCGGTCACATACCCCGTGAACACGGAGTGGAAGGGGTATTACATCGGCAAGGACGAAAGCGCCGACTGGTTCTATGCCAGCGGCGGAATCAGCTACAGCACCCAGGGCCAGGTGACGGTGTACCCGCCAAAAACGCCTGGCGGCGAGTGGAGCTACAGCACGGACACCACCGTCGGTTACCGCGACCGCTACAACTGGGATGGCACCAAGTCCACGGATATTGGGCCGGTAAACATCACCGACAAGCAGCTTGGACGCCTTAACGAAGTAGGGATCGCGCAGAATTACAACATGACAGGCGAGTCTTCAACTCACCACAGCTCCGGACGTGTCAAGTGATGGCGCGCAAAGAAATGGCGACGGCTGCCCTGGCCGTGACCGGCATCTTGCTGGCCGGATGCGCCACCCCCGGTGTCGCGCGGCCGGGAGGAACGACACCGGCAGACACCCGTTTGGAAGCCTCCGGCACTACGACGACAGGACCTGACATGACCATGGATTCCCCTGCCCCCGGCGACGCAAGCAGCCTGGCGGCTTCGCTTTTTGCACCGCTGGACCTAAGCCTTCCGGCGAGTGCCGACGGCATTGCGGTGGACCAGACTCCGCTTGAGCCTTTTGCCGGTGCTTCCCTGACGAGTTTCACGGCCGACACTGAGGAGATGAAGTCCATCTGTGTGTCGGCGGGTTCGATGGTGGCCCCCAATGCGGAGATCGTTGCCCAGGACGCGAAGGTGCTGCGCGGCGTCGGGATTGAGCCAGGTTCCACCCTGTGTTCCAAAGACACAGACTCCGGACGGGGACCGGCATTCCGGGTAGTCATCCCGCCGAAAGACTCGGGAAGGATCCACGTGGCGATCTACCAGCTCCCCGCTGGGCGCTGACGACCTCGCCGGCATGCCTTGAGTGCCCACCGCGGAGCCGTGGGGTCGCCGTAGTACTCGGGAAAAATCGGGCGGAAATCGCTGACCGTCGATGATCCGTTCGGCCAGCGGCACCGATCAGGTAGTTGCCTCGTGCGCGGCGAAGTGGGTGTGGGCCTGTTCGATGGCTTCGGGGTGCGCCTGCCGCTTGGCGTGTTCGGCCAGTGCGCGATAGATGCTGGCCGGGCCGGGGTTTTTCCCTTTGTGCTTGCTCTGCACAACTACGAGCGAGTGAACTTGATGGACTTCCCGGAATCTGTTCAGGGAAGGATCAGCCAATTGAAGCCAAGCTGGACTCGCAGACCTAGCCTTGCTCGGTCAAGATCGTCTTGCTGACCCAAGTCGTAAGTTCGTTGGTGAAGGTACCAGGCGAGGCATTCCACTCCTGGGTATGGTGGGCCTCAGGTAGCGGAACCAAGGTGACGGTGGCCGGATTCGCGCGTTGGAACGCGGCCGAGATCACCCAGGGAACCTCTTGATCTGCGCTGGAGTGCAGGACCAGGGTCGGGACTTCCACCCGGTTAGGTACATCAACCCAGTCAAGTGCATTGAAATCGATTGGTTCCTCCAGCCCGAGCATCTTCGCGAATGGGGGAGTCTGCAGCAGGCACATGACAAGGCCGGCACCAATCGCCGGGACGCCGGCCCGCGCCGCCCCTGCTGTGATGGTCTTACGCCAGCTCGTGACGGGCCCTACCAAGACCATCCCAACGATCCGTTCCCGGTGCGCGCTGCGCTCCGCTGTGAGCAGGGCAATGGTGCCACCCATCGACCAGCCGGAGAGGATGATGCGCTTGGCTCCATGAGCTACGGCGTAGGTCACAGCGCTTTCCACGTCACGCCATTCAGTTAGCCCAAGGTGACTCGATTCGGCCTGTGGGGGGCTGACCTCGGGGTCGCTGCGAAATGTGGGAACCAACGAGGTGAATCCCAATGAACTGAAAGCGTGGACATCTCGGAACATGATTGAGCGGTCCGTCCAGCTGCCATGGATGTGGATCACCCATACGTCCGTGTTTCCCTCGAACAGCCATGCAGGCGCCGCACCGTAGGCGGTGGGGATGTCCACCTCTTCGTAGCGTCCGCCGACAGCAGATGGCTCGAAGAACACATCCGGGGTCCAATCGACGATTGGCCCCAGACGTCCCGGCGCGGAGCCGGGCGGATCAATCCGCCGTTCTACGTACTTTTGATCCTCATTGATCAGAGTGACCTCGCCGACTCCTGTGTACTTCTCTGTCGCGGGGTCGAACACGCCGAAGTCGCCCGGGGCTTTGGTGTAGTCATCCAAATCGATGCGGATTCGTCGTCCGTCTTCTGTCACCTCGGCCCGGCGGTAGTCCTTAGGGCCCCGCTTGACGATCTTGCGGGCCATGATGACAGCGAACCCAGATAGCCCGGCGGCCGGCACAAGGAACGCCATGCAGGCCAGGATGCGCCGTGACGTCTGCATTAGGTCTTCATCCTCCATCGCCGATCAAGGCAGAACAACGGAACCCACACATCGTAACGTCCCTTCGGTGGGCACACCGCGCAGGGCTCGGTGGCCACCGTGACCCGGCGCAACACCAAGCTCTCCCGTGCACTGTCTCTCTCGTGCCAGTTCGCGTTCCACCGCATCTCCGACATTCCCGAAGACAGTCCGGCCATCGCCATGCTCAAGGAATGCGGAACCGTCCCGCTGTACAAACAGCAGAGGACCGCGGACGCCCTGGCCTGTGAGCGGATGTTCAACCTGCCGCCGGGATCCGCCGAAGTCATCTCCCGCTTGAAATTGAACTGACCGACACCGACAGTGCCATGAAATCCGCCGGCACCATCGCCTTTAACGAAGAACTGATCGATATGGAGGTACCGGCATGAGCAGCAAGACCTCAACAGATACCGTCATGAAAATCGGTTTGGCCGTGATTGTCGTGGTGCTGGCGGCCCTGGCCTGGGTTTCGGCGTTCTTTGGCGAGATGCTGACGCCCACGGGGATGCTGTGGACGGACTTCGCCGCTCTCTGGGCCAAGATCAAGGCCGGTGAGTTCCTCTGGCCGGGCGCGTCCACCTGGGTCCTGATCGTCCTGGCCGTGCTGGCCATTGTTGGTGCCGGGATTCTCAGCGCACTGTTCGGCTCCACGAAGACCCGCGAGGATGGGCTGCCACGCTACAAGGACCTGGAAATGCGGATGGGCAGAAAGCTGCCCTGGCTAAGCACACCACCGGCGAACTCGCAGAACTCATTTCAGTAGCCAGATCCACGGTGTACCGGGCAGTCCAACGCGCACGGCACAAGCCGAGCCTGCCCCGGTAAGGTGGCGCCTGCGCCGTGGCCAAAGCCAGCAGGCAACAACAACGGCCCCTCCAAACCGTTCGGTTCGGAGGGGCCGTAGTTGGTACAGGGTGGTCCGGCTAGGCGCCGGAGCCTTACCCTAAGCCTTTAGAGAGGGCGGATGTTCTCTGCCTGCGGGCCCTTGGGGCCCTGGGTCACATCGAATTCGACCTTCTGGTTCTCATCCAGTGAGCGGTATCCGCTGCTGGCGATTGCCGAATAGTGGGCGAAAACGTCAGCGGACCCGTCGTCGGGGGCAATGAAGCCAAAACCCTTTTCGGCGTTGAACCATTTAACTGTGCCTGTTGCCATGGCTGCATTCCTTCATGTGACTCTGATTCTCTCCGCAGGCACAGTGGCCCGCGGTGCGGAGAACGTCCCCCGCTGTCCCCAACGTACGGGGCGGCGGCGCTGCTTGCAAGGGTATAAGTCCTCTTACGGCACTATAAGTCTGGCTTTCAAGGCAATAATTGTCCCCCACGCACCGTAAACGAACGGGCAAAACCCTCACCAAGTGACGGTTCCGGCTGCCCCGTCCACCGTGACCGTCTGCCCGTCGCGCAGCCGCGCGGTGGCATCGGGAACGCCGACGACGGCGGGGATGCCGTATTCGCGTGCCACCACCGCACCGTGGGAGATGACTCCGCCCATCTCCATTACCAGGGCCCCGGCCGTCATAAAAAGCGGTGTCCAGCCGGGATCAGTCGACGGGGCCACAAGAATTTCCCCGGGCTCCAGGCGGGCACCCACCGGATCCATAACCACCCGGACTTTCCCGGTGGCCGTGCCGGCGGAGGCCGGCGTCCCCGCCAGCCGGTCCGCCGCGTCTGCCGGGGCCAGTGCGGCGGCCTTCGCCATTACGGCGGCCTCCACATCGGTGCCGTCCGAGAGCAGCAGGCGCGGAATCCGCCGTCGCCGGAGTTCGACGTCGTACAGCCGGCGGCGCGGGGCGACGATTCCCTTGAGCTTCGCACCACGAAGGCCCACCCTCAGCTCATCGAAGTCCAGGAAGAACACATCGCCGGCCGCGGTGATGGCGCCTGTCCTCGTCAGTTCCACTCCAACGGCTAGGAGCTGCCGGTGCATCTCCGCCAGCACCATCACGATGCAGAACTTGGGAAATTCCCGCAGGCCGGCCAGCTGCCGGGTCCGCCGCAGGCAGAGCGCCACCAGGCGCCCCCGCAGCCGGCTTTTGGCACCTGCACGCGCCGCCAGTTCGCTGATCCGGGCCTCCGCGTCGTCGGCGGCCTTGGCAAACTGGCGGTCCGGAGCCTGCTCGGGATCCTCCACCCGGAGATAGTTCGAGAGCATGCCAAGCAGGTGGTCCGGCTCCTCGGACCACCGTGGCATCCCCATGTCGATTTCCGCCACGGCCCGGTGGCCGTACTTGGACAGGAACTTCCGCAGCCCGGCCTGGGCAACGGCCGGCAAGCTTCCCGCGTCGTAGCGCGCAGCCAGTTCCTCTGGGCGCTCTTCCATCAACAGCGGGCGGGCCTCGGGATCCCGGCCCAGTGAAACGGCCAGCTGCCACAGTTCAAGGTCCATAATCGTGGTCACATTGTGGGGAAGCCCCCGCAGGACCGCCTCCAGTTCCCGCGGTTTGGCAATGCCGCGCAGCAGCCTGCGGGCGGCGGCCAACATCAGGTACCCGGCAGCCGGCCCCGGCAGCGTGGCCTGGATCAGCCCGCTGACGGTGGTTCCCAAGACATCCTCTGCGTGCCGGAGCCGTCGTGCCGGACTGGCCGGGAGCCGGAGTGCCAGCCGGGCTTCGAGGCGCCTTTGATAGTTCCGTGCCCTGCGCAGTTCCGCGTCCGGCCACAGCAGGGCACGCACCATCGCCGGGATGAACTGTGCAGCCAGGCCGAGGTTCTGGATGCCGTCCGTGCCAGGTCTTTCTGTCGCCGCGGAGCCCGCAGTGCCGTCCCGGCCCCGCTTCCGGCGCCGTCCCTTTCGGGAAGGACGGACAATGCTGAACCGCGGGTCTTCCAGCAGCGCCGGGAACACGGCCGCAGACCTTCCGTCCGCCAGCGGAAGCATCCGCAGCAGCATCCGGCGGCCGGATTTGCTGCGGACGAACGGCGTCAGGTCGACATACATCCGCAGCCCGGGGTTCACGTATTTCCACGGCCCGTTGTTTCCCCTCATGAGGCTCAGGACTGAGAGGCCCATCGGCGTGATGGGGCCGGTGAGCCCCTGGAGCAGCGTGCCGCACAGGTACACGCGCGGCTCCGTGCCGGCCGCCTGGTCCGTGCTGGCTTCGCCGCCGGATTCTTCCTCCTCCGGCAGCGGGTACAGCGTGGTGATGGGCCGCGACTGGGTCAGCCAGGCCCTGCCTCCGGCGTCGATCACCCACTCCACGTCCTGGGGTGCGCCAAACAGGCTCTGGGCGGAGTCGCCTAGTGATGCCAGTTCGCGAAGCTGGGCCAGGGCCAGGCTTTGCTTCCGGCCCTGCGGCGGCTGCAGGACCCTGCCCGTGGCCGTGTCCACCACAAAGTGGTCGGGATTCACCGCGCCGGAGACCACGGCCTGCCCGGGTCCCGGGCTGGCATCAATGACAGTCTCCGTGCGCGTCCCCGTCACCGGGTTGGCGGTGAATAGCACGCCGGACGTGCCGGCGTCGACCATCTGTTGAACGACGACGGCGAGCCCCACCTCGCGGTGGCTGATCCCGTTCGCCGTGCGGTAGGCCACTGCCCGGTCCGTCCAGAGGGACGCCCAGCAACGCCGCACGGCCTGGACGACGGCGTCGGCTCCGACGATATCCATGAACGAATCCTGCTGCCCCGCGAAGCTGGCGAAGGGCAGGTCCTCCGCGGTGGCCGAGGACCGTACCGCCACGGCCACGTCGTCGCCCATGGCCATGTACGCGCGGCGGACGGCAGCCTCGACATCGGGCGGCACCGGTGCCGTCGCCACCGCCTCTCGGGCATGCCGCGCCAGCTCGTCCCGGACGTCGGCCGCGCCGTCGTCAGAGTGCGAGGCCGGAGCGCCGTCCAGGCGGGAGGCCACGCCGTCGAGTGCCGCGGGGACGGCCATCCGGTAGGCAGCCGTGGTCAGGCAGAAGCCGGGCGGAACAGGGAAGCCCGCCGCGGTGAGTTTGCCAAGGTTCAGCGCCTTGCCTCCCACCAGCGCCAGCGACCCGGAGGCTAGCTCGCTGAGCCCCACAACGAGGCTGTCCCGGGCCCCGCCGCCCGCCTTCGGATCAGGGCTTACAGAACCCATGCCCCGCTCCTAGCCGTTGTCGGCGCCCTCGCCGGTGTCCTCCCACATGACATCCAGGTTGCGGAAGATCACGGGTCCGTCGCACAGCGCCGCCATCTTGGCCGCGAATTCCGACGTTTCCGGTCGGCCGGAATTCTCCATCGCAGAGTCAAAGGAATCGAAGTCGACGATAGTGAAATAGGTCCCCGGGTGGTCCCTGTCCGCCGTCGCGACAATGCGGCGGAACGATGGCGGAGTACTTCCCTCGGTCCTTGACGGACGGCCCAGCTCTTCAATCTCCTTGATGCGGGAGGTCTTGAATTCGATGATCTGCACAAACCCGGCCATGACGGCTCCTCGACGGCGGTGGATGCTGACGCGCTTCACGCTAGCCCCCGCCGCAGGGCGGCGCAAAGGGGAGAAATGCCCTACTTTGCCGGTGTCCTGGCGCTGCCCTGGTGGGAGCCCGGGCGACTAAGGGGTGTGGACTCCCCGGACGGTGCGGTTGCGGCCCAGCGACTTGGCTTGATACAGGGCGGTGTCCGCGGTCGCGATCAGCTCATCCAGGCCGGCCGTTCCATGGTCTATCGGGGCAATGCCGTAACTCGCCGTGGGCATGCGGAAACCGCCCGGTCCGCGGACTGACCTGAGCTGCCGGTTGATCCCCGCAGTGATGGCTTCGGCCCGGTCCGGGCTTACACCGGGCAGGAGGAAGATGAACTCCTCGCCGCCGTAACGTCCCACGAGGTCTGTTGAACGGACCGTGTCATTGCAGGCGGCGGCGAACGACTGCAGGGCCACATCACCCGCCGCGTGGCCGTAGGTGTCGTTGACTGCCTTGAAGTGGTCAATGTCGGCAAGGATCAGGCAGCCCAGTGCCTGCTTGCGCCGCAGCCGCTGCAGCTCATCGGAGGCCAGTTCCATGAAGGCGGAGCGGTTGAGCAGCCCGGTGAGGCCGTCCTGCGTGGCCACGGCGTGGAGGGCGCGTGTCTGCTGTTCGCTGCTGAGCGCCGCCATGCTGAAGGACACCACCACCAGCAGCACCATGGTGACCAGCGTGGTGACGGCGGAGCCGAAGTAGGCGACGAAAACGGGGCCGTCCGGGCCTTCGCCGATGTACACCACCAGCCGGCAGAAGTAGTAGGCGGAGAAGAACCCGGCCGCGATGGCCAGCGGAATCCGGACCCGGGAGTAGCCCGGCTCCAGCCGCCAGAGTTCGCGGGACGCCAGGCCCAGCATGAGGCTCATGAGCGCCAGGAACATGGCCCCTCCGGACCAGACGTTGACGGCAGGGTTTTCCAGGGCTGATGACACGGTCACAGCGGCGGGACCTGCCGCCAGCTGCCAGGAACGCGGCCGCGACGCGCGTAGCGACCGGGCGCCTGACCAGACACAGGTTGCTCCGGCGATCAGCAGGCAGTTTCCCAGCGGGTTGGCCCACACCTGATGCGCTGTCCCGTTGAACAGAAAGGAAGCGGACCCGGCGAGGAAGAGCGTCAGGGCGAGGCACCACCACGCACTGTAGGGGGACCGCGTGCTCCGGTAGGCCGCGAAGTAGAACAAGAGGGCAAGAATGAGCGCGACAACGGCAAAGGCAACCCTGAGGGTTGAGGTGTCGAGCTGCATTCAGTTCCCCCAGTTCGCCACCAAGCGAAGACCCGGACCGTACGCGCACCCAATTCGTACGCAGACTTAGTATCGCACCCGAAGGCGTTCGCAGGGGACTGCCGTTGCAGTCTGTTAAGCCCTGCCGTCAGCCGGCCGGGTCAGGGCGTGAGCAGCACCTTGATGGCACGCCGTTCGTCCATGGCTTTGTAGGCCTCGGCAGCTTCCTCCAGCGGCATCACGGAGTCAAACACCCGGCCCGGGTTGATGGTTCCGGCCAGCACGTCCGCCAGCAGTTCGGGGATGTAGGTCCGTGCGGGAGCCATGCCGCCGGCGATGGAGACGTTGGAGTCAAACAGGTAGCGCAGCGGAACCTCGGCCCCTCCGGTGGGGACGCCCACAAAGCCAAGCGCGCCGCCTGGGCGGACACAGTGCAGGGCCTGCTCCATGGATTCCTTCGTGCCCACACATTCCAGCACCGAATCGGCCAGCACGCCGTCCAGCAGCTCGCGGACCTTGGCCACGCCGTCGTCGCCCCGTTCCTCCACGATGTCCGTGGCGCCGAACTCGCGGGCCAGCACCTGCCGGTCGGTGTGGCGGGACATGGCGATGATCCGCTCTGCCCCGAGCCGCTTGGCCGCGAGGACACCGCAAAGCCCGACGGCGCCGTCGCCCACCACTACCACCGTCCGGCCGGGCGCCACTTTCGCGGACAGCGCCGCGTGGTGGCCGGTGGCCATGACATCGGAGAGCGTCAGCAGGTTGGCGGTGAGCCCAGCGTCCGGCTCGGTGACTCCCGGCACCTTGACCAGGGTGCTCTCGGCAAGAGGAACCCGGACGGCCTGGCCCTGGCCGCCGTCGATCCTGTGGCCGGAATCGTCCCGGCCGCCCCAGCCGGCCAGGTGGTCGCACGCAACGGTGACGCCGTTGCGGCACTGCGGGCATTCCCCGCAGCTGATGACGAACGGTGCAATGACGAAGTCGCCCGCCGCGAGCGCTGTCACGTCCGCGCCGACGCTCTCCACCACCCCGACGAATTCGTGGCCGATGGCGGTCGGCTTCTTCGTGGGCCTGACGCCCCGGTACGGCCACAGGTCCGAGCCGCAGACGCAGGATGCGGTCACTTTCACCACAACGTCCGTGGGCAGCTGGACGGTGGGGTAGTCGCGGTCTTCGACCCGGATGTCTCCGGGGCCGTGGATGATGGTGGCGCGCATGAGGGCTCCTCAAGTCCGGGGGCGGGGTTAGGGTCGAGTCTAGACCTGCGTTCCATGGGGATCCGCTAGCGCATCCCCTCGCGGCGGATGGCGGTGGCGATCGCGGCGGCCCTGGTTTCCACCCCGAGCTTGGCGTAAATGTGGGCCAGGTGCGTCTTCACCGTGGCCTCGGAGATGAACAGCCGCTGGCCGAGCTCCCGGTTGCTGAGCCCCTCGATCAGCAGGCTCAGCAGCTCCGCCTCGCGTGGAGTCAGGATCTCGTCCGGGTTCCGCAGCTGCTGGAAGAGCCGCGAAGCCACGGGGGCGCTCATCACGCTCTTGCCCTGGACGGCTCCCCGGATTGCCGCGAAGATCTCCTCCGGCGCGGCGTCCTTGAGCAGGTAGCCCATGGCGCCGGCGTCGACGGCCCGGACGATGTCCGCATCCGAATCGTAGGTGGTGAACACCAGCACGGCCTGCCTGCTGTCGCGGCGGCGCAGCTGCTTGATGGCCTCGATGCCGTCCATCCCGGCGCCCATGGCGAGGTCCATCACCACCACCGCGGGGCTGAGCTGCTCTGTTTGGACCAGTGCCTCTTCTCCGGAGGCGGCCTCGGCCACCACCTGAATGTCGGGCTGCGTTCCCAGCAGGGCCTTGAGCCCGCTGCGGACCACCAGATGGTCGTCCACCAGCAGCACGGTAATCGGGTTCACTGGTCCTCCCCGGCGGGCAGTTGCGCGGCCACGATCGTCCCTTCGCCGGGGGTGCTTTCCACCGAGAATACGCCGCCCAGCTGCTCCACCCGCTGCCGCATGGCGCGGAGTCCGTAGCCTCCGGCGTCCGACGGCGGTGCCAGCGACAGCGGGTCGAAGCCGCAGCCGTCATCGTACACATCCAGGGTGACGGCACCGGGCAGGAACCCCAGCGTCACCGTGGCGTTCGCCGCGCCGGCATGCAGCTTGGTGTTCGCGGCAACGCTCTGGACCACCCGGAGCAGCGTGTGCCGCACGTCGGCGGGGACAGGGCGCGGCTCGCCGGTGACCAGCAGGCGCACGCCCGGGACATACTGCGACGCCGCCTGCAGCAGGCCATCCGGCAGGGGAGCCGTATCCAGCCCGGGGGAGGCGAGCTCGTGGACCAGGCTGCGCGTGTCCGCGAGGTTCCGGCGCAGCATCCCGCTGGCGCTGAGGACATCCTCGCGCGCCGCCGGGCTGGGCCAGGACCTGTTCGCGGCTTCCAGGAGGAGGAGGCTGCTGGCCAGGCCCTGCGTCACGGTGTCGTGGATTTCCCGGGACACCCGTTCGCGCTCCTCGATGGTGCCCGCCCTGCGCTCGCTGGCCGCCAGCCGTCCCTGGGCCAGCGACACCTCCGCGTGCAGCCTGCGCTGCTCGGCGGCGTCCTGCTCGATGCGGTCGTAGATCAGCGTCAGCATAACGCCCACGGCCAGCGGCCCCAGGAGCATGGCAATATCGCTGCCGCCGCTGAGCCGGAACAGCCCGACGGCGGTGGCCGCCGCCGTCGCGCCGCCCGCCAAATACGCCACCCAGCCGCTGAAGGCCGTCCGGCACAGGAAGAAGAGCGCGAACGAGCACCATGCGAAGCTGGGCGCCGCGATCACCAGCACCGCCCAGAGCGCCACCAGGACGAACATCCACACCGCCCACGGCCGCCTGCGCTGCGAGAGCACGGCGATCACGGCGTAGAGCGAACACACTGCCGCGGCGAGGGCCAGCACCCACAGGTTGTCCGCGGGGCTGTGCCGCATGACGTAGCGGACCGCCGACGCCACCAGCAGCACGGCAAAACCAAGATGGACGACGGCGTCGATGCGGCCCAGCGGGCCTGTTCCGGGAGGGCCGTGGTGGGGGAGGGGCCCGGAGGCTGGCGAGGGGACCGGCGCCGCCGGGAAGGCTGGTGAGGAGGGCATGGGGGTCCGGTTCCGGTGGAGGAGTGCTATCCACAATGCTAGGGCCCGCGCCGTTGCTGGTCTCTCAGCCTTTTGGCTGATACGGCGAGCCTGATGGGGGAGTCCGGAGCAGACTAACGCCCGATGCCTTGCCGCGGCTGAGCGGAAAGGATGGATTCCAGGCCCGGGGCATGAACCCGGGCAAGTGCCAGAACCCCATTCCAAGGAGAACCCGTGAAGATGTCCAAGAAGATCGCCGCCGCTGCCGCCGGAGCACTGCTCCTGACCGGCGGGCTGACTGCCGCAGCCAACGCCGGGACCGCAGCGGCCGCCCCTGCACCGGCAGCGGCTCCCGCAGCCGTTCCGGCAGCCGACGTCCAGCCGGCCCCGGAAACCGTGGTGGCCCAGAACCGGATCAGCGTCGGTGCCTCCGCAGACGCGGTCAAGGCTGCCCTCGCCAAGTGCCAGGCGGACAAGCTGCCGTTCGTCACGGTTGCCCTGGTGGACAGGTTCGGAACCGTGCAGGCACTCCTCCGCGGCGACAACGCTGCCGAGCACACCATTGAAGCGGCGCAGCAGAAGGCCTACACGGCTGCCGCGTTCGGCACGCCCACCAGTGAGCTTGCCAAGCGCATCAACGGCAACGGGCCCAGCATCGCGGACCTCCCCGGCACGCTCTTCCTGGCCGGCGGGGTCCCGCTCAAGGTCAACGGGGTCTCCGTGGCGGGCATCGGCGTGGGCGGCGCCCCGGACGGTGCGCTGGATGAAGCGTGCGCAACCGCCGGTGCCGAGGCCATTGCCGCTGGCGCCGCGAAGTAGGCTCTGGGCTGATGCGGCAGTTCAGGACATGGCGGAGGACGCGGCAGGTATCGGAGCTCGACCAGCGGCTGATCCGGGCCGCGAAGGCCAACGATGCTGCGACAGTGGCGGAGTTGATCCGGGCACGCTAGCCCAACTGGGTAGCAGCAGATGTCGTTTTGAGGGTTCAAAACGACATCTGCTGCTACCTACTTGGGTGGGGCTAGACCGCTTCGAGCACGCTGACGTAGTTGGCGATGCCCACGCCGCCCATGTTCTGCACGGCAGCGCGGCGGGCCGTGGGCAGCTGCATGCCGCCGGCGGTTCCGGTGAGCTGCATCGCGGCGATGACGTGCTGCGAGACGCCGGTGGCGCCGACCGGGTGGCCCTTGGCCTTGAGCCCGCCCGAAACGTTGATGGGCAGCTTGCCGTTCTTGAACACCCAGCCTTCCTCGATAGCGCGGGCCCCCTGGCCCGGCTCGGTGAGCCCCATGGCCTCGTACATGAGCAGTTCGGCGATGGTGAAGCAGTCGTGCACTTCGGCGAAGTCGAGGTCCGCCAGTCCGACGCCGGCCATCCCCAGCGCCCGCTGCCAGGAAGCCCGCGTGGCCGCGAATTCGGTGGGGTCGCGCCGTTCGGCGGGGAAGAAGTCGTTCGCGTGGCCGAACCCCGCCAGGCGCACCGGCGGAGTGGCCCCGCCGGTCGGTGAGACGGACAGCACGACGGCGGCGGCGCCGTCGGACACGGGGGAGCAGTCGGTGCGGCGCAGCGGATCGGCCACCATCGGGTTCTTGTCCGAGACCGTGCGGCAGAACTCCTCGCCGAGATCCTTGCGGAGCTGCGCATAGGGGTTGTCCACGCCGTTGCGGTGGTTCTTCGCCGCGATGGTGCCCAGGATGTCGCTGACAGGGCCGTAGCGCTTCTCGTAGTGCTTGGCCACTTCGGCGAAGAGGCCAGTGAAGCCGGTGGTGGAGGCCTTGCCGGCCATGTCGTAATCCGCGCCCAGCAGGGCAGAGCCCACAACGTCGGCGCCGGCGTGGGTCATCTTCTCGGCGCCGATGACGAGCACGGTCTTGGCGGTGCCTGCCAGCAGCGACTTGGTGCCCTGCTGGAAGGCGGCCGAGCCGGACGCGCAGGCGTTTTCCACGCGAGTGGAGGGCACGTTGGCCAGCTGATCGGACACCTGCAGCGCGAGCGACGAGGGGAAGGCCAGCGGCATCATGCCGGAGTTGAACTGGCCGAGGTAGATCTCATCGATCTGGCCGGGCTCAATCCCGGCGTTGCCAATGGCCTCGCTGGCCACTTGGACGATCAGGGACTCGAGGGTCTCGTCAGTGAGTTTGCCGAAGCGGCTGTGGCCCCAGCCGGTGAGTAGGACATCTTTTCCGAACTGTTCGCGCAGGCTCATGCCGTGGCTCCTTCAAGGGTGGGGGTTGCGTTCAGGGACGGGGCGACGTCGAAGCGGGCTTCGGTTTTCCCGCGGAGTTCCTCCACGGTGACGCCCGGGGCGAGTCGGGTGAGCGTGAGTTGCCGGCCGCCGTCGGACTTGTCCAAATCAAAAACGGCGAGGTCGCTGATGATCCGGTCCACGCAGCTCAGGCCGGTGAGCGGAAGGGTGCACTCCCTGACGATCTTGGCCGTGCCGTCCTTGGCGTTGTGTTCGGTGAGGACCACAACGCGCGGGGTCCCGGCGACGAGGTCCATGGCGCCGCCCATGCCCTTGACCATCTTGCCGGGGATGGTCCAGTTGGCGAGGTCGCCGCTGCCCGAGACCTGCATGGCGCCCAGGATGGCGACCTTGACGTGGCCGCCGCGGATCATGCCGAAGGACGTGGCGGAGTCGAAGATGCTGCCGCCGGGAAGGACGGTGACGGTCTGCTTGCCGGCGTTGATGAGGTCTGCGTCTTCCTCACCCTCGTAGGGGAACGGGCCCATGCCGAGCAGGCCGTTCTCGCTCTGCAGGACCACGCGCACGCCCTCGGGCAGGTTATTGGCCACCAGCGTGGGGATGCCGATGCCGAGGTTGACGTAGTCGCCGTCGTTGAGTTCTTCGGCCGCGATGGCAGCCATTTCATCCCTGGTCCAGGCCATGGGGTTCTCCTTGGGTTCTTGAAGTCTTGGGGGCTTAAGTGTTCGTTCGCGCTTGGTGGAGCTAGGCCGGAACGGGGTCGGAGGCGCGGGCGCGGACCGTGCGCTGTTCGATGTCCTTGACCCGGCCGCTGGCCTGCACCAGGCGCTGGACGAAGACGCCGGGGGTCACGATGTGGTTGGGATCCAGCGCGCCCGGTTCCACGATGACTTCCGCTTCGGCGATGGTTACGGCGCCTGCCGTGGCCACCACTGGGTTGAAGTTCCGGGCGGTGAAGCGGTAGATCAGATTGCCGTCGATGTCCGCGGTGTGCGCGTGGACCAGTGCGACGTCGGCGCGGATGGCGCGCTCCTGGACGTACGTTTCGCCGTCGAACTCTGCCAGCGGTTTGCCTTCGGCCACCAGCGTTCCCACGCCGGTCTTGGTGTAGAAGGCGGGGATGCCGGCGCCGCCGGCGCGGAGGCGCTCGGCCAGGGTGCCCTGCGGGGTGAACTCCACCTCCAGCTTGCCGGCGAGGTACTGCTCGGCGAAGAGCTTGTTCTCGCCGACATAGGAGGCGATGACCTTGCGGACCTGGCCGGCTTCGATCAGCACACCGAGGCCCTTGCCGTCCACGCCCATGTTGTTGGAGACGACCGTGAGGTCCTTGACGCCGGAATCGCGGACGGCCTCGATCAGGTCCGCCGGGATGCCGCTGAGCCCGAAGCCTCCGACGGCCAGCGTCATGCCGTCCTGCAGCACGTCCTGCAGTGCGGCAGCCGCACCGGATTTCACCTTTGACATTGCATCTCCTCATTGAGCGGGCGGGTTCCGCAGTGCGGTTTCCCCGTGCAGACGGCAATCCACTTTGTGGACTGTTATTCTGGAACTGGAGCGTACGGGGCGGCTGGAGGCGCTGTCAAGGCGCGATTTCCCCGTAATTACGGGCATTTTTACAGTGTGGACGGTAGGCTAGAAAGTATCCATATTGTGGATAGTTCGAAGGGAGAATGATGAATTCAGTACCGGTCCAGGGCGCACAAGTCGTCAGCCGTGTCGCGTCCCTGCTGCGCATTGTCGGACGGAAACCGGAAGGTTCCCCGCTTGTGGAACTCGTCCGGGAATCGGGCCTCACGCGGCCCACGGTCCACCGGCTGCTTTCCTCCCTGGCCTCCGAGGGCCTGCTGGACCAGGAACCGCAGAGCGGCAACTGGGTGCTGGGCCCGGAAATCCTGCTGATGGGTTCCGTTGCCTCCGCCCGCTTTCCGCTGGAGGACATTGCCCGGCCCAGCCTGCGCCGGCTCGCCGAGGAGACCGGTGAAAGCGCCTTCTTCTCCATCCGCCGCGGAGCGGAAACAGTGTGCCTGCTCCGGGAGGAAGGCAGCTTCCCGGTGCGCTCCTTTGTGCTGCACGAGGGCGTCCGGTTTCCGTTGGGGGTGGCGTCCGCCGGAACTGCGATCATGGCGTTCCTGCCTGAAGCCGAACAGGAGGAACTGTTCGCCGGCTGGACCGCCCACGCCGGCACCTTCGCCGCGGCGCACACCGAGGCCCTTGTCCGGGAGAACCTGGCAAAGACCCGGCAGGCGGGCTACTCGGTCAATCCCGGCCTGGTCCTAGAGGGCAGTTGGGGCATGGGTGCAGCGGTTTTCGACCAGCGCGGACGGCCGGCCTGGGCGTTGTCGCTGACCGGGATCGAGCCTCGGTTCCGGGGCGAACGGCAGGAGACCCTGGGCCGTCTCCTGATGGAGGAAGCACACCGGATCTCCACGCTGCTCAATCGCCCGCCAGGGGCCTGAGCATCGCCTACCTCTGCCAAGTTGACCCATCTGCAGGCGCTTGCGCACACATCCGATGTGCAAGATGCTGGCAACATAGGCGGCAACGGCGTCGAGCCTAAGGAGCGCAGCCTCATGAAAAGCATCAAGATGTTGTTCGATCACTACGGCAGCCCGGACGTCGTCACCGCGGGCGAAGAAGAGCAGCCACTTCCGGGTCCCGGCGAGGTGCAGGTGGGCGTCCGCGCCGTCGCCGTCAACCCGATGGACTGGAAGCTCGTGGCGGGCTACCTGGAGCCCTACTTCCCGCTGCAGCTCCCGGCTGTTCCCGGCTGCGAAGCGGCCGGAACGGTGACCGCCGTCGGCCCCGGCGTGACCGGGTTCGAGATAGGCGATGAGGTCATCTGGAACGGCATGGCCGGTGGCTACCGCGCCGTCGCCAATCTTCCGGCCGCCCAGCTGACACCCAAGCCGGCCGGCATCGATTTTGAGCAGGCGGCCTGCATGGCGATAGCGGGCGGCGCAGCCTACTCGGCTCTGGTCCAGCTGGGCATCGGTGTGGGGGACACGGTCCTCATCCACGGCGCGGCGGGCGGTGTCGGCTCGGCCTGCGTCCAGATTGCGCGGGACCTCGGCGCCCGCGTCATTGGGACCGCCTCGGAGCAGAACCATGACTACCTGCGCGGGCTCGGAGCCGAACCCGTGGCCTACGGCGAAGGGCTCGTGGAGCGCGTCCGCTCCCTGGGCAGCATCACCGCCGTAGTGGACACTCTTGGCGGGGAGGAGACGACGGCGGCAACAGTCGAGCTGCTGGGCGGTCACGGCACCGCGGTAACCACCGTGTCCGGCAAGGAGTCCAATGCCGCCGGAATTGCACCGGTCCGGCTGCTGGACGGACGGGCGGCGGACGCGGCCCGGCTCGCTGCCGACGGGAAGCTCCGCTTCGACATCCAGGAGCGGATCCCCCTCACCGAAGCGGCCCGGGCGCTGGGCCTCAGCCGCGGGGGCCACGTCCGGGGCAAGCTCGTGCTGATCCCGTAATTGGAGGCGGGTTGATGCCCGGCCGTCGTGGGGCACTTTGACACGGACACGCCGGCGTTTGGGGCCGAATCGGTCCAGCCAGGGTCCAAAGTGCCCCGGTTCGGCCTGCAGGCCTACAGCCCGACCCGGGGCTCCTCCGGGCCCTGGCCCCTCCACCAGGTGTCGAAGATGGTGACCGGGACCGTGCGCTTGTGACGGGTGCGGAGGTATTTCTGCTCGATGGATTCGGCCACGGCGTCAGGGACTTCCCGGCCCTCGAGGTAGTCGTCGATCTGGTCGTAGCTGATGCCCAGCTCGTCTTCGTCCGTGCGGCCCGGCTTGCCGTCGAGGAGGTCGGCCGTGGGGACCTTCTCCCAGATCCGGGCCGGGGCGCCGAGCTCGGCGAGGAGTGCCCGGTTCTGGCGCTTGTTCAGCCCGAACAGCGGCAGGATGTCCGCGCCGCCGTCGCCGTATTTGGTGAAGAAGCCCGTGACTGACTCGGCGCCGTGGTCGGTTCCGATGACCAGGTAGTTGTGCTCGCCGGCGAGGGCGTACTGCGCGATCATGCGGGTGCGGGCCTTGGTGTTGCCCTTGTGGAAGTCGGAGATCCCGTTGCCCACGGTCTTCTCGAACTCTTCCTCGAAGCCGTCCACTGCGGCGGAGATGTTGAAGGTCCACTCCGTCTTGGCCTGGATGAAGTCGAGGGCGGCCTGGGCGTCGTCCTCGTCGTGCTGCACGCCGTAGGGCAGGCGGACGGCCACGAAGTTGGCTTCGACGCCGTCGGCCGCGAGTTCTTCGACGGCAAGCTGGGCCAGCCGGCCGGCGAGGGACGAATCAAGGCCTCCGGAGATGCCCAGGACGAAGCCCCTGGTGTGCGTTGCCTTGAGGTATTCCTTCAGGAACGTGACGCGTTTGCGCACCTCCCCGGCGGGATCGATCCGGGGCTGGACGCCCATTTCTTCAATGATGATGGCCTGGAGTTCGCGCATGTGATCCAGACTAGTCAGCAGTGTCAACCATGCTCAACTGTGTCCCACCGAGTCGGTCGCGGAGTCACCGAGTCGGCGCGGAGTTACCGAGTCGGGCGCGGACTCACTGCGCCGGGCGCGGAGTTACTCCGCTGTCGGACCAGGCACAGGACCGGGCGCAAGCGCAGGCCCGGTGGAGCCGCGGACGGTCAGATGCGTGGGCATCACGGACCGGCTGCGGGTGCCGCCGCCCGCCAGCGGGTTCAGCTGGGCCAGCAGCATGGAGACTGCCACGCGGCCGGCCTGTTCGATCGGGGAGGCCATGGTGGTCAGCGGCGGATTGCAGAAGTCGGCGCCGAAGATGTCGTCGCAGCCCACAATGCTCATGTCCTGCGGAACACGGATGCCGCGTTCGCGGAGGCGCTGGAGCATTCCGATGGCGATGAGGTCGTTGAACGCGATGCAGGCCGTCACCCCGCTGTGCACGGCGGCGTCCGCGGCTGCTGCGCCGGACTGGGTCTTGGGCGCGAACGGCCCCAGCCTGCGCACCTCGACGCCGCGTTCCTTGGCTGCCTCGGACAGGGCGGTCCAGCGCCGCGTGCTGGACTGGGACGTGGCCGGTCCGGCGATGTAGGCAATCCGGGTATGGCCCAGCGAGATGAGGTGGTCGAGGGCCTGGCTCGTGGCGGACGGCGTGTCAATGAGAACCGCAGGGATGCCGGGGACGTCGCGGTTCATGGTGACCATGGGCATTTTTGCCGCCGCGGCCAGGAGGGCTTCGTCGGTGAGCCGGGAGGCGGCCACCACTATTCCGTCCGCACTCTTGCGGAGCTGTTCCATGGTGCTGGCCTCCACCTCGTCCGATTCCTCCGTGTCCACCAGCAGCTGGGTGTAGCCGGCGGCCTTGAGCTGGAGCTGGGTGCCCCGGATGAGGTCGAAGTAGAAGGGGTTGGTGATGTCCGGGACCAGCACCCCCACTGCTCCTGTGCGGCCGGAACTCAGTGCCTTCGCCTGGCTGTTGGGGATGTAGTGCAGCTGGGCGGCGGCCGCTTCGATGCGCTGGCGCGTCCGGATGTTGACGCGGTCCGGCGAGGAGAGCGCCCGCGAAACGGTGGAGGCCGCCACACCGCAGAGCGCGGCGATGTCGTGGATGGTGGGCGGGCGGTCCATTGCTGCTGGTTGCGTCGTAGCCACGGCGCTCCTCTCTGAACGTGGTGGCCGGGCCGTGAGCCGGGTCGGATGGACGGGCCTGTGACTGCCGCCACAGATCCGGTCAGCAAAGAATGCCACAGATTGTCAGAGTTTGGCAATCGGTTGTCATTTGAAGCCAAGGCTAGCTAAACTGAGCTGGACACCGTTTGTGAACTGCGTCACCGCACTGGAGCCCGAAGCGGAGCTGCCAGCGCGGCGGCCGCGAAACCCAGGAGATCCGCGTGAGCAAAACAACAACCGCAGTCTGGCCCCTTTCAGGTTTCGGCGATGAGATAGACCCGGATCCCGCGGTGCAGGCTGCCGTATTGCTGGCACTGGGCGCGAGCCACATCGAGGTCCGCAGCGCCTGGGGCACCAATGTCTCCGAGCTGGAACCGGAGCAGGTTGCCCGGCTGAAGGAGATCCTCGACGAAAAAGGCCTCAAAGTCTCGGCAGTGGCCAGCCCCATCGGCAAGGTGGATGTGAGCCTGCCGGCGGAACACGAGCTGGAACGCCTCCGACAGATCATCTCCGTGGCCAAGGGCCTGGACACCAAGTACATCCGCGTCTTCTCGTTCTACCGGGCGGAAGACCGCAGCGCCGAAGATATCCGCGAGGACGTCCTGGCCCGCATGGGCGCGCTGGCAGCGCTCGCGGAAGAGTCCGACGTCGTGCTTCTGCATGAAAACGAAAAGGGCATCTACGGCGATACACCCCAGCGCGTGCTGGACATCATGGAGTCCGTGGGCTCCCCGGCGCTCCGCATCGCCTGGGACAACGCCAACTTCGTCCAGGTGGGTGTTAAGCCCTACACCGAGGGCTACGCCATGCTGCGCCCGTACCTTGAGTACTTCCAGGTCAAGGACGCGCTCTCCACCACGGGCGAAGTGGTGCCCTCCGGCGAGGGCGACGGCGAACTGGACGCCACCATCGCCGCCCTCAAGGCCGACGGCTTCACCGGTTTCGCGTCGCTGGAACCCCACCTGGCCAGCGCCCACGAGCTGGGCGGCTTCTCCGGTCCGGTGGCCTTCGGCATCGCGGCACGCGCCTTCGCTGCGCTCGCGGCGAAGAACGGGGTTGAACTCTCGTGAGCACGACGGCGGCGGTCATCGGCTGCGGCGATGTTTCGGCTGTGCACTTCGAAGCGGTTGCAAAGCTCGACGGCGCCACGCTGGTTGCGGTCTGCGATGCGGATCCGCAGCGGCTGGCCGCCGCTGTGGCCGCCTATGGCGTGCCCGGTTTCGCCGACCACCAGAGCCTTATCGAGGCGGTCCGGCCGGACGTGGTGCATATCTGCACCCCGCATGACCGGCATGCCTCGGTGGCCGCGGACTGCCTGGAGCGCGGCGTCAACGTCATCGTGGAGAAGCCACTGGCCCACACCCTGGCAGAAGGCCGGCGGCTGGTGGAAGCCGCGTCGGCGGGCGGGGCGAAAATCGCGGTGTGTTTCCAGAACCGTTACAACGCCACGGCGCAGGCGATGCACGCGCTGCTGTCGTCGGGCGAGCTGGGGGTTGTGGTGGGGGCCTCGGCAACAGTGATGTGGCAGCGCTCCGCCGACTACTACGAAAACCGGCCGTGGCGGGGGACCTGGGCCGGCGGCGGAGGCGGGCTGATGATGAATCAGGCCATCCACACCGTGGACCTGCTGCAGTGGCTGGTGGGCGACGTTGTCACGGTCACGGGAAATGCTTCCACTCGCTTCCTGGGCGGCACCATCGAGGTGGAGGACACTGCGGAATTCGTGGCGGAACATGCCAACGGTGCCCGAAGCGCGTTCTATGCCACCCTGGCCAATGCCTTCAATGCGCCGGTGACACTCGATGTGGTCACCGAGAAGGCGGTCCTGTGCCTGCGTGGCGACCTCACCGTCACCCATGATGACGGGCGCGTGGACGTCATTCCGGAGCGCAAGAGCGACTCCGGCGGCCGGTCCTACTGGGGTGTCTCGCACGAGCTGCTGATCAGCGACTTCTACAGCCGGCTGGACGAGGCGGAGCCGTTCTGGATCAGCCCTGCTGAGGCCGAAAAATCGCTGCGCATCATCAAGGATGTCTACCGGCAGAGCTACCCGGAGTCGGCCGAGCTGGTGTCCTGAGGCGTGGCCGTAATGGCGCCTGGGGCCTTTGCCGCAGCAACCGGTTGCTGCCCCTTATGTGCTCCGGCAGCTCTTCATTTCCGAACTCTCAAAGTTTTTCGGCAACTCTTTTGACAATCGGTTGCCAAAGCGGGCAACAGTGCGTACGCTGAATCCCACAAGGCCAGTGTGGCCCACGCCACACTGGCTGCATTTCGCAAGTCTCACGTTCCACGGACACTAGGAGCCAACAATGAAGTTAGGTCCCAAGGCGGCAGCTGCCGCCATCATCGTCAGCGCGGCGCTTGCGCTGACCGGTTGCGGCGGCGGCGCCGGAGCGGGCTCAAACGCCGCTGCTCCAACATCACTCACCTTGGGCACCCTCCGCGACATCACTTCCTGGGATCCTGCCCAGGCCCACGTCGGCCATGCCCTGCAGCCGTACCAGGCAGCGTATGACACCCTGATCCTGCGGGAGCCGGACGGCAAGCTCAGCCCCATGCTGGCCACGGCATGGAAGTACAACGACACCAACACCAAGCTCACCGTGGACCTCCGGACCGACGTCACGTTCAGTGACGGTGCCAAGTTTGACGCCACAGCAGCCAAGGCCAACCTGGACCACTTCAAGAAGGCGAACGGTCCCCAGATGGCCCAGCTGGGGTCTGTATCCGACATCGCCGTGGTGGACGCGGACACCATCGACATCAACCTCAGTGCAGCAGAGCCCGCCTTGGAATACTTCCTGAGCCAGGCAGCTGGCCTGATGGGAAGCCCCGCAGCACTGGGCACTGACGCCATCAAGACCGTACCGGTGGGCTCCGGCCCGTACGTGATGGACAAGGCAGCCTCAGTGAAGGACTCCCAGACGGTCTTCACAGCCCGCGACGGCTACTGGAACAAGGACCTGCAGAAGTACAAGAAGCTGACCCTAAAGATCCTTACCGATCCCACGGCACGTACCAATGCCCTCGTTTCCGGCCAGGTTGACGCCACCCTCCTGGACCCCAAAAGCGGTAAGCAGGCCGAGGGCGCCAAGATGAAGCTTGAAGCGAACCAGGTTGACTGGTCCGGCTTGCTCCTCCTGGACCGGGATGGCACCAAGAACCCGGCCCTGGCCAACGTCAAGGTCCGTCAGGCAATCAACCACGCATTCGACCGCAAGACCATCCTGGAACAGGTCATGCTCGGCCAGGGGACTCCCACCTCCCAGCCGTTTGGCAAGGACAGCGGTGCCTGGACTGAAGAGCTCGAAAACTATTACAGCTACGATCCCGCCAAGGCCAAGCAACTCCTGAAGGAATCCGGCTTCGAAGGCAACGTGACTATCGACGTCCCCACACTTCCGGGAGCTGAAACGCTCATCTCGGTTCTCCAGCAGCAGCTCGCCGACGTCGGAATTACCCTGAAGCCGGGCGCCGCGATCACCAACACCTTCACCGCGGACGTCGCAGCGCAGAAATACCACGCATTGTTCTACAACCTCTTCCAAGGTGAGCCCACGGTAGCGATCGACCAGATCGTCTCCACCAAGGCCCTCTACAACCCGTTCAAGAACACCACCCCGGAGCTTGAGGCCAAGATCCAGGCTGTACGCACAGGTGGCGAGGAAGCCGGCAAGCTGGCCCAGGACGTCAACAAGTACGTGGTGGAACAGGCGTGGTTCGCGCCGCTGTTTCGTGTGAACCAGATGTACTACCACAACGACAAAGTGAACGTCACCCCGCAGGCACAGCAGGCCGTTCCGTCCATCTACAACTACTCGCCCGCCAAGTAGGACTCCATGATCAAGTTCATTGCGAAAAGGCTGGGCAGCGGGTTGGTGGTGTTGTTCGTAGTCTCGGCACTCACCTTCACGTTGCTGTACACCTCCAGCGGCAGCATTGCCCGGAACATCCTCGGTGACCAGGCCACTCCGGAGCAGGTTGCCCTGAAGGAACAGGAGCTGGGACTCGACCAGCCCCTCGTGACCCGTTACTTCGCCTGGTTAGGCGACGCCCTCTCAGGAAACCTTGGAGCTTCGTGGTTCACCTCGGAACCGGTGTCCAGCTCCCTGGCTACGCGTATCCCGGTGACCATGACGATGGTTTTCACCGCAATGATCCTGATCGCCATCTGCGCAGCACTGATCGGTGTTGCCGCAGCCGTCAAGCGCGGCTGGGTGGACAGGGTGGTCCAGGTGGGCGCGATCGTTGGCGACTCCATCCCGGGGTACGTGATCGGCGTGTTGCTCGTGACCATCCTGGCCATCCAGCTGGGCTTCTTCCCGGCCACCAGCACCATCTCTCCTGAGGTGGGTCCGGAGGCCTGGGTCTATTCGATGACCCTTCCGGTCATTGCACTGCTCATCAACGGCGTGACTGGCGGAGCGCAGCAAATCCGCAGCGCCGTGATCAAGCAGCTCGAGCGCGACTACGTCAGGACACTCCGCAGCCGGGGCATCGGAGAGCGGGAAATCCTCTTCAAGCACGTGCTGCGCAGCGCGGCACCGGCAGGCCTGACCGTCTTGAGCCTTCAGCTGATCGGCATGCTGGGCGGCGTGGTGATCATCGAGCAGATCTTCGCCCTTCCAGGAATGGGACCGCTCGCGGTCACCGCCACCGGCCAGTCCGATCTTCCCGTGGTCATGGGAGTGGTCATGTACACCGTGGTGGTGGTCATCGTGGTGAACCTCCTGGTGGACATCCTCAATGGTTGGCTCAACCCGAAAGTGCGTGTGTCATGAGCGATTCCGTAGAAACAGCGGTGGTAGCCGCACCAGTGGCCACCGGCCAGAGCGGCACAGTAGTCCGTTCCACCGTGATGCGCCGCCTCATCAGGAACCCGATGGGCATCGCCTCGCTGGTGATCCTGGGATCCATCGCCTTGCTGGCCATCTTCGCCCCCGTCCTGGCCCCGTTCGAGGAGAACTTCGCGAACATCACCAAGACCCTGGCACCTGCAGACTCGGTGAACATCCTGGGCACGGACAGCGCCGGACGCGACACCTGGAGCCGCCTGCTCTTCGGTGCACAGCTCACGCTGTTGTCCGCACTCCTGTGCGCCGGTGTTGCCATCGCCATCGGCCTCCCGGCCGGCCTGATCGCCGGCTACTACGCCGGGAAGTTCGAGGCCGTCTCCAACTGGGTGGTCAGCATCCTCATGAGCCTGCCGGGCCTGATCGTGCTGCTCACCATCCGCGCCGCGTTCGGACCCTCGGTCTGGATTTCGATGATCGCCTTCGGCGTCCTCATCAGCCCGTCCTACTTCCGGCTGACCCGCACCGCGGTCCAGTCTGTACGCAATGAGCTCTACGTCGACGCCGCCAGGGTTTCCGGGCTCTCCGACTGGAGCATCATCGTCCGCCACATCTTCTCCGTGGTCCGCGCACCCATCATCATTCAGACCGCGGCCATTGCCGGCGTGGCCATTGCCATCCAGTCCGGACTCGAGTTCCTGGGACTCGGCGATCCCACCAAGGCAACCTGGGGCGTGATGCTCTCCGAAGGCTTCAAGAACGTCTACCTGACCCCGACGCTGCTCTTCTGGCCCGCCCTTGCCATGGCGCTCACTATCGGCGGCCTGGTGCTGCTCGGCAACGCCATCCGCGACGCGTTGGAAGACGGCGAAAAGATCAAGCACCGCAGGAAAAGGGCCGCGTCTTCGGCCACGGGAGCGAGCCCGACGGCGGGACCCGCCGCGGCGCGCCCGTCGCGTAAGTCCGTAGCCGCCGTCGATGCCGGAACCGAGCACCACCTCGTAAAGGTGACCAATCTCGGCGTCGGCTACCCGCAGGCCGACGGCTCCATCAAGAAGGTGGTGGACGATGTGTCCTTCCACGTGGACCGCGGTGAGATCCTGGGCATCGTGGGTGAATCCGGTTCGGGGAAGTCCCAGACGGCGTTCTCCATCCTCGGCCTGCTGCCGGACAATGCCCGCATTGTGGGCGGCGCCATCCAGTTCGATGGCAACTACACCGTGGCCCCGGGCGACGAACGCGTCAACCAGGCGCGGCTGTCCAAGCTGCGGGGCAAGCGGATCTCCTATATTCCGCAGGAGCCCATGAGCAACCTGGACCCCGCCTTCACCATCGGCTACCAGCTCGTCACGCCCATGGTGCGGGTCCTCGGGATCTCCAAGGAGGAGGCCCGCAGGCGTGCGCTGAAGCTGCTGACCGACGTCGGGATCGCCAGCCCGGAACGGACGTTCAGCGCGTACCCGCACGAAGTCTCCGGGGGCATGGCCCAGCGTGTGCTGATCGCCGGGGCCATCAGCTGTGAACCGGACCTGGTGATCGCCGACGAGCCCACCACCGCCTTGGACGTCACGGTGCAGGCCGACGTGCTGGACCTCCTGCGCGAGCTCCAGCAGCGCCTGAACATCGGCATCATCCTGGTGACGCACAATTTCGGTGTGGTGGCGGACCTCTGCGACCGCGTAGCCGTGATGCAGAACGGCCGGCTCGTGGAGGAAGGATCCGTCCGCGACATCCTCCGGAACCCGAAAGAGCAGTACACCCGGACTCTTCTGGCCTCGATGCTCGAAGGAAAAACCCCCATGTCCATGCTTGTATCCAGCCAGAAGGAGCCGGTCGCATGAGCACCACGCAGAACGCCCCGCTGCTGACAGTGGACAACCTCGTTGTGGAATACCCCAGCAAGAAGTTCCGGGCCAAGCCGTTCAGGGCCCTGACGGACATCAACATCTCCATCGGCCAGGGCGAGACCCTTGGCCTGGTGGGGGAGTCCGGCTCCGGCAAGACCACGCTGGGCCGCGCGGTCCTGGGCCTCGCCCCGGTCACGGCCGGCAAAATCACCTTCGAAGGCAAGGACATCAGCCACGCCACTCGCAGGCAGCGGCGAACCCTGAGCCGCGACCTCCAGGTGGTTTTCCAGGATCCGTACACCTCGCTCAACCCCGCCCTGGAGATCGGTGACATCCTCGCCGAACCCCTCGGCGTGCAGGGCATGTCCCCAGCCGAGGCGAAGAAGCGCGTCACGGAACTCCTGGACCAGGTGGGTCTGCCCGCGGACGCCATCCACCGCCTGCCTCGCGAGTTCAGCGGCGGCCAGCGCCAGCGGGTGGCCATCGCCCGTGCCCTGGCCCTCTCGCCCAAGCTGATCGTCTGCGACGAGCCCGTCAGCGCATTGGACCTCTCCACCCAGGCCCGGGTCCTTGACCTGTTCCTGCAGATCCAAAAGGACACGGGTGTTTCGTACCTGTTCGTCTCCCACGACCTTGACGTCGTGCGGCACATCAGCCACCGTGTGGCCGTGATGTACCACGGCGAAATCGTCGAACAGGGACCGGCCGAGATCGTTACCCGCGACCCCGAGCACCCTTACACGCAGCGCCTCCTGCTGGCGTCCCCGGTACCCGATCCGGACCGGCAGGAACAGCGCCGGGCGGATCGTCACCGACTGCTGGAAAGCCAGCGCCATCAGATTGAACAGGCCGGAGCCCTCGCCTGAGGGTAGGCGCAGGATTTAACACACACCAAGTACGACAACGGAGGAATAACGTGGCCAAAATAGGCGTGCAGGCGATGATGCTGAAGGACAGCTTCGCGGAGATCGGCGCGTTTGAAACGCTCCGCAAGGTAAGCGCGATCGGTTACAACGCCGTCGAAATTTCCCAGATCCCGATGACACCGGAGAACGTGGCCGAACTGGACCGCTCCCGTTCGGAGCTGGGCATGGACATCGCGGCGTTGTCCGTCGCGATGGAAACCCCCAAGGGCCGCCCCGGCGATTCGCTCCAGGACCACTTCGACAAGATCGTGGACGACGCGAAGCGCCTGAACTCAAAGCTCCTGCGGATTGGCATGCTGCCGTTCCCGGCAATGAAGTCGATCGGTGCAGTCGTTGACTTCGCGAAGCAGGCCAACGAATACGCCGAACGCCTGCAGGAACAGGGCCTCGGCCTGTACTACCACAACCACCACATCGAGTTCGCGAAGTTCGACGGCAAATACATGCTGGACATCATCGCCGAGAACTCCCCGGCCATGGGCATGGAAATCGACGTGCACTGGGTACAGCGCGGAGGCCTCGACCCCGTCCGGACCCTGGAAAAGTACGCCGGGCGCACCGCCATGGTGCACCTGAAGGACTACCGGATCGGCCAGATGCCGCAATCAGCTTTCGGACTGCTGGATTCAGGCGACGTCATGGGATTCATGGCGGAGTTCAAGAATGTGGTCCAGTTCGCCGAAGTGGGCGAAGGCAACCTGGACTTTCCCTCGATCATCCCTGCCGCGCAGGCAGCCGGAGCCGAATACATGCTGGTGGAACAGGATGAACTGTACGGCCGCACCGTCTGGGATGCGCTGCAGACCTCCCACGACAACCTGGTGGCCATGGGCCACGCCGACCTCTTCTAAGACTTCCCAGACTCAGCACCAACGAATACGGAGATTCAACAATGACCAAGAAAGTACGCCTCGGCATTATCGGCCTGGGCCAGCAGGGCGGAGCCTACGCCAGGTTCATCGCGGAGGGCATGGTTCCCAACATGGAGATCGGCGCCATCTGCGACGTCGATCCCGCGAAGAAGGAACTGGCCTCGGCCACATACCCGGAAGTTCCCTTCTACGACGACTACATCGCCATGCTGGAAAGCGGCGACGTGGACGCCGTCGTCACCTGTGTTCCGCACTTCCTGCACCCCGAGATGGGTATCGAGACCCTCAAACGCAACATCCACGCGCTCGTGGAGAAGCCGGCCGGCGTCTACACCAAGCAGGTCAAGGAGCTCAACGAGTTTGCCGCGGGCAAGCCCGAGCTGTCCTTCGCGATCATGTTCAACCAGCGCAACAACCCGCTGTACCGGAAACTCAAGGAAATCGTCGAGAACGGCGAGATCGGTGCCATCCGCCGCAGCAACTGGATCATCACCAACTGGTGGCGTCCGCAGGGCTACTACAACTCCAGCGAATGGCGCGCCACCTGGGGCGGCGAAGGCGGCGGCGTCCTGGTCAATCAGGCACCGCATCAGCTGGACCTGTGGCAGTGGATCTGCGGCGTTCCGAAGTCCGTCTACTCGAAGGTTGCGTACGGCTTCCGCCGCGACATCGCCGTGGAGGATGAAGTCACTGCTGTTGTGGACTACGGCAACGGCGCCACCGGTGTCTTTGTCACCGCCACCCACGACCTCGTGGGAACCGACCGCTTCGAGATCCTGGGCGACCAGGGGAAGATCGTCGTCGAAAACTCCAAGACTGCCACCGTCACCCGCCTGAAGAAGCCCGAGCGTGAACTGAGCGACGCCATGGATATGGACGATGTCCGCAAACTCTTTATGGGCGAGCTGAATCCGGAGCAGTACTACACCACCGAAGTCATCGAATTCGAGTCTGTCTGGGGCGGCCAGCACGCCGGCGTCCTGGAGAACTTCGCGGCCAACATCCTGGATGGCACCCCGCTGCTGGCCCCGGGATCGGACGGCATCAACGGGGTCCGCCTGGCCAACGCCATCCACCTCTCCAGCTGGACCGGCACGGAAGTCGGGTTGGACTTCGACGAGGATGTGTTCCTTGCCGAGCTGAACAAGCGCATCGCGGACGAAGGCAAGTTCCCCGAGCGCTCCTAGACCGCCCGCTAGCTCACCCGCGGCACCCCGCGCGGCAACCGCTGGCCATCCCAAGCCCAACTGGGTCGCAGTTAATGTCGTTTTGGGCCGCTCATAACGACATTAACTGCGACCCAGTTGGGTTGTTTCCTCGTAGGATGGGGCGGTGACTGAACCCAAGACGCCGGAAGTTGCCGCAACAACAGCGCCGGCCAAAAAGCACGCCCGGGACGGCAAGCCCAACGCCACCATTTACGACATTGCCAAGGTTGCCGGCGTCAACCCGTCCACGGTTTCCCGCGCGCTCAGCAAACCGGGCCGGGTCAGCGCCAAGACGCAGAAACTCATCGAGGATGCCGCCGCCGAACTGAACTACCAGGTCAACCCGTTCGCACGCGCCCTCCCCACCGGGCGCACCAACACGTTCGGGCTGATCGTCGCGGACATCACCAACCCCACGTTCTTCGACATCATCCGCGGAGCGGAAACCACCGCCACCCTGCGGGACTACACCCTGGTCCTGGCCGAATCCGCCGAGTCCGCCGTCACCGAACTGACCGCCGCCCGCCGGATGATGGCCACCGTGGACGGCCTGATCCTTGCCAGCCCGCGCATGGACGACGACGACATCCGCACCCTCGCCCGCGACAAGCCCGTGGTGGTCATCAACCGCGAGGTCGACGGCGTGCCGTGCGTGGTGCCCGACGTGAACAAGGGCATCAGCGAGGCTGTCCGCAGCCTGGCCGCCAACGGGCACCACAAGGTTGCCTTTGTTGCCGGGCCGGCGCAGTCCTGGATGTCCGCCCGACGCTGGGAAGGCGTGCAGGCCGCCTGCGAATGGTCCCGGATCGAGGCCGTGCGGCTGGAATCCACCAAGCCCACGGTCGACGGCGGCCGGCAGGTGGCGCGCGACGTCCGGGCCAGCGGGGCGACAGCGGTGCTGACCTACAACGACCTCCTGGCCATCGGCCTCATGCAGGAACTCCAGGCCGCGGGCATGGTGGTTCCGGACCAGATCAGCATTGTGGGCTTCGATGACATCTTCGGGGCGGATTTCACCACGCCGCCGCTCACCACCGTGCGGTCGCCGCTGGGCGAGTGCGGCTCGGGCGCTGCCGCACTGCTGCTTGACCTCCTGCACGGCACGGGGGAGCCAGCCGGAACGCTGCGCGTCGAAACGGAGCTGGTGCTGCGCGGCTCGAGCGGGCGGCTCCTGCCCACGGGCTAGCTTTTCGCGCCCGGGACACCGAATCGGTCCAGGGACACCCGAATTAGCGTGTCCCCAGGCCGAATCGGCGTCCTCAGCCCGGATCTGTGTCCGCACGCGCACCTCGCCACCCACAAACCTGCCGCAACCAAGATGGCAATTTATGGCAACCGGTTGACAAAAGGCGGCTGCAGACCCGACCATTGAGCTATGTCACAGTCGATTGCAGCCAACCCAGACCGGCTCCTGCCCGCGGATCCCGGAACGCGCAGCATTGCGCGCGACCTCCTGCAGCGCGTCCAGGACCTGCCCATCATTTCCCCGCACGGGCACGTTGACGCCGCAGTCATCGAGCACAACACCCCCTTCCCGGACCCGGCGGCGCTGCTGGTCAGCCCGGACCACTACGTCACCAGGCTGATCCACGCCAGCGGCGTCCCGCTGGACCGGCTGCGCGGCTCGAACACCTCGGAGCCGGACTCCCGCACCGTCTGGCGCGAGTTCTGCCAGGCCTGGCCGCTGTTCGAGGGCACCGCCTCCGGCTACTGGCTCCGCACCCAGTTCGACAGCGTCTTCGGCCTCCAGCAGGAGATCAGCGCCGAAACTGCCGATGCCAGCTACGATGCCATTTCCGCCAAGCTGCTGGAGCCCGGCTTCCGGCCCCGCCAGCTCTTCAAGGACTTCAACATCGAGGTGCTGGCCACCACGGACGACCCCCTGGACAGCCTCGCCAGCCACAAGGCGATCGCCGAGGACCCCACGTTCCACGGACGCGTCCTGCCCACCTTCCGCCCGGACGCCTACCTGAACATCGCCCACCCCGCCTGGTCCGCGAACGTTGACCGGCTCATCGCGGCAGCGGGCGACGGCGCCACCGGCTATGCCGGCTACATCGCCGCCCTGCAGAACCGGCGTCGTTATTTCGTGGACCACGGCGCCGTCTCCGCCGACCACGGTGTCCGTACCCCCGCAACGCTGAAGCTCGACGCCGGCGATGCGGCGAAGCTGTTCGACCGGGCCCGGTCGGGCCAGGCCACGGCCCGAGACCGCGAAGACTTCGAAGCCCACATGATGTACCAGATGGCGCGGATGTCCGTGGAGGACGGCCTGGTGATGACCATCCACCCGGGGTCGTACCGCAACCACCACGAACCCACCTTCAACGCCTACGGCGCCGATACGGGCCACGACATCCCGTTCGCCGTCAATTACACCGAGGCGATCCGTCCGCTGCTGCAGGACTTCGGCACCGCCAAGGACTTCCACCTGGTGCTCTTCACCCTGGACGAGACCGTGTTCTCCCGCGAACTCGCTCCGTTGGCAGGCTTCTACCCGTCCGTGTACCTCGGCGCCCCGTGGTGGTTCCTGGACGCGCCGGACGCCATGTTGCGCTTCCGTTCGGCCGTTACCGAGACTGCCGGCTTCTCCCGCTCGTCCGGCTTCATCGACGACACCCGCGCCTTCTGCTCCATCCCGGCACGGCACGATGCGTCCCGCCGGATCGAGGCCTCCTTCCTGGCCAGGCTCGTGGCCGAGCACCGCGTCAGCGAGGACCGCGCCCATGAACTGATCGTCGACCTCGTCGACGGCTCGCCCCGAAGGGTGTTCAAGCTGTGAGCCTCGAACTGCAGCCTGAGGCGCAATCCGCCGTCGACCATCCCCAACTCAACCGCCGCCTGCGCCCGTCCGCCAAGGCGCCGGTGCGGATCGTCCACCTGGGGCTGGGCGCCTTCCACCGCTCGCACCAGGCCTGGTTCACGCACCAGGCGTCCGACGCCGCGGACTGGGGCATCGCCGCCTTCACCGGCCGCCGCCCCGACGCCGCGCTGGCCCTGGCTGAACAGGACGGGCTGTTCACCGTGGTGGAACGCGCCGACGGCGGGGACTCGTTCACCGTGGTCAGCAGCATCGTGGAGGCCGTGGACGGTGCGGATGTGCAGCGGCTGGAGGGGCTGGTTGCCGCTCCCGCCACCGTCGTCGTCACGCTGACCATCACCGAAGCGGCGTACGGGCTCGGCGCCGACGGGCACCTCGACCGGACCGCGTCCGACGTCGTTGCCGACCTCGCGGTACTGGCATCCGGCAGCGGAAACCCGACGACGCCGCTGGGCCGGCTGGTGCTTGCCCTCGCCGCCCGCCGGGCTGCCGGGTCCGGGCCGCTCGCGGTCGTCTGCTGTGACAACCTCTCCAACAACGGCACCGTGGCGCACAACGCAGTGGCAGGCATGGCCGGGGCGTGGGACGCCGGCCTGGCCGAATGGATCGACGCCAACATCAGCTTCGTCAGCACCTCGGTGGACCGCATCACTCCGCGGACAACCGACGCGGACATTGCCGCCGTCCAGGCCGCGTGCGGCTACCGCGACAGTTCGCCCGTGGTGGCCGAGCCCTTTTCCAACTGGGTGCTCAGCGGGGACTTCCCGGCCGGGCGGCCGCGCTGGGAAGACGCCGGTGCCGTGTTCGTGGCAGACATCGAGCCGTACGAGAACCGCAAACTCTGGCTTCTGAACGGCGCGCACTCGCTGCTTGCCTACGCGGGCCAGCTTCGCGGCCACACCACCGTGGCCCAGGCCTTGGCGGACCCGCTGTGCCTCCAGGCCGTAGAAAGGTTCTGGGACGAGGCGGAAGCCAACCTTTCCGGGCCGGACGGAAATGCTGCGGACCTGCAGATCCCGGCCTACCGGGCCGCCCTGCTGGCACGCTTCAGCAACGCCCGGATTGCCCACCACCTCGCGCAGATCGCCATGGACGGCAGCACCAAGCTCCGGATGCGCGCCGTTCCGGTGCTGCAGGCCGAGCGCGCCGCGGGCAGGTCCGGTGCGGCCGCCGCGCTCATGCTTGCCGCCTGGATGGACTACAGCGCCGCCGCCGCCGCGTTCCAGGATCCCTTGGCTGACCAGGTGGCCACAGCAAACCGGCTCAGCGGTACGGAGCGGATCCGTGCCCTGCTTGGCCTGGTGGATCCGGCGCTGGCCGGGGACGCCGCCGTCGTGGAGCTGATTGAAGACCTGTGCGGAACGTTCGGGGAGCTGGCTGTCTCCCCGTAGCGTCCTCCGTACGTGCGCTGATGCCCGGCCCCCGGATTAAGGGGAGCCGGGAATTGGTGTTTAATGAACTTTCAACAAATTAATGGCAACCGCTTGCCAAATGATTGCCAAGTGATTAGGATTACAACAAGAGCCAAAACCGGCATCCCGGGAATCGCACCCGCCGGAGGCCCACGACTTTTCACAGCATCACCACCCCAAGCATTTTCACAATTTTTTCGCCGGCTCCACGGGGGCGGCACCGGGTAAAGGAGCCCAAATCATGAAAAAGCTGAGCAAGCTAAGCATCGTCGGCTACGGCGCCGGGGATGCAGCCAACAATCTCGCCTTCACCACCGCCACCATGTTCCTTCTCGTCTACTACACGGACGTTGCAGGAATCTCGGCCGCCGCTGCAGGTACCCTGCTGCTGGTCGTCAGGATCTTTGACGCGTTCGCCGATGTCTTTGCCGGCCGCATGGTGGACCGCACCTTCAGCAAGCGCTTCGGGAAGTTCCGTCCGTTCATCATGTTCGGCTCCATCCCGCTGCTGCTCCTGAGCGTTGCAACCTTCTCCATCCCGCAGCTGGGCGAGTCCGGAACCCTGCTCTACGCCTACGTCACCTACGCGGCCCTTGGCCTGGCCTACAGCCTGGTCAACATTCCGTACGGCTCCCTCGCCGGCGCCATGACCCAGGAGCCGGGGGAGCGCGCCAAGCTGGGATCGGCCCGCATGGTCGGAGGCCTGCTGGTGGGTTCGGCCCTCGGCATCTTCGTCGCCCCGCTCATTAAGCCCGGCGCCGACCTGCAGGCAACCTTCACCACCATCACGCTGGTATTCGTGGCGATCGGTGCAGCCCTCTACTTCTTCACCGTCATGACCGCCAAGGAACGCGTCCACCGCGCCGTCCCCAACGTCTCGGTCAAGCAGAGCATGAACACGCTCAAGGGCAACAAGCCCCTCCTGATGCTGTGCATCAGCTCCTTCTTCTTCCTTTCGGGCTACCTGGCGCTGACGTCGGTGCAGCTGTACTACCTGCGCGACGTCCTGGGGCGCCTTGACCTGTACCCGGTCCTGTCCATCATCCAGCTGGTGTTCACTTTCGTGCTGGCCGCGTTCATGCCCAGGCTGGTCCGCTCCATCGGCAAGAAGCGCGTCTACATCTACTCGTCGCTGCTCACCGTCATCGGCGGCGCCATCATCTTCTTCACTCCGGCCAGCCAGGTCTGGATGGGCTTCACCGGCCTGGTGATCAGCCTCCTCGGTGTCCTCGCCGTCAACATCGTGGTGTGGGCACTGGAAGCCGACACCGTGGAATACGGAGAATGGAAGACCGGCGTCCGCACCGAGGGCATCACCTACGCGCTGTTCTCCTTCACCCGCAAAACCGGCCAGGCCGTGGGCGGAGCGCTCGCCGCATACGCACTGGCATTGGGCGGCTACAAGTCCGGCGCCGTGCAGACCGCGGACGCAGTGTTCGGAATCCAGCTCGCCGCCGGCGCCATCCCGGCCGTGCTGACCATCCTGGCCGTGCTGGTCATGTCCAAGTACAAGCTGACGGACGCCATGCACGCCGAGATCCTGGCCGAGATCCGGTCCCGCCGCGTGGACGGAGGGACCAGTGTTCCCGGAAGCGGCCCTTCCGGCGCTGAACCGTCCGCCGGCGCCGAACCGTCCCGCGCAGCCGAGGCCACCGCGGCCGCCAAGCCGTTCGCCGCCACCTCCAACTAAGCCCCGACCCAGCCCCGCTCGAAAGGAATAGCTGTGAAAATCATTGCCGCGGAAGTCTTCGTGACAAGCCCGTCCCGTAACTTCGTGACCCTCCGGATCACCACGGAGGACGGCGTGACCGGCATCGGTGACGCCACCCTGAACGGCCGCGAGCTCGCCGTCGCCGCGTACCTCAAGGAACACGTCGCGCAGCTGCTGATCGGCAAGGACCCGCACCGGATCGAGGACACCTGGCAGTTCCTGTACCGCAGCTCATACTGGCGCCGCGGCCCGGTGACCATGGCAGCGATCGCCGCGGTGGACATGGCGCTCTGGGACATCAAGGGCAAGATCGCCGGGATGCCGGTCTACCAGCTCCTCGGCGGGGCATCCCGCAACGGCCTGCGCGCCTACGGCCACGCCTCCGGCGCGGACATCCCGTCCCTGTTCGACTCGGTCCGCGAGCACCTGGAACTCGGCTACAAGTCCGTCCGCATCCAGACCGCAGTCCCGGGCATCAAAGCCGTCTACGGCGTCGCCGCCCAGGCCCAGGCCTCGGGTGAACGCTACGACTACGAGCCCGCCGGGCGCGGCGCGTTCCCGGTGGAGGAGGACTGGGACACCCGGGCCTACCTGCGCCACCTGCCGTCCGTGTTCGAGGCCGTCCGGAACGAGTTCGGCCCGGAGCTGCCGCTGCTGCACGACGGCCACCACCGCATGACCCCGATCCAGGCCGCCAAGCTCGGCAAGGCCCTGGAACCCTATGACCTGTTCTGGCTCGAGGACTGCACCCCGGCCGAAAACCAGGAGGCCCTGCGCCTGGTCCGCCAGCACACCACCACCCCGCTGGCCATCGGCGAAATCTTCAACACCGTGTACGACTACCAGACCATCATCAAGGAACAGCTGATCGACTACGTCCGGGCAGCCTCCACGCACTTCGGCGGGATCTCCCCGCTGAAGAAGGTCATGGACTTCGCCGCGCAGTACCAGATCAAGTCCGGCTTCCACGGCCCCACCGACATCTCCCCGGTGGGCTTCGCCGCCCAGCTGCACGTGGGCCTGGCCATCCACAACTACGGCATCCAGGAATACATGCAGCACTCCGACGCCACCAACACGGTGTTCGAGCAGTCCATGACGTTCGTGGACGGCTACCTGCACCCGGGCGACAAGCCGGGCATCGGCGTCGAATTCAACGAAGAGGCCGCCGCAACGTACCCGTACCAGCAGGCCTACCTGCCGTACAACCGGCTGGTGGACGGCACCGTCCATGACTGGTGACAAGGAACCCCTGATGAGCAGCAAGCACCGCATCATCGTGATGGGCGTCTCCGGCTGCGGCAAGACCACCATCGGTGACCTGGTGGCCCGCGAACTCGGCGCACCGTTCCTCGACGGCGATTCCCTCCACCCCGTGGAGAACGTCGCCAAAATGGCGGCCGGAACGCCCCTGACCGACGAGGACCGCTGGCCCTGGCTGGCCACTGTGGGCAGGGAACTCGCCGACGCCAGCCAGGGCGGACTCGTGCTTGCCTGTTCCGCGTTGCGCCGCAGCTACCGGGACGCCATCCGGGAACAGGCGCCGGATACGGTGTTCCTGCACCTGCACGGCAGCAAAGAGGTTCTTAGGGTACGGACTGAAGGGCGGTCCGGGCACTTCATGCCGCCCGCGCTGCTGGAATCCCAGCTCGCAACCCTGGAAGCGCTCGAAGCCGACGAAGCCGGAATCGTGGTGGACATCGCCGCCCCGGTTGACCAGGTGGTGACCGAGGCGTTGGCCGGCATTGCCGCCGTCGCCGGAGCCGCCGTCGGAACTTCCGCTGTTGCGTACCAGGGTGCCCCGGGCACCCAACCGCGCCGGTTCGACGTCGACCTCCAGGCCGCGCCGTTCGATCTCGACGACGATGCCGTTGCGTGGGTGGAATCCACCATCGCCGGACTGAGCCTCGAGGAAAGAATCGGGCAGCTGTTCATCAACCACAACAACGACTACTCCCCGGAGTACCTGGACGGTGTCCTGGACACCTACCACGTGGGCGGCATGCGCTACCGGCCGGGACCCTCCGCAGCCGTGCAGGAACACATCCGCTACGCGCAGTCCAAGACCCGCATCCCGCTCCTGATGGCCTCCAACCCGGAAATGGGGGGAGCCGGAAGCTGCGACGACGGAACATTCGTGTCGACGCACCTGCAGGCCGGCTCGCACCCGGACAAGGCCATCGCCCGGAAGATGGGGCAGGTGGCCGGGGTGGAAACCGCGGCACTGGGCTGCAACTGGGCGTTCGCGCCGATCGTGGACATCCACTACAACTGGCGGAACACTGTGATCTCCACCCGGGCCTTCGGCAACACGCCGGAGATCGTGGTGGAGCGCGCCAAGGAGTACTTCGACGGCATCAGCGAATCCCCTACCGTCTGCGCCATGAAGCACTTCCCCGGCGACGGCATGGACGAACGCGACCAGCACGTGGTCACCTCCTACAACACCCTCGGCTACGAGGACTGGAACCGGACCTACGGGCATGTGTACCGCGAGATGATCGGGCACGGCATGCAGTCCATCATGATCGGGCACATCGGCGCGCCGGAGCTCACGCGGCATTTCCGCCCGGGAACGGCGGACAAGGACATCCTGCCCGCCACACTGTCCCCGGAACTGCTCCAGGACCTGCTCCGCGGCGAGCTGGGCTTCAACGGGCTGATCCTCACTGACGCCTCGCAGATGATCGGCCTCACCCAGGCCATGAAGCGCAAGGACCTGGTTCCGGCCACTATCGCTGCCGGCTGCGACATGTTCCTGTTCTTCCGCAACCCGGCCGAGGACTTCGGGTACATGATGGACGGCTACAAGTCCGGCGTCATCACCGAGCAGCGCCTGCACGATGCGCTGCGCCGGATCCTGGCCCTCAAGGCAAGCCTCGGGCTGCACCTCAAGCCGGCCGCGGAGCTTGTACCGCCGGTTGAGGCGCTGGCGAAGATCGGCAGCGATGCCCACCGGGCCGTCGCGGCAGAGATCGCGGACAAGACCGTCACGCTGATCAAGGACACGGCCAACAACCTGCCCATCACGCCGGAGACGCACAAACGGATCCGCCTGTACGGCATCTCCGGCGGCTCGGACTTCACCCGGGCTGATCCGCTGGCCTACCTGGACACCGTCAAGGCCGAGCTGGAGAGCGCCGGCTTTGAGGTGCACCTGTTCAAGACCGCGGACCAGCGGGAGGCGGCGGGGGAGACCGGCGTGAATTTCATGTCGATCATCTCCGAGGAAGCCACCGGGGACTACGCGGACAAGTACGATGCCGCCTTGGTGTTCGCCAATGTGAAGGGTTTCGCCCAGGAGGCAGCCATCCGGATCAAGTGGTCCTCACCGATGGCCGCGGAGATCCCGTGGTACGTCACCGAGGTCCCCACCGTGTTCGTCTCGCTCAATCAGCCCAACCACCTGATTGACGTGCCAATGGTGAAAACCGCCATCAACGCCCACGCCGGAACGCCCGAGGCCATTCGGGCGACCATCGAAAAGATCTTAGGCAAGTCGGAATTCCAGGGAACGTTCAACGACAACGTCTTCTGCGATTCCTTCGACACCCGGCTCTAGCCGGGCAACAGCGCGAACGGACAGTTGCGGCCCTGCAACCCGGGGCTTAAGTGTCCGTTCGCGCTCTGTGCTCCCGCATGCCCGGGGGCGTAGCGTGGGTGCATGGAGCGAACGGGGTGCGTTGTAGTGGGCGGGGGACCGGCGGGCATGATGCTGGGCCTGCTGCTGGCACGGGCCGGTGTGGAGGTCACGGTCCTCGAAAAGCATGGCGACTTCCTGCGGGACTTCCGCGGCGACACCGTGCATGCATCCACCATCAGGCTGATTGACGAGCTGGGACTGGGGGACGCCTTCAGGAAACTTCCGCAGAGCAGGTTGAACGCCGCGGCCATCCCGCTCCCGGGCGGCGGCATGCTGACGCTCGGCGATTTCGCCTCCTTGAAGCCGCCCTACAACTACATCGCCATGATGCCGCAGTGGGACTTCCTGAGCTTCCTGGCCGGCGAAGCAGCGCGTGAGCCCACCTTCACCCTCCTGATGGAGCATGAAGCCACATCGTTAATGTCCGACGGCGGCCGCGTCACCGGCGTCCGCTACCGGACGCGCCAGGGTTCCGAAGGCGCGCTCCTGGCGGACCTCGTGGTGGCCACGGACGGGCGCCACTCCGTGCTGCGCCGGGCAGCCGGATTGCAACCAAAGGAATTCCCCGTTCCGTTCGACACCTGGTGGTTCAAGCTCCCGCGGCACGCCTCGGAAAAGGGCGCCGTGGCAGGCATCGTTCCGTCATTCCGGGGAACCGAAGCCATGATCGCGCTGTTCCGTGATGACTACTACCAGATGGGCTACCTTGGTCCCAAGGGCACGGATTCGAGGATCAGGAACGAGGGCGTCGAGCGGTTCCGCCAGCGGGTGGCAGCCCTCCGTCCTGACCTGGCGGACCGGGTGGACTCGATCCGTTCGCTCGATGACCTCCACATGCTTGATGTCCGGCTGGACCGGTTGCGGCGCTGGTATGTGGATGGCCTGCTGTGCATCGGCGACGCCGCGCATGCGATGTCCCCGGCGGGCGGCGTAGGTATCAACCTGGCCATCCAGGATGCCGTGGCTGCGGCGGCCCGGCTCGCGCCGGCCCTCCTTCGGGGGCAGGTGACAATGCAGGACCTCGCTGCGGTGCAACGGCGACGGCGGATGCCCACCTTCGTGGTCCAGACCGTCCAGCGCATCATGCACCGGGCAGTGTTCGTTCCATTGTTCGCCGGACGGAGGTCCGGGGTTCCTTCAGTGGTGTTGTTCATGGCCAGGCACTTTCCGGCGGTCACGAGGCTCATGCCGCGCCTTATTGCCTTCGGGCCCCGGCCGGAGCACGCGCCGGGCTTCGCCCGCCGCGGTCAGCCGCGGGAGGCCAGATAGTCGATCAGGCTCTTTACCGTGGCCACCGCGGTGTAGTCGTGCTCGGGAATATCGACGCCGGTGGACTCGTCGATTGCCTCCACGAGCCGCAGGAAATCCAGCGAATCGAGTTCGAGGTCCTGCCGCAGCCGGGACTGTTCATCGAGGCCGGCAAGATCCACGTCCGGGGCAACCTGGCCGATGGCCGTGTGTACGGCAAGCCGGGCGTCCTGCTCGTTCATAGCTCCTCCGGTTTCTGCAGCACTTCGTCGATGCGGGCCAGGAAGCGTCCGCCCCGGAGCCCGTCGCTGACCCGGTGGTCGGCGGACAGCGTTGCGGCGACCGCAGGCCGCACACCCAGCAGGCCGTCATGCGCCCAGGGCTGCTCCATCATTCGGCCCAGGCCCACCATGGCCACCTGCGGCGGATAGATCACGCCGAATACGGTCTCCACGCCGAGGTCCCCGAGGTTCATCACCGTGAGCGTGGGATCGGCCATTTCGGCGCGCTGCAGGCGCCCGGCCCGCGCCCGGCTGACGAGATCCCGCAGCTTCTGCATGAGGACGTCCAGCGCCAGGGTGTCGGCGTTGTGGATGGCGGGCGCAACCAGGCCGCCGTGCCGCAGGGCCACGGCAACGCCGAGGTGCACGGAACTACTTGGCCGGAAGATCCCGTCAGTGAAAAAGCCGTTGACTTCCGGAACCTCCCGGGCTGCCAGGGCGGTTGCCTTCAACAGCAGGGCCGAGGGGACCAACCGGGAGGCCACCGGCCGCTGCTTGTTGACCAGTTGCATCCACTCGAGGGCGGCGCGCAGGTCCAGGGTGGTGCTGAGGTAATAGTGCGGAATGGACTTCTTGGACCGGGACATCAGCGACCCGACGGCCCGCCGGAGGCTCGACACCCGGTCCTGCGCCTCGGACTGCGGAACGGACGCTGCATCCGGCTGGACCGTTTCTTCCTCGGTTCCAAGGATCCGGACCATGGGGGTGCCTACCGGGACCGTCGCGCCGATATCCACCAGCAGTTCGGTGACCTGGCCCTCCTGCTGGGTCTCCACATCCAGGGTGGTCATGTCGGTTTCGACCACTGCCACCGAATCGCCCGGACTCACGTAGTCGCCCGGCTCAACGAGCCACTCCACAAGCTTGCCGTTCTTCAGGTCCGCGCCAAGGGAGGGCAACCGGAATTCACCCATATGCCGCTGCTGGGTAGGGCCGGACCGGGAGGCCGCGGCCGTCTTTGGAAGTTACGGGCCAGCGGGTGAGTGGCGCGGTTCCGGCCGTCATGAGTCCATCCGACTCCTCCCCGGGGAAGCTGCATAGAGTAGAAAGTCCCTTGGCCGCGCCGTCACAAATCCCGGACACACTAAACTGGACCCCATGACTGCCCCGCTTGATGCCTCTGCCGCCCGTGCCCGCCTGCTTGAACTCATCAAGGAACTCGCCGTGGTCCGCGGCAAGGTGATCCTGTCCAGCGGAGCCGAGGCCGACTACTACATCGACCTCCGCCGCATCACCCTGCACCACGAAGCGTCCAAGCTCGTTGGCCAGGTCATGCTCTCGCTGACCGATGACGCCGGGATCGACTTCGAGTGCGCCGGCGGCCTCACCATGGGCGCCGACCCGGTGGGCACCGCCGTGATGCACGCCGCAGTGGACGGGGGCCGCAACGTGGATGCCTTCGTTGTCCGGAAGGCCCAGAAGTCCTACGGCATGGGCCGCCAGGTGGAAGGCCCGTCGGTGGAAGGCCGCAAGGTCCTGGTACTTGAGGACACGTCCACCACGGGTGGCTCCGCTCTGACCGCCGTCGAGGGTGTCCGGAACGCCGGCGGCAACGTAGTCGCGGTCGCCGTCATCGTGGACCGCGACACCGGGGCCAAGGAAAAGATCGAAGCCGAGACCGGCGTGCCGTACCTGTTTGCGTTCGGCAGGGACGAGCTCGGCCTGAGCTAGGGGATTCCCGCCCGGAACTTCAAGGCCCTTCCCCGAACCAGACACCTCCGCCTAGCCGGCAGCTGCCGTTGAGGGCGTCTTCCGCGACTTGGGTCATCCCGGACGCGATCGCGTTGGTGCCTTGCGCGGCGGTGCCCTGGGGGAACGGCCGCGGCGGGTATGCCACTGCCAAGGCAAGCCGCCGGCTCCCGTCGGCACTGGCCATGGCGACGGTACCGTATCCCGGAACGTCGCCGACATAGCCGTAGTAGAAGCCGTTGGTGCACCTGTCGTTCCACTGGAATAGGCCGAGCCCGTACTCGGCATGGATTGGTCCCTGCATTTCCGCCACCCGATCACGCCCTACCAGCCGACCGTCCAACAGCGCGTCGAAGAACTTGTTTAAGTCCGCCGTCGTCGACACGAGGCCGGTGGCCCCGGAACCACTGTGAAGGGCGGCATAGGTGGTGTCCACGGGTTCACCGTCGATGAGCGTGTAACCGTGGACCATGCCCTCAGGTACCGGCCCGTCGTCTGTCAGCCGGGTACCGCCGAGGCCCAGGGGCTGCCCGACGTCGGTCCACAGCACGTCAGCGAGCGGCCGCCCCCGGAGGCGTTCGACGATCAGGCCCAGGGCGATGTAGTTGGAATCCGAGTAGCTGAAGCTTTGGGCGCGGCGCCGTTGCCAGGGAAGCGTTGCGGCCAACGCGAGTCTGTCTTCGGGGCTCAGCCGGGTGGCGAGGGCCTGCCGCGGAGGAACTGAATCCAGTAATGGACGGTGGTAATCAGGCATGCCGGAGGTGTGGCCGAGGAGCCGCCGCACGGTGTAGGGCTCGGGTTGGTGGAGCAGGCCTTGGAGCTCCGGCAGGTAAGTGCTGGCCGGTTCGTCAAGCGACAGCCTGCCTTCCTCCGCGAGTTTCAGGACCGAGACGGCCACCAGAGGCTGCGTGAGGTCGCCGACGTGGACGGGGTCGCTGGCCCGGGCAGCTTCGCCCGCGGAGTTCCGGACACCGGCGGCATGAGTCCAGACCTCCGCGCCGACCCGCAGTTCGAGGAGGACCGCGGGGGCGCCGGCGTCGATCAGACCTTGGCTGTACCGCTCAAGGTGTGATTTTAGGTCGCGGGCGGGTATCGACGGCAGTCGGGCTGCGGTCGTCGCCGGAGGCGCCGCAGTTCGGCTCGGCGGCTGAGGCGGGGGCGTCGACGTCGGCACTGCAGGTTCCGAGGGACCCGGCTCAGGACCGAAGGTGCAACCGCCCAGCACCATACCGGATGCAACCACGGCGGCCACGGCCGCAGCACGGAACGACGATCCACCTCCGCGAGCCACAACCATCGGACATCCTTCTGCCTGTCGGTACACAGCGCGCCCGGCAGCAGGGCTGTCCCGACATTTTTATGCTTCCATGCGCGCTGCGGGAGTCAATACTCGGCCCCAATGCCGCTCCGGTGTCCTCGAGGACCAGCCTCCGGTAGCTCAGCCTGCGTGGACGGTCCTCCGCCGGTGGCTTACCATTTGCCTTACGACCCCGTGCCCCTGTCCCTGGAGAAAACGCGCCATGCTCCCGTCCAACCCAAGCCCCACCACCGTTGACCAGATCCAGAACCTCATCCTGGAGAGCGCGGATTTCGAGGACTTCCTCAACGAACTGGCGCGCTTTTCCGCGCACCAGATGGCGGGCGACGGCGACGACGCGCTGTGCGGCATCACCTTGCTCCGGGACCGCAAGGCGGCCACCATCGGCTGGAGCAGCGATTCCGCGCGCGAGGTGGACGAGATCCAGTACTCGCTATCCCAGGGGCCCTGCCTGACGGCTGCGGAGGAGGAACGGGAAGTCCACGTTCCGGACCTCTTCGAGGAGGACCGCTGGGGCCCTGACTACGCAAATGCCGTCGCCTCGCACGGGCTTCGGTCCGTGCTGTCCCTCCCGTTCCACCTCCAGGGCGATGCCAAAGCCGCCCTGAACCTCTACTCGGACGTTCCGCGCAAATTCGATGAGAAGGCAGCGGCCCGCGCCAGGGGCTACACGCGCGAAATTTCGCAGGCGCTGCGGCTGGCCGTCAGGTTTTCGCTGCACACAGACAGCGCCACCAACCTCCGGGCCACGTTGGAGTCCCGGACCACCATCGATATCGCCGTGGGAATTGTCATGGCGCAGAACCGCTGCAGCCAGGAGGCGGCGGTCCAGATCCTGACGGATGCCTCCAGCAACAGCAACGTCAAGCTCCGGGACATCGCCAGGTCATTGGTGGATTCGGTGGGCGGCGCGGAAGCCCGCACCCACTTCGAGGAGCCGGGCAAGGGCCAGAACCGCGGACAGGGCAGAATCCAGGCAAGCTAGCCGGTGCGGGCCGGGGCCGGTCATCCCGTGCTGGCCCGCACCAAGCCTGCGCCCTGACCGCAGGCTTGTGCTGGCGGTGCGCGGAGGATACGCTGGCCAAGGTTGAGCCGTCGGCCATAGACACCCTTTTTTGGAGTACCTATGGACCGCAAACTTCACGCCCTCGTTAACCTCGACGTCACCACAGATGTTGTCCGGATTGATGTCCGGGGGAGCCTTAACCACGATTCCCGCCCCGCCCTTGTGCTGGTTATTCGCCGCATCCGCCGGATGGGCATCACCGCCCACATCCGCGTGGATCTCTCCCGGGCCGCCTTCGTTGAATCGGTCGCCTTGGTAGGGCTCCGCAATGACCTCAACGCGATCGACGGCGGCGCCAGCGACGGCGGCGTGTCCACCGGATCGGGGGTTTCGCTCGATTTCATGCCGAGGCGGGACGACCTTGCCGCGGACTCCGGGGCGGGGTCCAGGACCCTTGAAATCACCGGGGAATTCGCGGCGTCCATTGACCCGTCGGGCTGCGGTCCGCTGGCCCAGTTCTCCGACGACGAACTACTTGCGGCCAGCGACTCCGTGTTCGGAATGCTGGACGATCCCGCTGTGATCGCCAGGACAGAACTCCTGGCGCGCTACGATGCGATCGGCCTGGAGATTTCCCGGCGTGAGAGCGCCAAAGCCGGCCGGAAGGACGCCGCGGGCGGCGTTCCTGCCCGTCCGTCCAGGAATGCGAACTAGCACCATCCATCGCGTTTTATATCCGGCTTCCGCTGTGGCTACGGTAGAGGTGTGCCACGTGCCCAGGAGCCACACCCCGAGGGCGGCCCCGGATCAGCCGAGGGCCGCCTCCTCAAGCATGCCGCCGAACTCAAGAGATTTTCCCGGCGGAACTTCCTGGTCGGGGCGGGTGCGGCGTCCCTGCTGGCCACCGACATGTTCTTCACCCGGCATGTCCAGGCGGAGCGCCGGACCAACAGGATCCTGACGGTGGGCGACGATTTTGCGGAGAGCTACTACCCGCACTCCAGCTGGATCCTGTTTCCCGGCTACAAGACCAGCTGGGAGGAGGCGCAGTGGATCCTCAATTCCCTGCGCGGCACGCTGCGCCAGCGCGGCCAGCTTGCCGCCGTCGGGTATTCCAACGAGGGGCTGGACATTGACCAGATCGTGATTGAGGTGATCGAGTACGTTCGGGAAAAGCAGCTGACCAGCCTGTACTTCTACGGCCACAGCTTCGGCGGCATGGTGGCGACGCAGGTCGCTGCCCGGTTGCTCGAGCTGCACGGCGTGGAAGTGGAGTTCATCCTGCTCGACTCCAGCCCCTACAGCAAGTTCGATGTCCTCGACCAGAGCTGGTTCGAGGGTGTGGTTGTCCTCTACGAAGGCGGGTTCCGCGTTCCCACCGTCCTGCGCGGCGGGTATGAACTCGGCGAACGCATCGCGCACAAGGACGAACGGACCTGGCGCCAGGTGGTGGACCAGAGCCTGGAGCAGCTGTCACCGATCGCTCCGTCCAGTGTGCTGGTCCAGTCCGAATCGGCCTATATCTACCATTTCGACGCCACCCGGTTCGCCGGCAAGCTCGGTGCTACCCGGATGGCCTTTATCGGCAACCCCCGCGACGGTACGGTGAACTACCAGACGGCCCGCGAAGCGTGGGCCCAGACCTTTGCCGCGAACATGGTGTCCAACGACCTACGCACCGACGACGCCCTGCCGGCGCATGCCAGCCCGCAGTGGAACCCGTTCGTCTACCGGCCCATCATCGAAGAGCTGCAGGACGAAATCTTCCCGTTGCCTTCGGGCGGCGGCAAGATGACGGCGTTCTGAACCTGTGCCAGGCCGAACCTGTGCCAGGCCGCCGCAGTCCGAACCAGACTAGATCTGGCTCTTGAGGTCCGCCACCGAGTTGAGGATCTGGTTCGGCCGGAACGGATAGGCGGCGATGTCGTCCCGGTGCGTGATTCCGCTGAGGACCAGCACGGTGTGCAGCCCGGCCTCCATGCCCGCGATGATGTCGGTGTCCATCCGGTCGCCGATCATGGCGGTGGTCTCGGAGTGGGCGTCGATCTGGTTCATGGCCGAACGGAACATCATGGGGTTCGGCTTGCCCACTATGTAGGGCTCGCGGCCGGTGGCTTTGGTGATCAGGGCCGCGATGGCTCCGGTGGCGGGCATGGGGCCGTCCTTGGACGGGCCGGTGGCATCCGGGTTGGTGGCGATGAAGCGGGCCCCTGCCAGGATCAGCCGGATGGCCATGGTGATGGCTTCGAAGGAGTACGTGCGCGTTTCGCCAAGCACCACAAAGTCCGGGTTCTGGTCGGTGAGGATGAAGCCGGCCTCGTGCAGCGCCGTCGTGAGTCCCGCCTCGCCGATGGTGTAGGCACGGTTCCCGGATTCCGAGCCGCGCACCTGGTCCTTCAGGAACTGCGCGGTGGCCAGCGCCGAGGTCCAGATGTTCTCCTCCGGGATCTCCAGCCCGGAGGAACGCAGCCGCGCGGCCAGGTCCCGTGGCGTGAAGATGGAGTTGTTGGTGAGGACCAGGAAGCGCTTGGAGGTATCCACCCAGCGCTGGATCAGTTCAGCGGCACCGGGAATCGGCTGGTTTTCGTGGACCAGGACGCCGTCCATGTCCGTCAGCCAGCATTCGATTTCCTGGCCGCTGCGGTAAACCGATGCCGATGAACGTACTTCGTCTGATTTTGCCATGGTGATCCTCCAACGCTTATGGGCCGGTTCCGGGTCCCAGTCTGTCATTTTTCGGGCACCGGAACATCCGGCGTCCGAAGAATGACGGAACGCGCCCACGGCATCCCGGGGCTGTTCTTCCACTAGGCTCGTAGCTGGCACCAGTGTGCCAGCGGCCGCGGACCGGGGGATGTCAGCGGTGGTTTGTTGTGCCGGCCCGCGCCGGCAGGTCCCCGCCGCCGGACATCACCAGGCATCCCGGGAACCGCAGGATGCCAGCAAGCACCTGAAAGGGCCCGCACATGAGCAACAACTACGGCGCACCGCCGCCGCAGAGGGATTCATCCAGAGATACGCAGCCCGGAGATACGCAGGGCTACCCGCCGCCGCCCCAGCAGCCCTATGCGCCCCAGCCGCCCACGCAGCCGTACGCGACACAGCAGCCCTATCCGCAGCAGCCCTACCCGGCACAGAATTCCGTGCCCCAGCCGCCAGAGCAGCCACGCAACAACAAGAACCTGATCATTGTGCTGGGCGCCGTCGCCGCTGCCGTGATCATTGCGCTGGTCGCCGTGTTCGTTTGGGTCATTCCGGCGTTCAGCAAACCGCAGGCCGAGGACAATCCTGTGCCGGTGGCGCCGTCCTCTGAAGCCGCGGCCTCGGAGGCGGCGGAGGAGAGCGCCGCTCCGGAGGGATCCGCCGCGCCGTCGGAGGATGCCTCCTCGGACGACATGCCGGCCGGCGCCTTCCCCCTTCCCCAGGGGTGGGACGAACTTCAGGGCCCCGCCAACATTCCGGCCGCCGACGACCCGCTTTTCAAGCGCTTTGTCACCGGCGAATCCTCCTTCTCGTACCTGGCTGCGTGGAGCAGCGACGAAACCTTCGGGATCACCACGGACCCGGCCACCGGCGCCCCCATGCAGCAAGTCGCCAGGGGCACCGATGAGCGCGACGGTGACGGCATTTCCACGGCCTTCTCCTTCTTCGCTGAAGCGGAGGAGGGCAAGTACGGCAAGGAGCCGGCAAAGGTCCAGGCAGCCATCAAGGACATCGAGGCGAAGCTCAAGGCCATCCCCGCCGCTGAACTGCCGCAGCACCTCGTGGGCCACAAATGCGTCTCCAATTTTGAGTCGTCGGCGCCGGAAATCCGGGAGTTCCGCCGCGCAGAGGCCGTCGTGGTCGGGTTCACGTGCACCAATGCCGGCGGTGACGCCATCCGGGCCGTCAACCTGTTCAGCGTGACCCCGTGGGGCACACCGCAGATGATGGGCGTCAGCGGACACGAGAGCTACTGGAGCGCCAACCCGGAAGCGTTGGCGAAGATCGCCAACTCCTACCGGGCCAACCGCTGGAAGCTGGACGGCTAGTTCCGCCCGCGTCCGTCCCGGGACGGGCGCGGCTAGAGTTGAGGGGTGACTGACCACCCCCAGACCCCAGCCCTGCCCGTTCCCCCGCCCGAGGAGGAACCGGAGCCCAAGGCGGAGGTCGGCGTCGGGCCCTGGGAAGGTGAGTTTCCCCAGGGCGGGCACTGGGACCCTGACCTCCTGGCCGACGGGGACCGCCGCAATGTGGTGGACAAGTACCGCTACTGGAAGCACGAGGCCATCGTGTCGGACCTGGATTCGAAGCGCCACGAGTTCCACATTGCCATCGAGAACTGGCAGCACGACATGAACATCGGCACCGTGGTACGGACCGCCAACGCGTTCCTGGCCAAGGAAGTGCACATCATCGGACGGCGCCGCTGGAACCGCCGCGGCGCCATGGTCACCGACCGCTACCAGCACGTCCGCCACCACCCCACCGTGGAGGATTTCGTGGCGTGGGCGCAGGGGGAGGGACTGGCGATCATCGGCATCGACATCTTCCCCGACTCCGTGCCGCTGGAAACCTACGAGCTCCCGAAGAACTGCGTCCTTGTCTTCGGCCAGGAAGGTCCGGGCCTGACCCCGGAAGTCCATGAGGCGGCCCGGGACACCCTCTCGATCGAACAGTTCGGCTCCACCCGCTCCATCAACGCGGCGTCCGCGGCGGCCATCGCCATGCACGCCTGGATCCGCCGGCACGTCTTCAGCCAGCACGTCTAGTTCCGCACCGTCACCGCGGCCTGCCATCCGGGCAGGCGCAGCGCAAAGTATTACCCGGCCCAGTGACCCGAAACACGGCCCCCGCACAGAATTGGCTAGGATGGGGGCTAGCCGACGAGGTTCACTCCAGGGTCAGCACAACCCGTAGACGAAATTCACTTTAGGAGTCAGCATGCCCATTGCAACCCCAGAGATCTACTCCGAGATGATCGACCGCGCAAAGGCGGGCGGCTTCGCTTTTCCGGCCGTCAACGTCACGTCCTCGCAGACGCTGAACGCGGCCCTGCGAGGGTTTGCAGACGCAGAGTCCGACGGCATCATCCAGGTTTCCACCGGCGGCGCGGCCTACTGGTCCGGCGCCTCCACCAAGGACATGGTTGCCGGTTCCCTGGGCTTCGCCGCCTTCGCCCGCGAAGTGGCCAAGAACTACGGCGTCAACATTGCCCTGCACACCGACCACTGCCCCAAGGACAAGCTGGACGGCTTTGTCCTGCCGCTGCTGGCAGCCTCCGAAGCCGAGGTCAAGGCCGGACGCAACCCGCTCTTCAACTCGCACATGTGGGACGGCTCCGCCGAGACCCTGCAGGAAAACCTGCGCATCGCCCGGGAACTCCTGGAGCGCACCGCTGCTGCCAAGATGATCCTCGAGGTCGAGATCGGCACCGTCGGCGGCGAGGAAGACGGCGTCGAAAACGAGATCAACGAGAAGCTCTACACCACGGTGGAAGACGCCCTGGCAACCATTGAAGCCCTGGGTGCCGGCGAGAACGGCCGCTACATCACTGCCCTGACCTTCGGCAACGTGCACGGCGTGTACAAGCCGGGCGGCGTGAAGCTGCGCCCGGAGATCCTGAAGGACATCCAGGCCCAGGTCGGTGCCAAGATCGGCAAGGAAAACCCGTTCGACCTCGTGTTCCACGGCGGCTCCGGCTCCTCCGACCAGGAAATCGCCGACGCCGTTTCCTACGGCACCATCAAGATGAACATCGACACCGACACCCAGTACGCCTACACGCGTCCCGTGGCCGACCACATGTTCAGGAACTACGACGGCGTGCTGAAGGTTGACGGCGAGGTGGGCAACAAGAAGACCTACGATCCCCGCGTCTGGGGCGCCTCGGCCGAAGCCGGCCTGGCAGCCCGCGTTGTTGAAGCCACGAAGCAGCTCGGCTCGGCCGGAAAGACCTTCTAGATGTCCGACGAGTTCCGCAGGAACCTGATGGGTCCCGAGCCCACGCTCCTGCCTGCCGAGACTGAGGTCTATTCGCAGCTGGATGCCGGCCAGGAAGCCCTGGACCTGGTGGAGAAGCACCCCACTTCGTCACTGCTGTGGGCTGTACTCGCCGAGGAAGCCTGGGCTGAGGGCCGGACCATCGAGTCCTACGCCTACGCCCGCGTGGGCTACCACCGGGGACTCGATTCACTGCGGCGCAACGGCTGGCGCGGGGTGGGACCCATCCCGTGGGAGCACGAACCCAATCAGGGCTTCCTGCGTGCCCTGTATTCCCTGGGCCGCGCCTCCTCGGCCATCGGCGAGGCAGAGGAACCGGAACGCATTGAGAAGTTCCTCAATGACTCCGATCCCTCCGCCAAAGCGGCCATCGAAGGCAAGTAACTGAACATACGACGGCGGCCCCTCACCTGGAAAGGTGAGGGGCCGCCGTCGTATGAAGTTCAGTCTATTTAGTTCGCCTTGGTGAGGCCGGTGCGGGCCATCGCGTCCAGGTAGGCAACGTGCATCTCGTCGAGGTACTGCTGCTGGCGGGCTTCGGTTCCGGCGAAGGCGCGGCCGCTGAGCGAGCGGACCTTGTAGGTCTTGAGGCCGCGGCGCCACAGCAGCGGCACTTCGGTCTTCAGGAGCAGCTGGGCCAGGCGGTTGGCCTCGGTGCCGTGGGCCACGATCACGGACGCGCGGGGGACCAGTGCGAGGAACTTCAGGAGCGGCTTGAGGCCGGCGGAAATCTGGTCCGGGGTGAACTTGCCGTTCGGCTCGCCGGGGGTGTGCCACGGGTGGACGTTCCACGGCATAACGAATTCGGGGCGGAGGCCCAGCTTCCACTGCACGCCGAGCATGCGGGTGGCGGCTTCGTTGTCGCCGGCGGTGATGAAGCCGGATTCATCGGCGGTGCCGATGTTGGAGTACAGGCTGATGATGCGGCACTCGTCGACGTCGTGCATCGGGTCCACGTAGGGGACCACGGTGTCCGGCTTGACGCTCTGGAAGGTGTCGCACAGCTCATTGACAGCTGCGACGTTGGGTTCGTAACGGCGGCTCAGAAGCTGCTCGCGGAAAGATTCAGTAGCCAAGGCTGTCATGTATTGCTGTGTCTCCTGCGGGATCGGTGACGCTGCCACGCCTGACGCGGGCATGCCAAATACCGGCACGCCTAGGTACGGTGTGGTTGAAAATGTGGTGAGTGGACCGACTCCTGATCGATCCTTATCAGTCTATCAAGCCCTGCGAAATGTGGGACCCGGAACCGGTCCCGGGGGCTCCCGCAGCCCCCGGGACCTTGTTGCCGGTCAGCCGGTCACTGCCGGAGCGGTGTCTTTCGCCACGTTCCCGGATGCGGCTGCCGGGTAGATCGTCTCGGCCGGCGCACGGTTGGTGGCTTTGGCCCACGGGTAGTACACCGCCATGGTGACGAGGATGCCCACGATCCAGGAAATGTCCGCGCCTCCCAGCCACTTGGTGACCGGGCCTGTGTAGAGCGCCTGGGCGAGGAACGGCACCTGGACCAGGACACCAATCCCGTAGGAGGCCAGGGCCGGGACATTCCAGCGGCCGTAGCGGCCGTCCGGGTTGTACAGGGCCGGGATGTCCAGCCGGTCGCGGGAGATCTTGTAGTAGTCCACGAGATTGATGACGGACCACGGCGTGAACACCATCAGCAGCAGCAGGACGAAGTTCTTGAAGACGTTCAAAAAATCCTTGCTGGCGAAGAGCGCTATCAGCACGCTGGCCGTGATGACGGCGATGATGAAGACGATCCGGGCTGCCCGTGAGACCGAGTCCCGCCGGTTAATGGCCGTGCTGATGGTCACCGAGCACATGAAGGCACCGTAGGCGTTGAGGCAGTTGACGGTGAGTTTGCCCGTGACGATCATGAGGTAGATGAAGATCGCGATCAGCCCTCCACCGGCCAGGTCGCCCATATAGCCCACCTGGTTCTTGAGGAAATCGCCGCCCAGGCCTGCGGCGGAGAGCCCGCCCGCCAGGGCGCCCAGCGTCATCGCCCACTGGGCGCCGCCCACCGAGCCGGCGAACGTGTACCAGAAGGTCTTGCGCTCTGAGGTGGACTGGGGCAGGTACCGCGAATAGTCGGCGACGTAGGGGCCGAAGGTGAGTTGCCAGCCTGCGCCCAGGGCTATCGCGGTGAGGAAGGTGGGCCACTCGAAGCCCTTCAGGAACATGATCTGGCCAACGTCGAACCTGGTGAACACGGCAACCGTCAGGTACAGGAAGCCGGCCAGGCCCACCACTGTGGCGATGCGGCCAAGGGCGTGGATGTACTTGTACCCCAGGATTGCCAGGAACGCGGTGGCGGCGCCAAAGATCAGGATGCCCACTGCCGGGGCATCCACGCCCAGCATGAGGTTGATCGCCTGGCCGGACAGCACCGTGCCGGTGGACGCGAAGCCGATGTACATCAGGATCACCAGGATGAGCGGAATCACGGCACCGTAGACACCGAACTGGGCCCGGCTGGAGATCATCTGGGGAAGCCCCAGTTTCGGCCCCTGGGCGGAGTGCAGCGCCATGACTGCGCCGCCGACGACGTTGCCCAGCAGGAGGCCGATGATGGCCCAGAACGCGTCCGCGCCGAATACGACCGCGAGGGCGCCGTCGACGATTGCGGTGATCTGCGCGTTCGCCCCGAACCAGAGCGTGAACTGCCCCCTCGGGTGGCCGTGCCGCTCGCGGGGCGGGATCATTTCGATTGACCGGGCCTCGACGGTAGTGCTTCCTGCTGCCATGGTTACTCCTCGTGTTGGCTGTTATGTTCCATGTCACAGGGTCGCGGGCCGCATAACAACGGCGATGCGCAGGCCAATGTCGCAAATACCAGACAGTCCGGCGTGTCGTCTGGAATATGCCGGCACCGTGGTCCGGCCCCATATCGGCTAAACTTGGGTGGTAAGAGCCCCGGAACTCTTGCGCTGTGACTGTCGGCCTGCTGGCCGCGTGGGCACGGCAGTGGAATTCGGGGCATTCTCATGAACGGCGCTGTCCCTTGGCGGGTCACCTTGGTGAACCGGCTGCGGTCCGGCCCGAACGAATGGGGGAGGATCCCATGCCAGCAATCGTGATCGTCGGAGCCCAATGGGGCGACGAAGGCAAAGGTAAAGCCACTGACCTGCTTGGTGGCCGCGTTGACTACGTGGTGAAGCCGAACGGCGGCAACAACGCCGGGCACACCGTCGTCGTAGGCGGTGAGAAGTATGAGCTCAAGCTCCTTCCGGCCGGCATCCTGAGCCCCAACGCAGTTCCGATCATCGGCAACGGCTGTGTGGTGAACCTCGAGGCCCTGTTCCAGGAGATCGACGGCCTGGAAGCCCGCGGCGCGGACACCTCCAAACTGCGCGTCTCGGCCAACGCCCACTTGGTGGCGCCCTACCACCAGGTCCTGGACAAAGTCACTGAGCGGTTCCTGGGTAGCCGCGCCATCGGCACCACCGGCCGCGGCATCGGCCCTGCCTACATGGACAAGGTGGCCCGCCTCGGTATCCGCGTGCAGGACGTTTTTGACGCCTCCATCCTCCGCCAGAAGGTTGAGGGATCGCTCCGCCAGAAGAACGAGCTCCTGGTGAAGGTCTACAACCGCCGGGACATCGAGGTGGACGAGATCGTGGACTACTTCCTCTCCTTCGCCGAGCGGCTGCGCCCGCTGGTCATCGACAGCACGCTGGTGCTGAACAAGGCCCTGGACGAGGGCAAGGTTGTGCTGATGGAAGGCGGCCAGGCCACGTTCCTGGACGTGGACCACGGCACGTACCCGTTCGTCACGTCCTCCAACCCGACCGCCGGCGGCGCTTCGGTGGGATCAGGCATCGGTCCCACCCGGATCTCGCGTTCCATCGGCATTATCAAGGCGTACACCACCCGTGTTGGCGCCGGCCCGTTCCCCACGGAGCTGTTCGATGAGATGGGCATGTACCTGCAGAAGACCGGCGGCGAGTTCGGTGTCAACACCGGCCGTCCGCGCCGCTGCGGCTGGTATGACGCCGTCCTGGCCCGCCACGCCTCCCGCGTCAACGGCTTCACGGACTACTTCGTCACCAAGCTGGACGTGCTCACCGGCATCGAGCAGATCCCGGTCTGCGTGGCCTACGACGTCGACGGCGTCCGGCACGACGAAATGCCGATGACGCAGACCGAGTTCCACCACGCCAAGCCGATCTTCGAATACTTCGAAGGCTGGACCGAGGACATCACCGCGGCGCGGACCCTGGAGGACCTCCCGGAGAACGCCCGCAATTACGTGCTGGCACTCGAGAAGCTGTCCGGCACGCGCTTCTCGGCCATCGGCGTCGGCCCGGACCGCGACCAGACCATCGTGGTCAACGACCTGATTCTGGACTGAACCTGACAGCGTCAGACTGAAAGCAACTCACGTACGACGGCGGCGGGTCACCTGGAAAGGTGGGCCGCCGCCGTCGTCGTGTATGCCGGCTATTCGGCCTGTTTGTCGCGCAATTGGAGCAGATGCTGCTGCAGTTTCGCTTCGGCGTCCCGGCGTCGGCGGGCCTGCTCTCCCATGGCGCGGGTCGCTGCGGACCCGGTGCTGACCAGTCGTGTCACATGTTTCGGGGCCGCTGCCGCACCGGCGGCAGATACGGCCATCACTTCCTCGCTCATGCCCGTATCCTGACATCCGCCGCCCGGCCCACATAACCCCTCCCGGCGGAGCGTTACAGGATCGGAACCTCCCAAGGTGCCGGGCTCGGGGCGGTCAGCCCATGGCGGGGGCGGACGGTGCGTAGCGCAGCGCGTCAAGCAGGTGGCCGCAGCTGCGATGACGGGTACCGGTCACTCGTGACCTCGCCGGCCCCTCTTCCTATGTTGGACTCACCGGCGCTTCGCGGGGAACGGGAACCCTCGAAGGTAACTCACCGGACCGCCAAGGAAGAGGTGGACATCATGGGTCTCAGCTTGAAGTCAGACAAAGCGAAAACCGGGTCAGCGCCAGAGTCGCCGGACCGGCACGCGAGGCAGGAACACGGCCCGCGCCGTTACCGTGCCCGCATCAGCCGGGAACCGGTCCTTGACCGCTCGCGCGTGCAGGAGCTGGCCGGGGGAGTGCATTCCCAGAGCCGGCTTCTCGAATTCCTGGACCTTTTCCTGGTCCTGCTCCCGTCCAGGGTCAATAACGTCATCAGCGCCTTGGACGGCGGGGACCATGAGGCGGCCAGTGCCGCCGCCCAAAGCCTTGCGTCGTCGGCCGCGATGGCGGGGGCAGCCCGGCTCGAACTGGTTGCCTGGCTCGTGGATGCCGATCTGCGCGTCGGACGGATGGACCGGGCCCGCGAGACGGGCCGGCGCCTCGGGCCCGACGCTTCGGAGCTGGCTTCGGCACTGTCCCGCTTATTGACGGGCCCCTGACGCAGACGCCGGCCCACGCGGCACCACTCCGGACGGCCCCGCCGAAGGCGTGCGGCGGCTGCCGCTGGACGGGCAATAATGGGTTCATGCAGTCGGAGTGGAGTCCCCGCATCAGCTGGGCTGATTTGCCGGGCCACGTGCAGACAGGAATCGAGCAGATACTGGGATCGCCGGTTGCCCAGGCAACGGGCCAGCAGGGAGGATTTTCTCCGGGCACGGCCGACAGGGTCCTGACGGTTTCGGGCGGAAGGGCCTTCGTCAAGGCGGTGAGTCCACGGCTGAATGAGCACTCGCCTGCCATCCACCGAAAAGAAGCAGCGGTGACTGCCGCACTGCCCGCCGGCGTCCCCGCGCCGTCGCTGATCGGCACCTTCGACGACGGTGAGTGGGTCGCCCTCATCCTCAGCGATGTGGATGGCCGGCACCCGCACCTGCCCTGGCGTACAGCGGAACTGACAAGTGTGTTGGACGCACTGTTCGAACTCTCGCGCACACCCGTCCCTCCTGCCTTGGGCCACCTGCCGCCGCTGGAGCACGAACTGGCCGACGCGTTCGACGGCTGGAAGCGGATCGGCGCGGACCCGCCCGAAGGCTGCGACCCCTGGATCCTGACGAACCTCGAGGCTTTGGCACAGCTCGCCGAAGCCGGGCTCCAGGACCTCGCCGGGACCTCGATCGTGCACACGGACGTGCGGTCCGACAATATCCTCATGACGGCCTGCAGCCGGGCGGTGCTGGTGGACTGGCCGTGGGCGTGCATCGGCTCGCCCTGGATAGACGGCCTCACAGCCCTGATCAACGTGCGGGTCTACGATCCCGGGTTCGATGTGGAGTCCGTTCTGCGGTCCCACCAGGTATTTGCGCCGGCCACCGCAGCCGGCATTAATCGGGTGTTGTCGGGCCTGGGTGCGTACTTCACCGACGCCGGGAGGCAGCCTCCTCCGCCAGGGCTGCCTACCCTCCGGGCCTTTCAACGGACGCAGGGTGAGGCCGTTATCCTTTGGCTCCGGCAACGGATATCCGAGCTCTGACCCGGTCACGGAAACCTTGGATAAGAACTTTTTTGAAGTTTTTTGGATTTCGCGTAACCCGCGGCCATGCCGTGACGATTACCACTATGAAAGCGTCGGGTTCGAAGTTGTCCCCCATCAGGTTCGAAGCCGGCGCTTGACTGCAAAAAGAGAGCCGGGCCGGAACTGTCCCCCATCAGGTTTCCGGCCCGGCCCTTTTTTGTCCGAAGCCGGTTCAGCAGGAAGCCGGCCAAGGAGTGCGCGGTATCTGCCGGCCTTCCACCGTGGTTACCCGGGGTAAAGTTGTTAGGCGGGATACAACCCCCGCCGCCACTTGATGGCCATACAATGATGTAGCCATCTCCCTTGACCGAAAGCCACACGTCCGTGACAGACGCACTGACCGACGATTCATTGCATGCCCTCAAAGGCCGCGATGGCGAGTTGTTCAACCTGGTCTACCGGAGCTATGCGTCGCAGGTACTGGGATACCTGACCGCACGTGGTGTCGAGGACCCGGAGGCCACCATGCAGGATGTCTTCCTGGCGGTTCTGCCCCGCATCGATTCGATCAGCGGCGGTGCCAACGGACTTCGGACCTTCCTGTTTTCGGTGGCGCATGCACGGATGGTTGACGATCACCGTAGGCAAAGCCGGACCCCCGCGAAACAACCTTTCGAACCTGAACGTGACCGGCGGGAATCGTCATCGGCCGAAGCGGCGGCCATGCTGCGGGTAGCGCCCGGGGAAGTGCTGGCGCTGCTGGAGGTGCTGGGGGAGGACCAGAAGGAAGTGCTGACCCTGCGGATCATTGCGGATCTTACGGTGGAGCAAGTGGCCGAAATTATGGGGAAAAGCGCCGGAGCTGTAAAACAGCTTCAGCGACGTGCTTTGGACAGACTCCGTGAACATTCGGCCGTAAAGGACTACGTGGCGCCATGACAACCAGGGATGATTTTTCTGGGACCGTCGACCAGCTTCTGCTCGACGCAGGCCACACGGACGTACCCGACCTCAGGGCCGCCCTCCTGTCCATTGCCTCACTGGCCGAGATGCAGTCACCCGTTCCGGGGCCCGAGCTCGCGCTGATGCTGGCCGGCCCGCGGGATGAGCTGACCCGGCAGCGCTGGCTGCGCAAGCACCGTCCCGCTGTGGTGGGGCTCGCAGTGCTGGCCGGCATGGGCCTTGGCGTCAGCGGTGTTGCCGCCACGAGCGAGGTTTCCGGAGACGGCGCCGGGCCGTGGTCCGTCCAAGAGCTCACCACCCACTGGTCGCCCGGCTGGACGCTTCCCCTGGCGCCGCTGGCCGCCGACCGGGGCGGACGCATCACGTGGGTTTCTCCGCTCTTCCTGCAGACTGACCGGGCCCACCCTGCGGCCGTGCACGCAGCCTCTGAGCCGGCCGCGCAAGCCGCTGGGGCCGAGGCCGCGGCAGTCGGGCCCGCGGCACCGGCCGCATCCGACGGCGATAGGGGCCAGTCCCCGGTTGGCGAAGGCCAAGGTCCCGGCGCCAACGGAAAGCCCGGACAGGCCAACCAGGGTAAGGCCAACCAGGGTAAGGCCAACCCGGGCAAGGCCGCGTCCGGTGAAGCCATGACTGGCCGTGCCCCGGATCAGGCCCATGAGCAGGGCGCCGCAATCATGCCCGATGCAGTGCAGGCCGATGCAGCGGCAGCCAGCGCCGGAGCCTGGGAATTGGACGGGCTGGGCACCGCTAAACCCGGGGTGAAGATTGGTTCCACAGTGGAAGCCGCGGTCGATTCCACGGTGGATTCCGCCCTTGATTCGGTCAGCAGCTGGCTGGGGAAGTTCCGCCGGTAGCCCCTTAGGCCAGGACCTGCCGCTTTGAGGAAATAACCCCGGTGTCGAAGCCGGCAAGGTGCAGTCCGCCGTGGAACCTGGCGTGCTCGATCTTCACGCACCGGTCCATCACCACATTGAGCCCGGCCGTTTCAGCATCCGCGGCCACTTCCTCGTGCCAGGAACCCAGCTGCAGCCAAAGGGTCTTGGCACCGGCTGCGATGGCCTCGTCCAGGACGCCCGGGAGATCGTCGTGCTTGCGGAACACATCCACGATGTCCGGGCTTTCGGGAAGGTCGGCCAATGAGGCATAGGTCGGCTGGCCAAGGATCTCCTTCACAACGGGGTTCACGAAGTACACCTTGTACCTCGTGGAGGACTGCAGATAGGTGGCCACGAAGTAGCTGGCCCGCGAAGGCTTGTCCGAGGCGCCCACGATGGCAATGGACTTCGCCTGCCGGAGCAGGTTCAGGCGATCCGGCGCTGAGGGGCCTTCCCAGGTGCGGTCGTCCACGGTCATCAGTTCGCTCCAATCGTGCAGGTGTCGGCCGGTTCGTCGAGGAAGGCGTCGTCGGCCGTGGCCTTCTGCGCCGCGTCCAGGGCCTGGTCCAGGTCCCACAGGATGTCCTCGATGTCCTCGAGTCCGATCGAGATGCGGACCAGGTCCTCAGGGACGCCGGCGGATTCCAGCTGGGCCGGGCTCAGCTGCTGGTGGGTCGTGGAGCCGGGGTGGATCACCAGGGTGCGTGAGTCACCCACGTTGGCCAGGTGCGAGGCCAGCTGCAGCGACTCGATGAATTTCTGCCCGGCCGCGCGGCCGCCCTTGACGCCGAAGGAGAACACCGAACCCGGCCCCAGGGGCAGGTACTTCTTCGCCCGCTCAAAGTGCGGGTGGGAAGGCAGGCCGGAGAAGTTGACGTAGGCGACGCGTTCGTCTGCCTCGAGCCATTCCGCCACGGCCTGGGCATTCTTCAGGTGCTCGTCCAGGCGCTGCGGAAGGGTTTCGACGCCCTGCAGCAGCTGGAACGCGGACTGCGGTGACAGTGCGGGACCGATGTCGCGCAGCTGCTCGCAGCGCAGCTTGGTCAGGAATCCGTACTCGCCGAAGTTGCCCCACCACGAGACGTTGCCGTAGGAGGCCACGGGTTCGGTCATGGTGGGGAACTTGCCGTTGCCCCAGTTGAACCGGCCGCTCTCCACGATCACGCCGCCCAGCGTGGTGCCGTGTCCGCCGAGGAACTTGGTGGCGGAGTGGATTACGATGTCCGCGCCGTGCTCGATCGGCCGCACGAGGTACGGCGTGCTCAAGGTGGCGTCAACGACGAGGGGGATGCCGGCGTCGTTCGCTACCTTCGCCAGGCCCTCAAGGTCCTGGACCTCCGACGACGGGTTGGCCACCACCTCAACGAAGATCGCCTTGGTGTTCTCCCGGACGGCGGCCGCGTAGTCCGCGGGGTCGGTGCCGGGAACGAACGTGGTGTCCACGCCGAAACGGCGCAGCGTGACATCGAGCTGGGTGACCGTTCCGCCGTACAGCTGGGAGGCCGCCACGATGTGGTCGCCGGCCTGGGTGAGGGCGGCAAAAGTGATGAACTCCGCCGCCATGCCGGACGACGTCGCGACCGCACCGATGCCGCCCTCGAGGGACGCAATGCGCTCCTCAAACGCCGCCACGGTGGGGTTGCCGATGCGCGAGTAGATGTTGCCGTACTTCTGCAGCGCGAAGAGGTTGGCGGCGTCCTGGGTGTCCTTGAAGACGAAGGACGTGGTCTGGTAAATGGGCACGGCGCGGGCGCCGTGCTCGGCGTCGGGGGTGCCGCCCGCGTGCAGGGCGCGGGTGCGGAAACCGAACTTGCGGTCAGCCATTACGCGTTCACCAGCCCGGTGGTTGTGCTGACATTGGCCACCGGCGCCTGGGACAGGTCAAGTTCCGTGCCGTTTTTGCGGGCGAGGTCGGCTTCGAGTTCGCGGACGATCGGCAGGATGTCCTGGCCGAAGGCTGCCACTTCCTCCTGGAAGTGCAGGTAGCCGGTGAGGAACAGGTTCACGCCGATTTTCTTGTACTCCACGATCCGCTCGGCGATCTGCTCCGGGGTGCCGATCAGCTGGGTCTTGAAGCCGTCGTTGTACTGGACCAGGTCCTCGAAGCTCGAGTCGGCCCACATGCCCTTGCCGTCCTTGGTGGACGCGCCGGCTTCCTGGACGGCGTCGCGGAACCCCTGGACAGCGGGCTTGTGTGCCTTCTCCACGATCTCGCGGAGGGTGTCGCGGGCTTCCTTCTCGGAATCGCGGGCGATGACGAAGCCGTTGAGGCCAAACCGCGGAGAGGGCAAAGCGGCCGGCAGGGCGCCTTCCGTGCCGCGCTGCGTCTCTCCGGCGGCCGCCACGACGCCCGCAATGTTCTCCTTGAAGCCCTCCAGGTCCTTGCCGTTGGAGAAGTACCAGTCCGCCACGCGGCCGGCGGTTGCCTGGGCTGCGGTGGAGTTGCCGCCGAAGAAGATCTCCGGGTGTGCGCGGCCCGGAACATCCACCGGGGCCGGGTTCAGGGTGAAGTCGGTGATGTTGTAGTACTTGCCGGTCTGGCTGTATTCCTGCTCGGTCCAGAGTCCGCGGAGGACTTTGATGAATTCCTCGGTGCGGACGTAGCGTTCGTCATGCTCCAGCCATTCGAGGCCGAAGTTGGTGAACTCGTTCTTGAGCCAGCCGGAGACGATGTTCACGGCGGCGCGGCCGTTGGAGATGTGGTCCGCGGTGATGATGTATTTGGCCAGCACGCCGGGGTGCCACATGCCGGGGTGGACGGCCGAGATGACCTTGAGCCGCTCCGTGGCCGCCAGCAGCGCGAGGCTGAAGGACGTGGCCTCGTGCTGCTTGTCCGCACCGTAGGAGGCGGCGTACCGGGTCTGCGTCAGGGCGTATTCGAAGCCGGAGTTTTCGGCGATCCGGGCCAGCTTCTTGTTGTAGTCGAAGTCCCAGCCGGTGCGCTGTTCGATGGTGGAGACCACCAGGCCACCGGAAACGTTCGGCACCCAGTAGGCGAACTTGAGCGGCTCGGAAAGACGGGCAACGTTGCTGATGTCGTTCATGATTGTTCCTTTACTTCTGTCCGTAGAGGGGAGGCGCCGGGACGGCCGCGGCGTAGCCGTCCAGGGCTTCCTGGATTCCGGCGATCACCGGTTCGTTCTGGAGCGATGTTGTGTCGCCGAGGGTGGTTCCCTCGAAAAGCTGGGTGAGGAGCCGGCGCATGATCTTGCCGCTGCGCGTCTTGGGAACGTCGGGAACCACGACGACGTCGCGCGGCTTGGCGATCGGCCCGATCTCCTTCGCGACGTGGTTGCGGAGTTCGGCGGCCACTTCGCCGGAAACCCCGCCTTTCAGCACCACGAAGGCGACGATGGCGTGGCCGGTCTTGGGGTCCGCGACCGGACAGACGCCGGCCTCAACGACGCTCGGGTGGGAGACGAGGGCCGATTCGATTTCGATCGTGGAGAGCAGGTGGCCGGAGACGTTGAGGGTGTCATCCACCCGCCCCAGGATCCAGATGTCGCCGTCGTCGTCGTATTTGGCGCCGTCCCCGGCGAGGAACCAGCCCTGGGCGGCGTACTTGCGCCAGTAGGAATCGAAGTAGCGCTGCGGGTTGCCCCAGACGGTGCGGGCAATGGCCGGTCCCGGGGTGTCCACCACGATGAAGCCCTGGACGCCCGGCGGAACTGTATTTCCGGCGTCGTCCACGATCCGGGTGCTGACGCCGGGCAGCGGGCGGGCCGCGCAGCCGGGCTTGAACTCGGTGTCCGTCGGGGCGGGGGAGAGGATAGTGGCGCCGGTCTCGGACTGCCACCAGGTGTCCACCACGGGTGCGGTGCCGGCACCAACGTTCTGCCGCAGCCAGCGCCAGGCCTCCGGGTTTACCGCTTCGCCCACCGTGCCGAGCATCCGGATGGAGGAGAGATCGTAGGTGCCGGGAACGCCGTCGGGGAACCAGCCCATGAGCGAGCGGACCAGCGTGGGCGCCGTGTAGTACTGGGTGACGCCATAGCGTTCGATGATCTCGAAGTGCCGGCCCGGATGCGGGGTGTTGGGCGTGCCTTCGAAGATCACCTGCGTGGCGCCGTTGGACAACGGGCCGTAGATTTCGTAGGTGTGGGCGGTGACCCAGGCCAGATCGGCGGTGCACCAGTGCACGTCCCGGTCCCGGAGCTCGGGGTCGGGGTTGCTGAACAGGTGCTCGAAGCTCCAGGACGCCTGCGTGAGGTAGCCGCCGGAGGTGTGGACCAGGCCCTTGGGCTTGCCCGTGGTCCCGGAGGTGTACATGATGAACAGGGGAGTTTCGGCGTCGAACGCAACGGCTTCGTGGCAATCGGAGGCCTGCCCGACGGCGTCGTGCCACCACACGTCGCGGCCTTCCGTCATGGGGACGCCGGCCAGCCGGTCCGCGGGGGTGGTGCGGTTGACCACCAGGACGTGCTCGATCGCGTTGTCCCCGCCAACGGCGGCGTCGGCGTTGTCCTTGACCGGCACGGCCACACCGCGGCGGAACTGGCCGTCCGTGGTGACCAGGAGCTTGGCGCCGGTGTCCTCCACCCGGAACTTCAGCGCTTCGGCGGAGAAGCCGCCGAACACGAGGGAATGGATGGCGCCGATGCGCGCCACGGCAAGGGTGATGATGACGGTTTCGGGGATGACCGGAAGGTAGATGACCACGCGGTCGCCCTTGGTGATGCCCAGGTCCAGGAGGGCATTCGCGGCCTTGGACACTTCCCGCTGCAGCTCCGCGTACGTGACGGCACGGCGGTCGCCCGGCTCGCCCTCGAAATGGAGTGCCACCTTGTCACCGCGGCCGGCGGCAACATGGCGGTCCACGCAGTTGTAGGCAACATTGAGCTTGCCGCCCTCGAACCAGGTGATGTCCGGGCCGGTGCCGGCATCCAGGTCTGCCGGGACGCGCCGGTGGGCGGTGTGCCAGGGCTTGCCGCTGATGTGGCCGCTGGCCGGTCCTTCGGCGGGCGCCGCCCAGTCGAGGCGGAGGGCCTGTTCTTCCCAGAAGGCAACCGTGTCGGCCACGGCCGTTGCGGTGCCGGCTCGGGAGGTGCCGGGCCGGGGGGTGGTGCCGCGGTGACGCGCCGGCCCGTCTTTGGGGGCGCCGTGCGCAGCGCCGTCCGTGGGCTCGGTCAGGGACCATCCCGAAGAGCCGCGAGAGGAGCCGGGCGCGTCACGCAGCCCTGCTTCGTTCGCCGTCGCGTCCGAAGTGGTTTGTGGGGTTGCCTCGGACGGAATCCGGGCAAAGGTGGGCAGGGCAAAAGAATTCTCAGGGGTCATTACAGCACTCCATCGGTCCTGGCAGTAGCACCCGTAGTTCCTTCGGCAAGCAAGGAACAGTTACGTGGGAATGGTCGGCTCACGTCACCGGGGGTTGCTGCGGCTTCATCAATCCAGGTCTCTCGGCCGCTCGGGATGGTCACTCCCCACTAGAACCGAGATGCACGATTTCGCAAAATCCCCTCATTCCGCGCTGTAATATTCATTCATCCGCGAAGATTGCGACAGCGATTCATTCACTTATTCGACAATCGCCCGGAAACGCCGCAGGAGTAAGGTTGACATATGGCCCACGTTAACGATCCGGCAGTCATCGACCGCCTCATGCGAACCAAAGGCACCTGGGCGATCGTCGGCCTCACCACCAACGAATGGCGCTCGGCGTACGACGTTTCCCTGTACGTCCGGGACCGGATGGGCATGGAAATTATTCCGGTCAACCTCCCCGGTGATGACGTCCACGGGGAGAAGGGGTACCACTCCCTGGCGGACATCCCCGCCGACAAGCACCCGCTCGACGTCGTGGACTGCTTCGTGAACTCCCACAAGGTGGGGGCAGTCATAGACCAGGCCATCGCAGTGGGGGCCAAGGCGGTGTGGCTGCAGCTAGGCGTCTTCGACGACGCTGCGGTGGAGCGGGCCAGGGCCGCCGGACTGGAGGTGGTGGTCAATGCCTGTCCCGCCCGCGAGGGATGGCGCGTGGGCATCTGACGCCGGATAGGCTCGTGGCATGGATGTTGCCACCCTCCGCCAGGTCTGCCTGAGCTTCCCCGGTGCCTTTGAAGACTTTCCCTTCGGTCCCGAAACCTCCGTCTTCAAGGTGCGGGCCGCCGTGACCGGCGGGGCGCGGCAGGACGCCAAGATGTTCGCGTTGTCCGCCATGGATCCGGCGGACTGGTCCGTGAGCCTCAAATGCGAACCGGCCCTGGCCGAACAGCTGCGGGCCATCCATCCCGAAATCACCGGCGCCTGGCACATGAACAAAACGCACTGGAACGGCGTCCGGCTGGACGGAGCGTTGCCGGATGACATGATCCGGGACATGGTGGAGGACTCTTACGACCTGGTGGTGGCCTCGCTCAGCCGAAAGCAGCGCGAGCAGCTGGGCTGGGCAGGCCTCGCCCGGGGTGACGGCGCATGAGCAGTCCCGGCGCCGGACGCTTCGCCCGCGGCGGACTGAACTATCCGGGCATTGGCTCCACCGAGCACGGACAGCCCCCGGAGGGGTTCCCCTGCATGGTGACGCAGGCCTACCTCGGCGACGGCCTGGCACTGTACCGGAGGGTGGCCTACGGAATCCTGACCTGGCAGCTGCAGAAAAGGTCCGGGCTGCGGGTCCTCACCGACTCCGACGTCGTGGTGCCCGGCGCCCGCGTGGTGAGCGGATTCGGCGTCGGGCCCTTCCGGATCAACGCCCCCTGCGAGGTGGTATGGGTGCACCGGCCGGTGCCCGGCGATGGCCCGCAAAGCGCCGGTTTCGGGTACGGAAGCCTGCCCGGCCATCCCGTGCGGGGCGAGGAATCCTTCGAAGTGGAAGTGGACGGACAGGGGCGCGTGTTCCTCAAAATCACTGCCTTCAGCAGGCCGTCCAACTGGTTCTACGCTGCCGGCGGCGCCGTCGCGGGGCGCGCACAAAGACATGTCACTTCCCGATACATTGGGAGTGCGCACGAACTGGCCGCAGGTGAAAGCTGATCAGGAGCAGGTGGATGCTGGAACAGAAAACCCTTGACCAATTGTGGAACTTCGACGATCCCGCAGGATCGGAAGCCCGTTTCCGGGCGGCAGCTGAAGACCCAAACTACGACGCCGACGAACAGGCGGAGCTCGCCACCCAGCTGGGACGGGCCATCGGACTGCAGGGCCGCTACGAGGAAGCCGACGCCCTGCTGGATTCCGTCGACGCCGATGAGCCCACCGTGGGCGTCCGGGTACTGCTGGAACGCGGGCGCCTGCTGAACTCGAGCGGCCACGCCGCGATGGCCGTACCGCTCTTTGAACAGGCGGCAGAACTCGCGGACCACCTCAGCGAGGAATTCCTTGCTGTTGATGCGCTTCACATGCTGGCGATCGCGGACTCCGCACACGCCGAATCCTGGACCCGCAGCGCCCTCGAATACGCCTCCACAGTGCACGATCCGCGGACCAAGCGCTGGATGGTCTCGCTGCACAACAACCTCGGCTGGACGCTGCACGAAGCCGGGCGCTTCACCGAGGCCCTGGTCGAGTTCCAACTGGCCGAACAGTGGGCCGAACGCGTCGGCACACCCCAGCAGCAGGAATGGGCCCGGGAGGCAATCGACGAGTGCGAGCACTCCCTCGCCGCAGGGGTCTGAACCGCTCCTGCGCGGGCCGTTGCTGCTCCCCGGTGAAACAATAGGCTGACCCCCGCACACAACGAAAGGCATCAGCCCTGTGATCTTCATTGTCGTTAAGTTCAAGGTCAAGCCGGACTGGTCCGAAAAGTGGCTGGACCTGGTGGACGACTTCACCCAGGCAACGCGCCAGGAACCCGGCAACCTGTGGTTCGACTGGTCCCGCAGCGTCGAGGACCCCCACGAGTTCGTGCTGGTGGAGGCCTTCAAGGACGACGCCGCCGGTGACCATGTCAACAGCGCACACTTCCAGAAGGCCATGGCGGACATGCCGCAGGCCCTGGCTGAGACGCCGCGGATCATCAGCCGCCAGTTCGACGGCGACGGATGGGACCGCATGGGCGAACTCACCATCTGACCCCGTCCTGACCGCATCGATACGATTAATCCATGTGGATCGGATGGATTGAGTTCGACATTCTCCTGGGCGACGTTCACAGCCTCAAGGAGAAGCGTTCCGTGGTGCGGCCGCTGCTGGCGGAGCTGAATCGCCGGTTTGAAGTGTCCGTGGCCGAGGTTGGGGACCACGAGCAGTACCGGCGTACGCAACTGGGCGCCGGCCTGGTGGCAGCCGACCGGGCCCACCTCGTGGAGGTGCTCACCGCCGTCGAACGCTTCGTGGCCTTCCGCCCCGAACTTGAACTCCTGAGTGCCCGCCAACGGGAGCTCCGCAGCGACGACTGATCTCGATCGATTGCTCCGTAACTGCCCTTCTGAGCCCTCAAAACGGCAGTTACGGAGCAGTCGATGGGTTTTGTGGATAACTTCTGCAGCTCAGGCGGCATTCTGCTCTGATGAATCCATGAAGACCCCGCGCCTGCTGCCAGAGGAACTCCAGGGCCGTCCGTTCACAGTTGTCGACGCGGCGCGCGCCGGAGTGTCGCACAAGCGCCTGCGACACCGCAGCCTGCATCGCCTGGGCAAGGGGATCCGGTCGGCAAGCTCGACGGCGGACCTCCCCTTGAGCATCAGGGTGCGGCCTTTCATTGAGGTCAATGAGCGATGCGCCGCATCGCACCTCACCGCGGCGGAACTCCTGGTGCTGCCGCGACGTCAGCAGAAGGGATCGCCGGATATGTTTCATGTCATCAGGCCTGAGGGCGAGGCCCATCTCAATCGGCCGCATGTGATCGTGCACCGGATGAAGCTGTTCAGCGACGAGGTCACCACAGTCAACGGGATCCCGATGCCCACTGCGGAGCGGACCTGGCTGGACATGGCGGAAATGCTGTCACTCGACGAGCTTGTGGCCATGGGCGCCAGACATCACGAGCCGGACCTCTCCTACCGGAGGTACAAAGTCGGGATCGAGTACGAAGGCGAGCACCACGGGGATGAAGGCCAGGTTGTCCGGGACATCGCCCGTTCTGAGAGGTACGAAGCCCTGGGCTGGACCGAAGTCCGCATCTCCAAGCGGCACATGTTCAACGACGCAAAGCCTGCGGTCGCCAAGATCCGCACGGCGTTTGTCCAGGCGGGGTGGCGCAGGGGCCATTAAGCAACGATTGCTCCGTAACTGCCGTTCTGAGGGTTCAAAAGGGCGGTTACGGAGCAATCGATGGAGCTAGAGGTCCTAGCCGAAGTACTTCGGCAGGGTTGCCTCGTGGGCTTCGCGGAGGGCGTCGAGGGACAGGGTGTCCACACCGTTGATCTCCAGCTTGCCGCTGTCGGCATCCACCACGCCGATGCGGGTGTGGGCGAAGCCTCGGGCGGTGCACATGTCCGTGAAGCGGACCTCCTCGGAGCGGGGCACGCCAACAACTGCACGGCCCTGGGTCTCGGAGAACAGTGCCGTGAACAGATCCACGCCGTCGCGGTCCATGACGTCCTGCAGGGCGATCCGGGCACCCACGCCGTAGCGCAGCGACGACTCCACGAGGGCTGCCGCGAGGCCGCCTTCGGAGAGGTCGTGGGCCGAATCCACCATGCCGTCGCGGGACGCGTTGATCAGGATTTCGCCCAGTGCGCGTTCGGCGGCGAGGTCAACCTTGGGCGGCAAACCGCCGAGGTGTCCGCGCATGTTGGACCATTCCGAGCCGTCAAGTTCCGCTGCCGTGGTGCCCAGCAGGTAGATGGCCTGGCCGTCTTCACGCCAGCCCGACGGCGTGCGGCGGGCGACGTCGTCCAGCTTGCCGAGCACTGCCACCACGGGGGAGGGGTGGATGGGGGTGGTGCCGGTCTGGTTGTACAGCGAGACGTTGCCGCCGGTGACCGGGATGCCCAGTTCCATGCAGGCATCCGACAGGCCTCGGATGGCCTCGGCGAGCTGCCACATGACATCCGGGTCCTCGGGGGAACCGAAGTTCAGGCAGTCGCTGACGGCCATCGGCACGGCGCCGGACGTGGCGACGTTGCGGTACGCCTCGGCCAGTGCCAGCTGTGCGCCGTGGTACGGGTCGAGGTAGGTGTAGCGGCCGTTCGCGTCCGTGGCCAGGGCAACACCCAGCCCGGTTTCCTCGTCCACGCGAACCACGCCGGCGTCGTCGGGGAAGGCCAGTGCGGTGTTGCCGCCGACGTAGCGGTCGTACTGGTTGGTGATCCAGTCCTTGCTGCACATGTTCGGTGAGGCGATGAGCTCGGTCACGGCAGCTGCCAGCTCCGCGGGGGCGGAGGGACGGCCAGCGTCCTGGACTGATCCGGTGAAGGAATCGGCCTGGACGGCGTCCTGCCATTCGGGGCGGGCGTACGGACGGTCGTAGACCGGGCCGTCGTGGGCAACGGTGCGCGGGTCGACGTCGACGATGACTTCGCCTTCCCACGTGATGATCAGGCGGCCGGTGTCGGTCACCTCGCCCAGCCAGGAGTACTCCACGGCCCACTTGTCCATTACCGCTTCAAACGCGGCGATGTTCTCGGGGGTGACCACGGCCATCATGCGTTCCTGCGACTCGGACATCAGGATTTCGCCCGGGGTCAGGGTGGGGTCGCGGAGCAGGACGGAGGTCAGCTCGACCTCCATGCCGCCGTCGCCGTTCGAGGCGAGCTCCGACGTGGCGCAGGAGATGCCCGCGGCGCCCAGGTCCTGGATGCCTTCAACGAGTGAACCCTTGAACAGCTCCAGGCAGCACTCGATCAGTACCTTCTCGGCGAACGGGTCGCCCACCTGGACGGCGGGGCGCTTGGAGGGCTTGGTGTCGTCGAAGGACTCCGAGGCCAGCACCGAGGCGCCGCCGATGCCGTCGCCGCCGGTGCGGGCACCGAACAGCACCACCTTGTTGCCCTTGCCGGAGGCGTTGGCGAGGCGGATGTCCTCGTGGCGCATGACGCCGACAGCCAGCGCGTTGACCAGCGGGTTGCCCTGGTACACCGAATCGAAGACCATTTCGCCGCCGATGTTGGGCAGGCCCAGGGAGTTGCCGTAGCCGCCGATGCCGGCCACGGCACCGTGCATAACGCGGGCGGTGTCCGGGTGGTCGATGGCGCCGAAGCGCAGCGGATCCATCACGGCCACCGGGCGGGCGCCCATGGAGATGATGTCCCGGACAATGCCGCCGATGCCGGTTGCGGCACCCTGGTAGGGCTCCACGAACGACGGCGAGTTGTGCGACTCGATCTTGAACGTCACGGCCCAGCCGTCGCCCAGGTTGGTGACACCGGCGTTTTCGCCGATGCCCACCAGCATGTCCTTCTTCATCTCGTCGGTCACCTTTTCGCCGAACTGGCGCAGGTGGTTCTTCGAGGACTTGTAAGAGCAGTGCTCGCTCCACATCACGGAGTACATGGCGAGCTCGGCGCCGGTCGGGCGGCGGCCCAGGACCTTGACGACCTCATCGAACTCGTTCTGCTTCAGGCCTAGCTCGGCCCAGGGCAGTTCGGTGTCAGGAGTCTTGGCTGCGTTCTCGACCGTGTCGATGTTGAACTTCCTGCTGACGGTTTCAGCTGAGGTACTCACTTTGCGCCTCCCACAATCTTGTTCAGGACGGAGGTAAAGAAGCCGAGGCCATCGGTGTCCGAGCCGCCGATACCGGCGGAGCCGGACAAGCCCAATGCCGGGCCGAAGCCGGGCTCCACAGCGTGCTCGGGGTGCGGCATGAGGCCGACGACGTTGCCGGCGGCGTTGGAGATGCCGGCAATGTCGCGGCGGGAGCCGTTCGGGTTGAAGCCGACGTAGCGGAACACCACGCGGCCTTCGGCTTCGAGGGCGTCCAGGGTCTTCTCATCGGCGATGTACTGGCCGTCCTGGTTCTTCAGCGGCACGGTGATTTCCTGGCCGGCAGCGTAGTCGCCCGTCCAGGCCGTGCTGTTGTTTTCCACGCGCAGGACCTGGTCGCGGCACATGAACTTCAGGTGGTCGTTCTTGATCATCGAGCCGGGCAGCAGGTGCGACTCGGTGAGGATCTGGAAGCCGTTGCAGATGCCCAGGACGGGGAGCTTGGCGTCCGAGTTGGCCGCATCGATGATCTTGGACATCAGCGGAGCGAAGCGTGCGATGGCGCCGGCGCGGAGGTAGTCCCCGTAGGAGAAACCGCCCGGAATCACGACGGCGTCGACGTCGCTGAGGGTGGTGTCCGCGTGCCAGAGTGCCACGGGAGTGGCGCCGGCTAGGCGTACGGCGCGGGCGGCGTCGCGGTCATCAAGGGTTCCTGGGAAGGTGACGACGCCGATTCGCGCGCCAGCGAGTCTGCGAGCACCAGAAGCGTTGGTCGCGACCGCGACCGCCTCGCCAATCAAGGGAAGTTCAGTCATCTCAGGCCTCGACGACCTCGACGTTGACGACGTCTTCGATCACGGGGTTGGACAGCAGGGTTTCGGCTGCTTCACGGGCCTGGGCCAGGATTGCGTCGGTCACCTCGCCGTCAACGGTCAGTTCAAATCGCTTGCCCTGGCGGACAGCGCTGAAGCTGGTGAAGCCCAGTCGGGGAAGTGCACCCACGATGGCCTTCCCCTGCGGGTCCAGAATCTCGGGCTTGGGCATGACGTCGACAACGATCCGGGGCATCCGGTAACTCCTGTGCGTGAGCGTTGGGTAAGGGCGCAGCGGAGTGGTGCCGTCTCACGCTGGTCTGCTGCTGCATTTACAGCCCTGCGGACTCCAAACATAAGACAGCGGAAAGAGCGCTCCGCGAGCTTGCATGCCCATTCTACCGGCCGCAGTGCGTCAAGCCGCATTCGCCGGTTGACTGTGAATTGGGGCACTTGCCGCGGGGGTGGCGCCAGACGCCGGCTCTGGTGGCGCGCTGGTCCGCTGAGTAGGATTGCGGCATGGCTCAGAAACCGAAATCCGTGCTTCTACCGGTAATGGCCGCTGCAGTTTTTGCGGGCCTGGGCCGAATGGTGATCCAGAAAATCAAAGCCGACCGGGCGGCCCGGGCGACGAACGTTGCCGGGCCGATTGATGAGAAGACCCGGGCCTGGATCAGCGAGGTTGTCCGCACTCCGCGCCAGTAGTCGGCGCGCGGGCCGCCGTCGGTCCCGCCACACTAAACCAAACGGGCTGATTGAGGGCGGTTTCCTTTAGGGAAACCGCCCTCAATCGTGTCCGGCTGAAGCCTCGAAATGACAAAAGAAAAACGAAGTTTGTGTCCTATGTCATATTCGCCTATCACTCTGTACTGTTTGACTCGGCTGGTCTCGCCGGATGACAGGATCTGTTACTCCGGCTGCCATTTCCCAGCTGACCGAGACCGGCCGCACCGCCGGACCCGTACCTCATGAAAGGTTTCAGTCACTCGTGAAATCAAAAGGAATAAGCCTTGTCCGGGGCGGGGGACTCCGGAAGGCTGCAGCGCTGGCTGTAGGCCTCCCGCTGCTTCTCTCCTCCGTTGCAGTTGGTCCCGCTACCGCGGCGCCGGCTGGACCCAGCACGGCAGTGCAGGCCAAGAACGTCAACCCGTCGGACTACAAGGACGGCCGCTACATAGTGGTCCTGGCCGAGGAGGCAGCCGCCGTCTATGAGGGTGGAACGGGGGGATTCGCCGCCACCAAACCGCAACAGGGCCGAAAGCTTGACGCCGCTAGCCCGGAATTCAAAGCCTACGATGCCCACCTCCGCCAGTCGCAGAGCGACGTCGCGGCAAAGCACTCCGCAAAACCCGCGAAGCAGTACACCGCGGCGCTCAACGGCTTCCTGGCCCAACTCACCGCACGCCAGGCGGCCGAGCTGGCCAAGGACAGCAACGTTCTCCTGGTCGCACCCGACGTGGAAAACGCGCCGGACTACACCACCACCGACTTCTTGAAGCTCACGGGCCAGGACGGGACGTGGGCGAAGCAGTTCGGCGGCGAAGCCAATGCAGGCAAGGGTGTGGTGGTCGGGGTGATCGACTCGGGCTACGCCCCGGACAACCCGTTCCTCAAAGGCGAGGCAGTGGCTCCGCTCAGCGGCAACGGCAAGGGTAATGGCAAGGGCAAAGCGGAAATGGGCGTCCCGTACCGGACCAAAGACGGCACCATCGCCATGCTCAAGTCCGACGGCACCACCTTTGAAGGTGAGTGCCAGAAGGGCATCGAATCCGGCGCGGCCTTTGACGGCAGCGACTGCAACTCGAAGGTGATCAGCGCCCGGTACTTCGCCGATTCCTTCCTCCAGTACGTGGCGCCGGAGAACCGCGCTCCGGAGGAACTGATTTCACCGGTGGATGTGGGAAGCCACGGCACCCACACCGCCACCACGGCCGCCGGCAACGCCAACGTGGAACAGGTCATCGACGGCGCCAGCTTCGGAAAGAGCTCCGGCGTCGCTCCGGCCGCCAAGGTTGCGGTGTACAAAGTGTGCTGGGAGGACAACGATCCGAACACCGGCGGCTGCTACTCCTCAGCCTCAGTGGAAGCCATCGATGCCGCCATCAAAGACGGCGTGGACGTCCTGAACTACTCGATTTCCGGCAACACCAACAGCACCACTGACCCCGTCGCCCTGGCGTTCCTGAACGCCGCGGCTGCCGGCGTCTTTGTCTCGGCCTCGGCCGGTAACTCGGGGCCCACGGTGTCCACGGTGAACCACGCGTCGCCCTGGCTGACCACAGTGGCAGCCTCCACGTTCCCGAGCGATCTGCTGGGCACGGTGAAGGTTTCCGACGGCACCATGTTCCGTGGTGCGTCCATCATGAAGACTGAGGTCAAGGATGCTCCCGCCGTGATCGCAGCGGACGCCGCAGCGGCAGGCGCTCCCACGGCGCCGAACCTCTGCGGTCCGGGGACCCTGGATCCCGCCAAGGTCAGCGGCAAGGTCGTGGTGTGCGACCGCGGCGTTGTGGACCGCACGGCGAAGAGCCTTGAGGTCCAGTCCAAGGGCGGACTGGGCATGATCCTGGTCAACCTTTCCTCCAGTTCCGAAGACGCCGACAACCACGTGGTGCCCACCGTCCACGTCAACGCGCCCAAGAGCCTGGAGCTGAAGTCCAAGCTTGCCGCCAATCCGGCCCTCACGGTCAGCCTCGTCAAGGGCGACCTCACCGGTGAGCCCCTCGCACCGGCACCCCAGGTGGCGGGCTTCTCCTCCCGCGGCCCGAGCCTGGCCGCCGGCGGCGACCTCCTGAAGCCGGACATCTCCGCGCCCGGCGTCAACGTCCTTGCCGGCGTTTCCACCATCGGGAACAACGGTGCCCAGTTCGGCTTTATGTCCGGCACGTCCATGGCAGCACCGCACATCGCAGGATTCGGTGCACTGGTGCTCAGCAAGCAGCCCAAGTGGTCGCCCGCCATGGTCAAGTCCGCCATGATGACCACCGCCTACCCGCTGGTCAACGCCGACGGAACGCCCAACCTGAACCCGTTCGAAGGCGGCGCCGGCCACATTGACTCCACCCGCGTGCTGGATCCGGGCCTGGTCTACAACTCGGGCATCAAGCAATGGAATGCCTTCCTCAACGGGCAAGGCGTTGACACCGGTGCGCACAAGGCAGGAACCCTGGCCGCGCGCGACCTCAACGTACCCTCCATTGCGCTGGGCAGCCTCGTTGGCGAGATCAAGGTCAAGCGGACGCTGACGGCCCTGGTCCCCGGAACGTACAAGGCCGAGGTCAACCTGCCGGGCTTCGATGTTCGCATTGAACCTGCCGTCCTCAATTTCAAGGAAGCAGGCAAGAGCCTGGACGTCATCATCACGGTGAAGAGTGCAGGAGCCCCGACAGGCAAGTTCACCACCGGAAGCCTGACGTGGAAGGGACCCCGCACGGTCAGCTCTCCGATGGCTGTGCGCCCGGTGGATGCCCAGATTGCGCCGTCGTTCTCCTTCAGCTCCGCCAGCGGCACGGGCAGCGGGACCATGGACCTGGTGTCCGGTTCGGATTCGCCCATTGCCGTGGGAATTGAGGGGCTCGCGCCCCTGTCCGAGACGGCCGTCACCAAGACCCCCGGTGCCTTTGCGGCCAAGAATGACGATCACAACGCCGTGGTCCAGGTGGCGGTACCCGCCGGTGCCACGTTTGCCCGGCTCGGCATCCAGGCGGAGACAGAGGACGTCGACTGGGACATGGTGGTTTACGCGCCGGACGGGAGCGGGAAACTCGTGGCCACGCAGGTGGCGACGTCGTCGGCCAGCGAGTTCCTGGACCTGGAATCCCCACGGGCCGGAACGTATTACATCGTGGCCAACCTCTACTCCACTCCGGACAACGGAGCGTCCTCTGCCCGGATCCAGGCTGTCTCGTTCAGCGGGGACGCAGGGAACCTGACCGTCAACCCGAATCCGATCGTTGCCCCGAACGGAACGGCCACCACGGCAACAGCCAACTGGTCCGGCCTTGCCGAGGGCTCCTACCTCGGCCGGCTGAGCCTGGGCGGCAACGGCATCAGGACGTGGGTCAACGTCAAGGTGGGCACGGATGCGGCGCCGGCACCGGCCGGCGCCCCGGCAGTCGCGCCTGTTGACGCGGTTCCGGGAAGTTAGCCAGAACGCCCTCCGGCCGGAAACGCGCCATACATCCAACTGCATAAGGAACGCTTCAACAGGAACGTCCCGGTGGCCGCACGGCTCCCGGGACGTTCCTCTTGAAGGGCTGGTGTGTTTGCCCGGGTGCTCAGGTCTGGCCCGAGGATCCCGGCGTGCCGCCGAAAAGCGGTGCCATGGAACGCCAGCGGGCAATCTCGCAGCCGTCGGTGAGGCTGAAACGGCTGTGCACGGGACGGCCGTGGAACGTCCCTGTCACTACGGCCACCTGCGGGCCGCCGTATTGCTGGGTGCACATCATGTCCGCCGGCCGCGGCACGAAAAAGGCTTCCTCGCCGAAGCGTTCGACGGCGGCCAGGGCAGCGCCGGGGTCCGGCAGCGTTGAACCCTCCAGGGCGGCGGCCTGCGCCGCTGTTCCGGTGCGGAAAACCAGGCGGAACTCGTACTCCGGTGCCCCGGGTGCCTCCGTCAGCCGGACGGTCAAATCCACGTCTTCGGCCATCAGTCCTCCCTGATCCCCTCGAGCAGGGGTGCCAGTGCGTCGAGCAGCCGTGTCCGGAGCTCCTGCGCCTCGGCGGAGAAGGCGCGCTGATGCTCGACGTACTCCGCCTTGCCCGCAGCCGTTTCGATCGGGATGGGCGGGTAGCCCCATTCCTCAAGGTCGTACGGGGACGCCTGCATGTCCATGGCGCGGACCCGCCAGGACAGTTCGAAGCAATCCATGACCAGCTCACTGGGCAGGGCGGGCGACAGCTTGTAGGCCCACTTGTAGAGGTCCATGTTGGCGTGCAGGCAGCCCGGCTGTTCCATGGACCGCTGGTTGTCCCGGCTGGGTGAGAGCTCGTTGAGTGGTATGGCATCCGGTGTGTAGAAGCGGAATGCGTCAAAGTGCGAGCACCGGATCCTGTTGTCCTCGACGACCCGGTCGGTACCCGCTGCGCCGAGGCGCAGCTGCAGGTATTCGTGGCGCAGCTCAAATTTGTCCTGGCGGTACACCATCGCCCACTCGTGCAGCCCGAAGCAGCCAAACTGGGCAGGGCGCAACGCCGTGCCCCGCAGGATTATCCCGGCAAACTGCAGCGCCTCCCGCCGCTCGGCCAGGAAGGAGTCGCGGTCAAAGGTTGCGGCAGTGGTTCCTGCCGGCAGCCCGGCGGCGGCGAGCTCGTCGTCGTCGAGCATCCGGTAGTACTTCCAAGCAGAGCGGGCCGCTGCGTCCGGCCCGGTAAGGACGGCGCCGGCGCCGGGGTGCCAGCGCAGGAGCTGGCCCGGTTTCTGGGTGTAGTACGTGAAGAGGAAGTCCTCAACGGGGTGTTTTTTCCCGGCGGAGCGCCGGGAAAGGTAAGGGTCGGCGTAGCGCCTGACCCGGTCCTGGTGGGCCGCTTCGCGGTGCTTCCAGACGTCCGCTGGCAGCACGTGCTGCTGGCAGGGCTTCACAGTATGCATTCGGCTAGGAGGCTCCGCCTGCGGATCCCAGGACATCCTTGGCCGCATTCCAGAGGCCGATTTCGCAGCCGTCCCTTCGGGCGAATGAAGCATCCACCGGCGAATCATCAACGATTCCGGTGACAGTGGCCTCCTGCGGGCCGCCGTACTGCTGCGTGCAGGCCTGGTCCGTCTTGCGGGGTGCAGGGCTCAGTACGGCAGGGTTGTCCTTCAGCGCCGTGCAGGCGGCAGCGGCCGACGGATGGCTGCTTTCCGGAGCCGGGACGCCGTCCTTGCAGACCAGCGTGAAGTTTTGGGCGGGCTCCGATTCGGCAGGTTTGACCATGATCGCGAGTTCGGCATTCCCCTTGCCGGGGCCGGCCGTGGCGGGCACGGAGGATGGGGGAGGGGAAGGAGCAGGGACCGTGGTTTCGGTATCCGGCGACGGCGTGGCCGTGGACGGGCCGGCGCTCGTCGTCGTGGCGGAGGGCGAAGGGCTGGGACCGCCGCCGCCCGGCGAACAAGCGGAGAGGCCGACAACGGATACCAGAACGAGTGCGTGAATCCATGCCTTACGCATTACCGGTCCTCCTCATTTTGGTCCATTCTATCGCCGGTGCGCGGCGATGGACCCTGCCGTTGGACCTTGGCGCCGTTTGGATCCGGGGCGGACCCGGCCTTGCCGCGGGCTGGGCGCGGCGGCGGCATCAGGCCGCCAAGGGCCAGGCGATTAAATCTGTCCGGAACATCTCGATTCCGCAGCCGCACTCCGGTATGTTTCTCCCATCACTGGATGTATGGCCTCACGCCCACGTTGCGCCGACGTGGACGGATACTTCCAGTCCGTGGGACCGGCCACGCCAACGGTCCGACAACCTAGGAGGCAGTACGTCATGACTTACCCGCATGTGGGCCCCCGCACTCAAAGCAGAAATCCGGCCGCGCACCTCGCCGCCGTCGCTTTGGGAATCTCTCTCCTGACCGGCCAGGGCCTGGCGGCCCCGGCCTGGGCAGCCGCAGACCCCGCCGACCCGGCGGCCCCCGCGTCGCAGACGGATCCGCCTGGACTTGGGGACGGTTCGCCGGTTGACGATCAACCATCCCTGGACGGCGGCCGCTACATTGTGATGCTGAAGGACAAGCCCCTCGCTGCCTACACCGGGGGAGTCGACGGAATCCCGGGGACCGCCGTGTCCAACGGCAGGAAGCTCGACGCCGGCAGCGCTGAGTCCCAGCGCTACGCGGCACACCTTGAGTCACAGCAGGCAAGGCTGGCCGCGGAAGAAGGCGTGGCCATCGACGACAGTTACACCCTGGCGGTTAACGGCTTCAGTGCGGAGCTGTCCGCGGAACAGGCAAATGCGCTGGCCAAGGACGGAAACGTCCTTGCTGTCGTTAAGGACAGCCTCTACAAAATTGACTACTCCAGTACCGAATTCCTGGGTCTGCCCGGTCCCAAGGGCGTCTGGGCCGAACATTTCGGCGGCGATGCCAACGCCGGCAAGGGAACCGTGGTGGGTGTGCTTGATACGGGCTACACTCCGGTCAATCCCTACTTCGCCGGCGGACAGGTGAAGCCGCTCTCGGGAGGCCCGCAGGTTGGCGAACCGTATCTGTCGGCGACGAACCAGATCAGCATGCTGAAGGCGGACGGGAGCACATTCGCAGGGGTCTGCGAGGCAGGCGTTCAATTCGCCGGCACTGAGTGCAACAGCAAGGTCATCGGCGCCCGCTACTACGACGAAGCCTTCAAGGCAACCGTTCCCCCGGGCCTGCGCTCGCCGAAGGAATCGTACTCGCCGCTCGACATCAACAACCACGGCTCGCATACAGCCAGCACGGCGGCAGGTAACAGCGATGTCAGCCAGGCTGTTGGCGGCCGCGACTTCGGCAAGGGGTCGGGCGTGGCCCCGGCTGCAAAGCTCGCCATCTACAAAATCTGCTGGGAGGGCATCAGCCCGGCAACCACCGGCTGCTTCGGTTCCAGCAGCGTGGAGGCCATTGAGGACGCCATCAGGGACGGCGTCGACGTCCTGAGCTATTCCATCTCCGGCACCAACAACTCCACCGTTGACCCGGTATCCATCGCGTTCCTGAACGCCGCGGCCGCCGGGATATTCGTGGCCGCCTCGGCCGGAAACTCGGGACCCGTGGCCAGTACCGTGAACCATGCCGCTCCGTGGATGACCAGTGTGGCTGCATCGACCCACAGCAGCAGCCTCCGCGGCACGGTGGAGTTGTCCAGCGGAGACAAGTTCGCTGGCGCCAGCATCATGGCGACTGATGTCACGGACGCGCCCATTGCGCTCGCTGTCAGTGTGAAGCTGGCCGCTGCTCCCGACGCCAATGCGGCCCTATGCGCTCCGGGCACACTGGACCCGGCCAAGACCGCAGGCAAGATCGTGATCTGTGACCGCGGCGTGGTGGACCGGACGGCCAAGAGCCTGTCCGTGGCACAGGCAGGCGGCGTTGGAATGGTCTTGGTCAACCTGACGCCCAACTCGCTGGACGTGGACCTGCACAGTGTTCCGACGGTCCACCTTGAGGACCCCGCCATCAAAGACGTGGTTGCAGCTGACGCGGCGTTGACGGCGAGCCTGGTATCAACGGATACCAGCGGCCTGAACCCGCCGCCAGTGCCGCAAATCGCGGGCTTCTCATCCCGCGGACCTACGTTGGCAGCCAACAGCGACCTCCTGAAACCGGATATTGCGGCTCCCGGAGTGGGCGTCCTGGCTGCTGTCTCGCCTATCGGCTCCAACGGCCAGAACTTCGGCTTCCTGTCCGGAACATCCATGGCCGCGCCGCAGATCGCCGGGCTCGGTGCCTTGCTGCTGGGCAAGAACCCCCTGTGGTCCCCGGCTGCGGTGAAATCAGCGATGATGACCACGGCCTACGATCTGGTGGACGCTGAAGGAACACCCGTTCACGACGTCTTCGCGCAGGGCGCCGGGCAGGTCGATCCTGCCCGGATGGCATCACCCGGACTCGTGTACGACGCCGGCCCGAACGACTGGCTCGGATTCCTGCAGGGGCTTGGCTATCAGTTGGGTGTTGCGCCGGTGGCCACCAAGGACGTCAACCTGCCGTCCATTGCCATCGGCGGGCTCACCGGCACCCAAACGGTGACGCGGACGGTGACTGCATTGACCGCCGGAACCTACAGTGCCGACGTCGACGTTCCGGGAATAGCTGCCGAAGTGACGCCGGACGTGCTGACCCTTGGAGAAGGCGAGAGGGCCACCTTCACGGTGCAGTTCACCAACTCCGGTGCCACCCTGGACGCCTTCGTCGGCGGATCACTCACCTGGACTTCGGACGCGGCCACTGTCCGCTCGCCGGTGGCCATCCGGTCCGTGACCGCAGTGGCGCCGGCTGTCGTCAACGCCGCTTCCGCCGGCGGAAACGGCAGCGCCGTCATTCCGGTGACGTCCGGCAGTCCCGAACCGATCGAGTTGGCGGTGAGGGGGCTTGCCAAAGCAAACTCGACGGCGATCAGCCTGGTTCCCGGCCCGTACACCGGGGTCAAGGACGGTGCCAATGACGTTCAGGTCGTCAACATCCCGGCAGGTTCTTCCCTCGCCAGGTTCGCCGTCATCTCAGCCAACCCCGCGGCGGACTTCGACCTGTACGTGGTCTCGCCGGCCGGTGTGCTGTACGCGGGGGCCACACCTGCGGCCAACGAGGCCGTGTCCGTCTCGGACCCGGTGGCAGGCGACTGGAAGGTGACCACCAACCTCTTCGCCAGCCCCGGCAACGCGGCAACGGCAGCTTCCGTCGAAGCGATGGTCCTGGCCGGTGACGCCGGAAACCTGACGGTCAGTCCCAACCCGCTCACTCTTGAAAACGGCGCCACCGGCGAGCTCACGGCCAGCTGGGCCGGCCTTGAGGCAGGCAACTGGGTGGGAGTGATCCGCTTCGGCACGGGTCCCTCGACCCAGCTGAACGTCACCGTGACGGCACCCTAAGCGGCGGATGCGCGGGCTTCGAAGCTGACGCGGACTCCGGGCTAGGCGCCGGGGTGGGCGCCAGGCCGGGCGCCAGCAGCGCCTAGCCCGGCCACATCACGTTCGGCTGCGGTTTTGGTGGCTGCGATCAGATCCATCATTGCCTGGTGCAAATGGCCTACCTCGTCCCGGGTCAGGCCCAGCCGCTCCATCATGGTTCCGGGGACCGCCGTCGCCTGCTGCCGGAGGGCTGCGCCGCTCGGCGTGAGCCCGACGGCCAGTGCGCGTTCGTTGCCGGCGGCGCGGCCGCGCGTGATGTAGCCGGCCGTTTCAAGGCGGCGCAAGAGCGGCGAAATGGTGGCGGGCTCCTGGGCCAGGGCGTCGCTGATGTCGCGCACCGAGCGCGGGCTGGACTCCCACAGGCAGAGCATCACGAGGTACTGCGGGTGGGTCAGCCCCAGCCTGTCCAGCACCGGTTTGTAGGCGCCCACGACGCTCCGGGACGCTACCGTCAGGGCGAAGCAGAGCTGATGCTCCAGCAGGAGGTCTTCGTCAGACGCTTCGATGGCCGCGGTCAGGCGCTGGTTCATCGTGTTTCACCTCAATCGTTAGTGGCCTAATGATTAGCGTACACTGGATTGGACTCGACCGTTCTGAAAGGGATTCCGCCATGGCCAACAAGGAAAATGCAGCCCAAAGGTTCATGCGCGCCACAGGCAGGCTCCGGGCCATTTTCGGGCCCGCGAACCGCAGTGCGCTGGGCCACGAGATGACCGACGAGAACAAGGCCCTCCTTGCCCGCCGGGAAGCGGAGTCGCAGCAGTGGGAAACGATGCGCAGGCCGGACGGCAGCACGTATGTGGTGCCCCGGAACCCGGATGACAAGTCCCTTCGCTGAGCCTTTTCAGGGTCCCGCACACCCCGGGGCCTTTTTGCGTCCGCGGGCGTAAAATATGGGCACACGCACCAACCGGCCAACGCATCACTGCTTGACCCGAGCAAGGGAAAGGGGGTGGGGATCGTGGCAAAGGCGATTCAGCGGTTTATGAGCAAGACCGACAAGCTGCGGTTCTTCTTCGGACCAGCAACGCGGGGTGATACAGCGGCACCTGTTGTTCATAAGCACGACGACTTTGAGGCTGCTTCCGAAAAGGACCTGGCCCACTTCGAAGTAGAGACAGATTCCGAGGGCCACCACTACGCGGTCCGCAAGGAAGACATCACGTAGCCCGCGGATTGGACTACGCACAAAAGAGCTGCATAAAGAAGAACGGCACAGCGGTCCTGCCGCTGTGCCGTTCTTTTGCGATGGGAGCTAAGAGGCCCTAGCGGCCGGTGCCGCCGTAGACCGTTGCTTCGTCTTCGCTGTCCAGGCCGAATGCCTTGTGGATGGCCCGGACCGCGTCGTCGAGCAGGTCCGCGTGCGTCACCACAGAGATGCGGATTTCCGACGTCGAGATCATGTTGATGTTGATCCCGGAGTCAGACAGGGCCTTGAAGAACGTGGCCGAAACACCGGGGTGTGAACGCATGCCGGCGCCGATCAGGGAGAGCTTGCCGATCTGCTCGTTGTATTCGATGCTTTCGAAGCCGATTTCCGGCTGGGCGGCGCGGAGGGCAGTGAGCGCGTCGGCACCTTCCACGATGGGAAGCGTGAAGGAGATGTCCGTCCGGCCCGTGCCGTGCGTGGAGACGTTCTGGACGATCATGTCGATGTTGGAGTGTGCGTCGGCGATCACCTGGAAGATCGCGGCGGCCTTGCCCGGGATATCGGGGACTCCCACCACGGTGACTTTGGCTTCGGAACGGTCGTGTGCAACGCCGGAGATGATTGGCTGCTCCAAGGCAACTCCCTCTTGGGTCGTGATCTTGTCGTCGGCTCCGGGCATGACCCAGGTGCCTTCGTTCTGGCTGAATGAGGAACGCACGTGCAGCGGCACCCCGAAGCGCCGCGCATATTCCACGCAGCGCAGGTGCAGGATCTTGGCGCCGGAAGCGGCCAGCTCCAGCATTTCTTCGCTGGAGATACGGTCGATCTTCTGGGCGGAGGCAACCACCCGGGGATCCGCGGTGTAGATACCGTCCACGTCCGTGTAGATTTCGCAGACGTCGGCGTCCAGCGCTGCGGCCAGGGCCACTGCCGTAGTGTCGGAGCCGCCGCGCCCCAGCGTGGTGATCTCGTTGGTGGTGCGGCTCATCCCCTGGAAGCCGGCCACGATGGCGATATGCCCCTTGTCCAGGGCGGTGCGGATCCGGTGCGGGTCGACGTCGATGATGCGCGCCTTGCCGTGGATGCCGTCGGTGATCATGCCTGCCTGTGATCCGGTGAAGGACTGGGCCGAGGCGCCGAGCTTGTTGATGGCCATGGCCACAAGGGCCATCGAGATGCGCTCACCGGCGGAGAGGAGCATGTCCATTTCGCGTGCAGGGGCCGAATCGGTGACCTGCGCGGCAAGGTCCAGGAGTTCGTCGGTGGTGTCGCCCATGGCGGAGACCACCACAACTACTTCGTTGCCGGCCTTCTGCGCGTCAACTACACGCTTTGCCACCCGTTTGATGCCGTCCGCGTCAGAAACCGAGGAGCCGCCGAACTTCTGCACGATGAGCTGCTTGGTACGGCCAATGGCGATGGGCACCACATGCGGCTGATTCTCGGTCTTCACTTCGGTAGTGGGCATACTCATGCGCGCACCCTCACTGGATCAAATCGGGGTTCCGGGGCCAAGCAACCTAACGGCGCGACGGCGTACTGATGTGCCCAGTTTATCGCCGGGAGCCGCGCGGCGTTGAATTGTGACCGTATGGTGGCCCGGCGCCCCACCCCGCCCGGTCCAGGCGGTAGCGCCAGGAAGCCAGAGCCTTGCCGTGGGTGTCCTGGGCGGCGGTGAAGTAATGATCCTGGACGAAGCCGAGGCGTTCGAGGAGGCGCCGTGAGGCGGTGTTGGGCTCGTAGACGCCGGCGTAAATGGCGTCGGTGCCGCCTTCGGAGAAGAGCCAGCGGACCAGCGCCGCGGCGGCTTCGCTGCCGTAGCCTTTGCCGTGGTGGTCCGGGTGGAGGAGGTAGCCGAGGCTGGCATGGCGGGCGGGCAGGCTGCCCGGCAGCGGCGGTTCCGGTGTGTTCCAAGTGCGGCCGTCGCCGATCACCGCACCCGTTGACCGGAGCACCACGGCCCAGCCGATATGGAACCAATCGGCTGTGGAGCGTTCCGCCCGGGTCAGCAAATCGGCGAGGAGGAGATCGGTCTGCACGGCGCTCAGTGGCTGGTGCGACAAATAGCGGACTACATCGGGATGACCCCGGAGTCCGCGCAGGGCTACAGCGTCGGATTCCGTCAGGGGGCGCAGTTCCAGGCGTTCCGTGACGAGGGAGGGGAACGGTTGCATGGGCTGCCGTTGGTGGCCGGGTCAGCTCAGCGCGTTACGGCGGCCCTCGAACGCCCGCCCCAGGGTGACCTCGTCCGCGTATTCCAGGTCGCCGCCCACCGGCAGGCCGGAGGCAAGCCTGGTGACCGCGATGCCGATCGATTTCAGCATCCTGGCCAGGTAGGTGGCTGTGGCCTCACCCTCAAGATTGGGGTCGGTGGCGATGATGATCTCCTGGATGGCGCCGTCATTGAGCCGCGTTAGAAGCTCCCTGATCCGCAACTGTTCCGGCCCGACACCGGCGATGGGATTGATGGCGCCGCCGAGGACGTGGTAGCGGCCCCGGAAGGATCGGGTGCGCTCAACAGCCAGGACGTCCTTGGATTCCTCCACAACGCAGATGACAGACGGATCGCGGCGCGGGTCGCGGCAGATGTTGCACAGCTCCTGCTCCGTGACGTTGCCGCAAACGGTGCAGAATTTCACGCGTTCCTTGACGGTGGTGATGGCGTCGACAAGCCGCTTCATATCCTGCGGGTCCGCTTCGAGGATGTGGAATGCCAGCCGTTGGGCGGACTTGGGCCCCACGCCGGGAAGGCGGCCAAGTTCGTCGATCAGCTCTTGAACTGCACCTTCGTACACAATGTCCTCGTTCGTTAACTCGTTTGTTTGAATCGCAGGTTGGCGGGCGTTGGCCCTTCGGCGTCCGTTCGCTGCGGGCGGCCGATGTCAGGCCGCCCGGTCGGTGCCGTCCAAAAGACGCACCCGACCGGCGGCGGGCTAGAAACGGGGCGGCAGCGGGCTTCCGTCCAGCGACCGTTCCTCCACCAGTTTTCCGCCCAGAATACGCTCGACGGCGGCGCGTCCAAAGACGCCCGATTCCTCGATCGTTTCGTCATCCGCACTGGGGATGTCCTGGACGTAGGTCTTGGTGGCCTCCGCCTGGCGCGCAGGGGCTTTGGCCCGGCCCGCTTCGGCCTCAGGGCTGTTGGAGAGCCGCTGGTACAGGCTCTGCTTCACCGTAGCGCCGGGGGTGGCTGCCGGGGCGGGAGCGGCCTGCGCAGGGGATGCGTACGCCGCCGGTGCAGGTGCAGCTGCGACGCTGCGGACATCGGGGCCCGGCATCGTAGCTGACGGGTCGGCCGCCGCTGCGGGACCATACTGCGCGGACGGTGCCCAGCCCGCAGAGGAACTGCCCGCACCGGAGAGTGCCCCTACCGGCTGCCGGATCTCAGCCGGGCGCGGGGCTTCGGCCGACTGGAGCGGCGGGGTGTCCTGCGGAGTCTCAGCGGCCCGGGGGAGCTGGGCTGCGGCAGGCTCGTAGTGGGGCGCCGGGGGTTCCGGCTCAGCTGGTTGCCCGGCCATGTCCGGGTTTTCCACCGACTTGCCCACGTTCGACTCAGCACCCACGGTCCAGACGCCGGGTGCCTCTTCCATGGCGCGGGCCCACGGATCGTCGGTGGTCGCATTGCTTGTCCCGCCCGCTGAGCCGCCCACGGATGACTTCTTGGCCGGTAGCTGGCTTGAGTGCTGGCCGTCCGGGGCCGGACGTGCAGGTGTGCCCGCCGACGCAGGGGCGGGCTGGACCGGACGTGACTGCGCCGGAGCGGACGGCGCCCAGTCCATGGGCGGTTCTTCCTCCATCGGAGGGGCATCTTCGTCCAGGGGCGGACCCCAGTCGTCGTCGGGGTAACTGTAGGAACCGGAAACGTCGTCTTGCGGCGACGTCGCGGCCGGGGCAGGCCGCACATCCGGGTTCGCGGCGCCGGAAGCCACGGCGGTGCCAGCATCGACGGCCGATCCTGCGCCGGCAGCGGTGGGGCGGACAGGTGCTGGGCCCGCGCCCGGTTGAGGGGCAGGGGCAGGGGCGTCGGCGGAAGGCACGGGTGCAGGCGTCCGGCCGGGAGCAGCGTCCGCTCCCGTAGCCGCAGGGGCAAGCCCCCAGGCAACGTCAGCCGACGTCGCCTGGGTTTCCCGGCCGACGGGTGCTTTTGGGGTCGCCGAAGTTTCCCGGCTACCTGGTGCTTTTGGGTTTGGCTCAGAGCTCGCTGAGCTGCTGGCGCCGCCGGACACCGCGTTGATCTGGCAGTCGATGCCCACGGTTTTGTGGATTGCCTGGCGGAGATTTGCCGAGTGGTCTGCACGTCCGAAGGCACCGGCGAGTCCGGAGGTGGTAAAGGCCAGAGTCAGCACGTTGCCGTCGAACTGGCCCACCTGGGCATTCGGTTCCACGAGGGCCCAGGTGCTGCGTTTGATCTTGCTCAGGGTCTGCAGGACGTCAGGCCAGGCGCGGCGAAGGACCTCAACGTCGCCGCCGGGACCGGCAGCCTGAACCGGGCTTTCCGCCGTCGGCTGCCTTGGTTCGGCCCTCACCGGGTCCGGCTGGGCCGCCGGCGGCTGCGCCGACCGCTCGGATGGCGCCGGTGCAGGCTCCACGGGGGCCGGCTGGGCCGCCGCCGGCTGCTGAGCCGCCGGACGGGAGGCGGCCTGGCCGGACATGCCAAGATTTGCTGCTGCCGGCTCGTCAACGGGCCAGTCGGCCGTGGAGACGCGCGGCGGGGTGAGGGATTCCCGGGCAGGCGCCTCGCTGCGGGCTCCCGCGGGCTGGGCATCTGCCACGGGAGCAGGTGCCGGCGCTGCGGCAGGCGGGGCAGTCACCGGTGCAGAAGGGGGTGCCGCAGAAGCGGGCGCGGGAACCGCTGACGGCTGGGCCATTGGCGGCTCAGCTACCGGCGGGGCGGCAGGTGCGGGTGCTGCGGCAGGCGGGGCAGCCACAGGTGCAGAAGGGGGTGCCGGGGAAGCCGCAGGAGCAGCAGCCGGCGCCCCGACGTCGTTGCCGCCGTAGTTCAGGCGGCGCTCAACACGGTCGATCCGGGCGGCGATACCGCGTTCAGTCTGCTCGGAGCTGGGGAGGAGGATGCGGGCGCACAGCAGCTCAAGGTGAAGCCGCGGCGACGTTGCTCCCGTCATCTCCGTGAGGGCGGTGTTGGTGACGTCTGCAGCGCGGGAGAGCTCGGCTGCGCCAAGGTTGTGCGCCTGGTTCTGCAGTCGCGCTATCTGGTCGGCGGGCATGCCACGCAGGATCGACTGGGCGCTTTCAGGCATGGCCTGGACGATGATGAGGTCGCGGAAGCGTTCCAGGAGATCCTCGACGAAGCGGCGGGGATCGTGGCCGGTCTGGATGACGCGGTCCACTGCGCGGAAGACGGTAGCGGCGTCCGAGGCCGCCACGGCTTCCACGACGTCATCCAGCAGGGACGCGTGGGTGTAGCCAAGGAGTGCCACGGCAAGTTCGTAGTCCAGCCCGTTGGGGCCGGCACCGGCCATCAGCTGGTCCAGGACGGAGAGCGAGTCACGGACCGAACCGCCACCGGCCCGGATGACCAGGGACAGCACTCCGGGGGCCACGGGAACGTTTTCCTGGTTGCAGAGCAGCTCAAGGTACGCCATGAGGGGCTCGGGCGGAACCAAACGGAACGGATAGTGGTGGGTCCGCGAACGGATGGTGCCGATCACCTTGTCCGGCTCCGTGGTGGCGAAGATGAACTTGATGTGTTCCGGCGGCTCTTCCACGATCTTGAGCAGTGCGTTGAAGCCGGCGGATGTGACCATGTGGGCTTCGTCGATGATGAAGATCTTGTAGCGGTCCCGGACGGGGGCGTACGTGGCGCGTTCGCGCAGGTCGCGGGCGTCGTCGACGCCACCGTGGCTCGCGGCGTCGATCTCGATCACGTCAAGGGAACCCGAGCCGCCGCGCGCCAGCTCAATGCAGCTGGGGCACTTGCCGCAGGGAGTATCCGTGGGGCCCTCGGCACAGTTCAGACAGCGGGCCAGGATGCGGGCCGAGGTGGTCTTTCCGCAGCCGCGCGGACCGGAAAACAGGTAGGCGTGGTTGACGCGGTTCTTTCGCAGCGCCGTCATCAGCGGCTCCGTGACATGTTCCTGCCCGATAACGTCCGCAAACGAGTCTGGACGGTATCTGCGATAAAGGGCGGTTGTAACACTCACAGAGAAAACCCTACCAATCCGGGCTGACAGTTTGCCGCCCTGTGGGGGAATAGTAAAGACCCCCCATGCACCCGCCAGAGCCCATTTACCCTTGCTACCTTCCGGTCCTGGGGGAGTTCAACAGGATGACGCCACATGAGGGGCCGTCAATGAGTTTACCCGATGATTTCGTGTGCCCCGAACCGGCTGCGGAGGGCCTGTGTTCCGTCAGGAACGGTGCCCGTTCACTTCCCAGCTCATCAGCGCCGGTGCCTCATAGGGGTGGGCGGAACGCAGGGCAAGGACCACTGCGTCGAGCACTTCTTCCTCCACGACGCATTCGATCCTTACTTCCGGCACCTGTTCGCCTTGGCCCACTGCCCCGATAAAAGGAAGGGACCCGGTGAGGGGTGTGAACCGGCCGGTGCCCGGTGCGGTGAATGCGCAGTGCGAATAGTTGCCGATCCGTCCCGCGCCGGCATCGCCCAGCGCAGTAAGAACCGCCTCCGCATGATCGGCGGGAACGTAGGTCACCAGGGCGTGGAGCTGCGTCATACGCCCATCCTCCCAGTAACTGAAGGAATGGATAGCAGCACAACTAGGTAACGGTCCGCCGATATTCAATTAGCAACCCTTGTTTATCATCGGCACAAGGCGGACCATGGATATGTACACCGATTGGGGCAATCTCAACTTGAGCTCAAGGTTGTGAGCTGCAGGGCCTGGCGCGATGGCCGGACCCGGCAGCTCAACGGTGTTCCGGCGGAGTGGGCGCATTGGGGGCGTCCATTTTGACGTTAAGGGCACTTTTCGTGGGCACTTTCCTGGCGTGGCTCACGGGCGCGCCGGCCCGCGGAACCCGTGCCCGCGGGCGGCCGCTGAATGCGTTGACGTAACGCGCAATTCGGCCCAATTGGGTGATGCCGAAAAGTTCAGGTATTCTAGTATCTGCTTTTGATTCAGAAGCTACTGGAGAATTCGCCTAGCGGCCTATGGCGCACGCCTGGAACGCGTGTTGGGTTAACGCCCTCGGGGGTTCAAATCCCCCATTCTCCGCGGTTGGCCCCGGTCCTCGGACCGGGGCCTTTTTGCGTTCCGGCTCCGCCTAGGCTTCAAAGCCCAAGCGGCGAAGGCGCCGCCTCGCGGCCTGTTCACTTTGCCCAACCCTGCCCAGGGCCACATGGACGACGGCGAGAACCACTTTGGTGCCAAGCCGCACCGGAATCGGAAACGGGCCCAGCCGCGGCGCCCGGAGTCCCAGCATGTCCCGGTATTTCGGTTCGAGGCTGGAAACAGCGGCGGCAAACAGCATCCTGTAGCCGCGGCGCAGCGAAGGCTCAAGCGGCGGGTTGCGGATGAACGCCACCATCTCGGCCACCCTCTCATCGGAGCGGAGCTCGCCGTCGTCGTACCAGCTGTCCAGCTGCTGCCGCATCTCCGTTTCGCTGAGCGGGGGCGAATCCACTCCCATCAGCCGGCCGGCCTGTGCCCACTCGCGGACGTAGGCATCCGGTCCGCCGGGGATGGACCGGCCCCAGATTTTGTGGGCGGAGAGGAATGCGTCCGTAAACGCGATGTGCACCCACCGGAGCAGTTCGGGGTCGTTGGCTGAGTAGCTCCGGGCGACGCCATGGCCGTCCACATACTCGCCGCGCACCGACTCGTGGAGCCGCAGCACCCAGTCGGACGCCTCACGCGCCGCGGCCGTGGAGCCATAGGAGACCGTGAAGATCCACCGGATGGTTCCGGCAAGCCGTCCCAAGGGATCTTCGCGGAACCGCGAGTGATCATAGACGCCGGCGAGGGCGCCCGGGTGCAGGGCCTGCATCAGGAGCGCGCGGATGCCAGCCACGATGGTTGTCATCGACCCATGGACAGCCCAGACGGCGGACCCCGGAAGGTGATATCCGGCGTCGTCGCCCTCTTCCAGCCGGGGCACCCAGCCAGGCACTGCGTCCCTGGACCCGGTAAGAGTTTGCTTGAGTTCGGCCTGCCAATCCCTGAGGACATTGCGCATGCTTTATTCTCGCGCACGCGGCCGGGAACGGAACTGCGGGCTGGTCCGCAACGCCCGGGAGCTGTGAGCAGGCTGGGAATTCTGGCCCGCAACGCCGGAATTCCGCGGGAGCGACCGAACGGGATCAGCGTTAGGGGTTCCCAGAGATAACGGGGCTGTGGTCCCATAGGAAACGTAAGTCCGTCGAGATTGGGGTCTGGCGGGCCTATCGCAGGAGTCAGCACGTGGGAAATCACTGGGGATATGGACACGAGGAACATCCCGCCAGGCCTTGCCTAGCCGCTGCGCGGCTACTCGGCGTCTGCGCGGTCTCGACGCTTGGCGTGATCGCTTTTGGCCTCCAGGGACCTGCTTCTGCGCCGCCGGCTGTGGTCGCTTCAGCCTCTGAACAGGCCGCAATGGGCGGTCCGGCAATGGCACCCTCCTGGCCAAGCGCTTTCATGAAACCGCTGGGTATTGCCCCCGAAAGCATCTCTGCGAATGCCAATGCCCTGCTCTCGTTCAGCCGCAGTGACATCCGGACCACATCCAGGAGCGGCAAGCACGAACTGAACGTTGCCTCCGACGAACTGAGGCGCCCCCCGGCCGGCTCGCTCATGGCGCCGCTCGAAGTGCTGAATGAAACCTCGGGCTTCGGCCTCCGGGTCAGCCCGTTGACCGGCACCGCGGGGGAGTTCCACTGGGGCCAGGACTTCGCGGCCGCGTGCGGCACAAGGGTCTACGCGGCCGACGCCGGTGTAGTTAGGGCAGTCGGCTGGCACCCCTGGGGTGGCGGCAACCGCGTGGAAATCGACCACGGCAACGGGCTGATCACTACGTACAACCACCTGGAAGGCATCGCCGTCAAGAAGGGGGACTCCGTCCAGGTGGGCGAAGTCATCGCGAAAGTTGGCACCACCGGTTCGTCCACGGGGTGCCATCTGCATTTCGAAACCATCCGCAACGGAGTCCATGCCAACCCGCTCGAGTGGAAGCTCCTGCCCATCAAACAGCTGGACCAGCTCGGGAACATCGACATGATCAGCTACGCGCCCGGTACGAATGCCCCCGCAGGAGACCCGACGTGGGCCATCCCCGTGTCTGCAGACAACTCGCATACGGTGACGGGCGGGGAAACAGAGGCGCCGGTCCCGGGAACGCCGTCCGAGACGGCGACAGGGGCGCCGTCGGCAACGGCGACGCAGACGCCGAGCGCTTCCGCTTCCCCGACAACACCGGGGAGCCCGACGGCAACGGCGACGCAGACGCCGAGCGCTTCCGCTTCCCCGACAACACCGGGGAGCCCGACGGCAACCGCCACGCAGACGCCGACCGCAACGCCGACGCCGACCGCCACGCCGTCGGCGACAACCACACCTGCGCCGCCGCAGACAGGATCTGCCGTGTCGGCCACGCCCACCGCCACGCCGACCCCCACTCCCACGTTCGCACCGACGTTTACCTCCACGGCGGAGCCAACCGCCGAGCCATCACAGGAGCCAACACAGGAGCCGACCGGGGCCCCCGTACCGGAACCCACTGCCACGATGACCACCGAACCCGGCACCGCTCCTGAGCCCACTGACAGCCAGCCAGCACCGACTCCGACGGGCACGGCCACCCCCACGCCGTGACGTAAAGTCCGGAACAAACTTTCGCGAGGGCACGAACCCGTACGCTTGGCCGTTGTCCATAAATGACAGCCAAGACCCATTTCTAAGGAAGCCCTCCGTGAATTCCCTTTACGCCACTCCGCTGACACTCAACGACGGAACGGAGACCGATTTTGGCCGTTTCAAGGGGAACGTGGTGATGGTGGTCAATGTGGCCTCCCAATGCGGCTTTACGCCCCAGTACGCCGGCCTCGAACTGCTCTACGGGAAGTTCCGGGACCAGGGTTTTGAGGTCCTGGGTGTGCCCTGCAACCAGTTCGCCGGGCAAGAACCGGGAAATGACGCCGAAATCGCCGAATTCTGCCAACGCAATTTCGGCGTGACCTTCCCGCTGACCGCCAAGGCGAACGTCCGCGGCAAGGACCAGCACCCGCTCTATGCCGAGCTCACCCAGTTCAAGAACGGCCCGCTGCCGGGCCTGGTCAAGTGGAACTTCGAGAAGTTCCTGGTAAACCGCGACGGCGCGGTAGTGGCGCGCTTCGCCCCCACGGTGGAGCCCGACTCGCCAGAGGTCCTTGCAGCCATTGAGGACGCCCTCGCCTGAGGGACGGCCAACGATCCATCCAACGGAAGAGCCCCGGCACATTGTGCCGGGGTTTTTTGCTCCCGCGTCACGACCGAGAATACATGTTTTGTTTATTAAAGCACTACAACCGTTGACTAGTGAGCAACTTCACAGTTAGAGTTGCGGCACCCCAACGGCCGCTTGACGGCTGACTTTGAGATCCATCCGGCCAGTTCGGTGATGGACGGCGCTGCGCGAACCGCCGCCGTCGGTCCCCGCAACGCTGATGAGGGATCAGGACCCCGCACCACGCCAGCCAATCCGGCGGCACGCCTTCCTTTGGCGTGCCGGGGTGGCTGGCGCCAATGAGAGGCAGTTCCGCCATGAAAGATTTCCGTTCCCCTGTTCTTGACCGCAGGCAAATCCTCAAGGCAGCGGCCATGGCGCCGTTTGCAGGCTTGGCATTGTCCGGCTGCGGGTCCAAGCCCGCCGACAGCGCCGCGGCCAACAAGACCGTGACCGTCACTTCCTATGGCGGTTCGTACAATGAGCAGCTGACCCAGACCATCCTTGACCCGTTCGCCAAGCAGACCGGCATCCAGCCCACGCTGTTGGCCAACACCAGCCTGGCCGCGCTCAAGGCGCAGGTTCAATCCGGCGATGTGCAGTGGGACCTGGTGGAAGTCACCGCTCCCGAGTACGAAACGGCCGTGGCCGAAGGCCTGCTGGAAAAGTTTGACTACGACATCATCAGCGACAAGGGGCTGCCCGGGTACGCAAAGGCCGAATACGGCATCAAGTACCTGAGCTTCCTGTTCGTCATGGCCTGGGACCAGAACGTCATCCCTGATGCCAAGGCGCCAAAAGACTGGGCCCAGTTCTTCGATCAGGACATGTACAACACCAAGCGCTCGGTCTATAACCAACTTTCCGATAGCTCCGTCCTCGAAGCGGCGCTGTTGGCGGATGGAGTCCCGTTCGACAAGATCTACCCGCTGGACGTGGACCGTGCCCTGCGGGTTCTGGGCCACCACCCGGGCAAGGACCGCCTGCTGTACCACGCTGCAAACCAGGAGCCCATCCAGCAGCTCACCTCCGGAGAGGTTTCGCTCTCCACCAGCTTCAACAACCGGATCAATGCCGCCCGCACTGACGGCGCCAAACTGAACTTCTCGGCCGAGAATGCAGTGCTGGCCGGAGATTACTTTGTGGTGCCGAAGGGGGCAAAGAACAAGGAAGCGGCGTTCAAGCTGATGAACTTCATGTCCAACGATGCCGAGGCGGGAGCGGCCTTCGACAAGGTCACCAACCTGACGCTGGCCAACACGCCCGCCCTCTCCAAGTTGCCCAAGGAAATTGCCGACACGCTGCCCACCAGCCCGCGCCTCGCGGACAAGATCCTTGTCCGGGACGACAAGTGGTGGTCGCAGAACCTGAAGAAGACCGAGCAGCAGTTCAAGCTGTGGCAGGCCAGCTGACATGACCACCGCTACTCTGCCAAGGACCCGGCCCAAAGGCCGGGATAACCCGTCGTCCGCGGGAGCGGCGCCGAAGCGCCGCAGAACCGGATGGTGGCTGCTGCTGGCACCGATCCTCGTTTTCGACGTCGTCCTGTTCCTGACGCCGCTTGGAAAGCTTGTGGCGTCCAGCTTCGCTGACAACGCCTACCAGCGGGTGCTGGAAGATCCGCTGGTGGTCCGCTCACTGGTGAACACGCTGACCATCAGCCTCGCATCCACCCTGGTCACCGTGGCCCTGGGCTACGTCATTGCGGTGGTGCTCTGCAACGCCGGCAACGTCATGCGCGTTGTCCTCTTCGCCGTCGTACTGCTGCCCTTCTGGACCGGCATCCTGGTGAAGAACTTCGCCTGGGCCGTGCTGCTGCAGGACAACGGCATCATCAATGCCTTCCTTCAGGGCATAGGCCTGACCGACGCGCCGGTGGAACTCCTCCACAACCGGTTCGCCGTCATCGTCGGAATGGTCCACTGCCTCCTCCCGTATGCGGTGTTCCCGATCTTCTCGTCACTGACATCAATCGACGACAGGCTTGGCCTGGCGGCGCGCTCCCTCGGGGCCACCGAAGCCTCCGTGTTCCGCCGGATCACGTTGCCGCTCAGCGCCCCTGGCGTCTCGGCCGCGGGCCTGCTGGTCTTCATCATCAGCACCGGTTTCTTCATTACGCCCGTGGTCATGGGCGGACCCGGCGACATGATGATCGCGAACCAGATCGACTACTACGCACGCCAACTGACGGACTTCTCCGGAGCCGCGGCCCTGGCTGTGGTCCTGACGGTCATGGTCAGCATCCTGGTGGCGGTTTACCAGCGCGTACTCAAAGCCGGAGGCCAACATGAAGACAACTAGCCCGCAGCACCGCCTGGTGGCGCTTCTTTCGCTGCCGATCTTCCTGTTTCTGGTGATCCCGACGGCGATCGTGGTGCCTGTGGCGCTCAACGACAGCCGGTACATCACCTTTCCGCCCGAAGGGCTGTCCTTCGCTGCGGTAGCGGGATTCTTTGCCGACAAGGCTTGGACTTCCGCCTTGACTGCCAGCCTCCAATCGGCCGGTATCGCCGTCGTCATCGGAGTCCTGCTTGGCGCCGCCGCGGCCATCGGCATGCACGGCCGTAAATTTGCGGGCCAGCCCGCCGTGGTGGGGCTGATCCTGGCACCGATGATCGTGCCCACAGTGGTGCTGGCACTCGCGTTCTACCAGTTCTTCATAGCCATCGGGATGGTGGGCAGCATCCTGCCGATCGGCCTGGCCCACGCCGTGATTGCCACGCCATACGTGTACCTGACCACCCGGGCGAGCCTCGCCGGGCTGAACCCGGCCCTGGTGCGGTCAGCGCAGAGCCTCGGCGCCGGACCGCTGTCCGTGCTTCGTCACGTGTATTTGCCGATCATCCTGCCAGGACTGATTTCCGGGGCACTGTTCGCGTTCTCGGTGTCGATTGACGAAACCGTGATGTCCCTGTTCATGCAGTCGCCGGCCGCCACTACCCTCCCCGTGAAGATGTTCACGGACATCCAGTTCAACCTGACCCCCAAGATCGCGGTCTCATCCGCCCTCCTGGTCAGCGTGGCCACCTTCGGGCTCCTCCTCCAGGTCATGTTTGTACTGAGGCGCCGCTCTACCGCCCGGATGCTGCCGCTGGCCGCACCCGCCCAAACCTAAAGGAAAAATCGATGAGCACATCAGTGATTTCCGCGCACCAGAAACCCCAGGCCAAGCCGGCCGCCCAAGGCGCCATTGAACTCCGCCAGGTCCGCAAGAGCTACGGGGACGTCGTTGCCGTGGACCAGTTGGACCTGACCGTCCAGCCCGGGGAGTTCGTTACGCTGCTGGGTCCGAGCGGGTCCGGCAAAACCACCACCATGATGATGGTGGCGGGCTTCGAGGACCACACCTCCGGTTCCGTCCTCATCGACGGCAAGCCGGTGGACACCCTGCCTCCAAGGGACCGGAACCTTGGCGTTGTTTTCCAGAACTATGCGCTGTTCCCGCACATGAGTGCCCTGGAAAACGTGGAATTTGCCCTCCGGATGCGCAAAGTGCCCCGCACGGAACGGCGCCAGCGCGCCATGGATGCCCTGGACAGGGTGGGCCTGGGCAAAATGGGAGACCGTAAGCCCCGCCAGCTTTCCGGCGGGCAACAGCAACGGGTGGCGCTGGCCCGGGCGCTGGTATTCAACCCCGCCGCCCTGCTGTTGGATGAGCCCATGGCCGCCTTGGACAAGCGGCTCCGGGAGCAGATGCAGGAGGAAATCAAGACACTGCAGAAGAGCCTGGGCATCTCCGTCCTGTTCGTGACACATGACCAGGACGAAGCGATGGCTATGTCCGACCGGATCGTGGTGATGAGGGACGGGAAGATTGTCCAGTCCGGGGCGCCGGAGGATGTCTACAACCACCCGCTCACGGACTGGGTGGCCAGCTTCCTCGGAGACACCAACCTGATTCCCTGCACCGTCGTAGAGCGCAACGGCGATGAAGCGGTGGTGGACCTTGGCGGACTGGGCCCCGCCCGTGTACGCGACCGCGGGGCAAAGGGCGAGAATTACGCCGTCTCCATTCGTCCCGAGCACCTCAAATTCAGTTCCGCGGCCGTGGCAGGCAACGGCTGCGCGGCAAAGCTGGTGACGTCCACGAACCTTGGCGCCACGGTGCGTCACCGGCTAACTGCCGGCGGCCATGACCTTCAGCTGCGTGAGCTGAGCTCCGACTCCGCCGCCCGTTTCGCGCCGGAGGACGAAGTATGGGTCTGCTGGGACGCGGACAAAGCCCAGCTGCTGGTCCTGGAGTCCTAGGCCGGACCGTCTGGAAGCACGGCTTGGAAGCACGGCGGCGGAGCGGCCTGTCCGGGTCATCCGCCGCCGTGGTCCCGTCCGCCAACTGCATGGGCGGGACCTTGGTCCCTGTTGCGCACCATCCCCCCGGCCTAGACTGGCCGGACCCTCCGGCTTCCCGCAACCCTGCTGCGTGGCTTTGACGGCGCAGCACTGCAGGATGGTACGGCCGGCTCATGCCAGCCAGGGGAGGGCGCATCGGTACTTCGTGAATCAGCAGGGCACCCGTTTGGGTGCCCGTGAAGCCAGGAGGAAAGAGATGACAGGGAACAAAGCCGTTGCCTACAAGGGACCGGGCAAAGTCGAACTGATCGACATTGACTATCCCAGCTTCGAACTCAAGGACGGCCCGGGCGTCAACCCCGCCAACGTCGGCCGTTCTGTGCGCCATGGCGTTATCCTCAAGACGGTCGCCACCAACATCTGCGGCTCCGACCAGCACATGGTGCGGGGACGCACCACGGCGCCTCCGGACCTCGTGCTCGGCCACGAAATCACCGGTGAGGTGGTGGAAGTGGGCCCCGACGTCGAATTCATCAAAGTGGGAGACATCTGTTCCGTCCCCTTCAACATCGCCTGCGGCCGCTGCCGGAACTGCAAGGAACGCAAGACCGGAATCTGCCTCAACGTCAATCCGGACCGGCCGGGAAGCGCCTACGGCTACGTCGACATGGGCGGCTGGGTGGGCGGCCAGGCCAACTACGTCCTGGTGCCCTATGCCGACTGGAACCTGCTCAAGTTCCCGGACAAGGACCAGGCCCTCGAGAAGATCCTGGACCTGGCCATGCTTTCCGACATCTTCCCCACTGGCTTCCACGGCGCCGTCACAGCCGGTGTCGGGGTGGGGTCCACCGTCTACATTGCGGGCGCGGGCCCCGTCGGCCTCGCTGCTGCAACGAGTGCCCACCTGCTGGGTGCCGCGGCAGTGATCGTTGGCGACCTGAACGAGCAGCGGCTCGCACAGGCACGCAGCTTCGGCTGCGAGACCGTTGACCTGACCAAGGGCGGACCGGCTGAGCAGATCGAGCAGATCCTGGGCGTTCCGGAAGTCGACTGCGGCGTTGACGCGGTGGGCTTCGAGGCACGCGGCCACGGTGCCGGAGCGCAGGAGGCCCCGGCCACGGTGCTCAACTCGCTGATGGAAATCACGGCTGCCGGCGGCGCGCTGGGCATTCCGGGCCTGTATGTCACGGGAGACCCGGGCGGCGTGGACGAGGCGGCCAAGAAGGGTGCGCTCTCGATCAGCCTGGGAACGGGCTGGGCCAAGTCGCTGGGCTTCACCACCGGCCAGTGTCCGGTCATGAAGTACAACCGCCAGCTGATGATGGCCATCCTGCACGACAAGGTGCACATCGCCAAGAACGTCAATGCCAGGGCGATCAGCCTGGAGGACGCGCCCAAGGGCTACGCCGAATTCGACGCCGGTGCCGCCACGAAATATGTGCTGAATCCGAACGGCTACCTGAGCTAGCCGCCAAGTACCTGAGTAACCACGCGCCGGCGGACACATACTGAGGCGGGTAGGTGTCCGCCGGACTACTCGTTATTACCGAATTTTCCAACATGCGTACTGGAGTTTGCACATTGTTGGCCGAATGTCTGATTGGATAGACATTACTGAGAGGGACACTGGAGGCGCCGCTTCCAACCAACCACGAAGGCAGTAATGGAGCTCATCGAGGCCGAACACCCCCGGCCACGTCATTTTCTACTCCACCTGAGCGACCCCCACCTGTTGGGAGGTCCGGATCATCTTTATGGCGCAGTGGACAGCGAAGCCCGCCTGAAACAACTGTTTGAGGAAGTCAGAGCCTCAGGGGCGCGCCCGGAAGCCGTGATTTTCACCGGCGACCTGGCGGACCAGGGCGAACCCGAGGCATACGCAAAGCTGCGGGCAATCGTGGAGCCCGCCTGCAAGGCGATGAACGCCCAGGTCATCTGGGCCATGGGAAACCACGACGACCGTGAGAACTTCCGCACCGGGCTCCTCGACCAGACCGGAAACGATTCGCCGGTGGACCACAGCTACTTCATCAACGGGCTGCGGGTGATCACGCTGGACACCTCGGTACCGGGATTTCACCACGGTGAGCTCAGCGAGGCGCAGTTGGCATGGCTGGCCGCGGAGCTGGAGACACCCGCACCGGACGGCACCATCCTGGCGCTGCACCATCCTCCGGTGCCCTCCGTGCTGGACCTCGCTGTCCTCGTGGAGCTACGCGGCCAGGCGGCCCTGGCTGCGGTCCTGCGTAACTCGGATGTCCGCACCATCCTGGCCGGACACCTGCATTACTCCACCACAGCCAGCTTCGCCGGCATCCCGGTATCGGTGGCCTCCGCCACCTGTTACACCCAGGACCTGAACGTACCTGTGGGCGGCACCCGGCCCCGCGACGGAGGCCAGGCCTTCAACCTCGTGCACGTTTACGAGCACACGATCGTACATTCCGTTGTGCCCGTCGGCAGCGCGGCAGCCGTGGGCGAGGTCGTCACCGCGGCCGAAACCCAGCGGCGGCTGGCGGCGGCCGGCGTCCGGATTCCGCGGAAGGCCAAAACGCAGGGCCACCCGCCGACACAGAACATCCCCATGATCCGAGTGGGCGGCTGAGCAGCCCTACTTTTCCCAGGGCGCCTTGATGGGGTAGTACTTCTCCAGGAATTCCGTGACCAGTCCGGCGCGTTCCTCCGCCTCCACTTCCGGGAAGCTGCCGTCGTTGAGGCAGAAGAAGTCCATGTTGCGCTTGGACAGGAGCTTCGGCAGGTAATTGAGCCCGGCGCGGGCGGTGGTGTCCACGTACCTCACCTTTGCGGCCGTCTGGGTCACTGCCCGCCCGGTCAGCAGGGCGTAGTAGTGGTAGAAAGAATTCGTCACGGAGATGTTGTCCGCCGCACGGAACCGGCTCGCCGCGGTCTTGGCGAATTCCTGCGGGAATTCCTGTTCCATGGTGGCCGCAATGCTGCGCCGCAAGGGGGCGGCGGTGTGCTCCAGGTGGCGGGTGGTGATCCGGCCGAACCGGTCCCACAGCAGCTTCCGGTTCACCCTGGCTGCATTCTCGAACCCGCTGCGTTCGGCATCGTTGTCACCCAGGCCGATGCGGGTTTCCGCCTCTATGAACTTGGTGACGCCGCCCGGGGTGAAGAACATGTCCGGTCCGACCGCGCGGCCGAAGAACATATCGTCGTTCGAGTACAGGAAGTGCTCCGAGAGTCCCTCGATGTGGTGCAACTGGCATTCCACGGCCTGCGAATTGTGCGTGGGCAGCACCGACGGGTCCGCGAAGAACTCCTCACTGCGCACAATGGTCACGGTGGGGTGGTCGGCCAGCCAGGCGGGCGCCGGGGAGTCCGTGGCGATGAAGATACGCCGCACCCACGGAGCGAACATGTACACCGAGCGCAGGGCGTACTTCAGTTCGTCGATCTGGCGGAATCGGGCCTCATGGTCATCGCCCTCACCCACCACAACGCCGGCCATCCGGGCACGCCGCGCCGCGATGTATTCCGGGGAGCTGCCGTCAACCCACGAAAACACCATGTCAATGTCGAAGCTGATGTCGCTGGCGTGGTCCGCGAACATGTTCTCGATGGTGGGCCAGGTGTGGCCGTAGCGTTCAACGGTGCCGCGCACGGCGTCGGTGGAGAGCATGGTCCGGCGGGTAAGGGAGTTTTCGATCGGCAGGATCAGCTGGTTGCCTTCGAAGCTCCACAGCTCGATCTGCACGCCGGCGGACGAACCAAACTCGAAACCGCCGTCGGGTTCCACCCGCGGGCGGTACAGCCGGAAGATCCGGGATTGGCGGTTGATGGAGAGCTCGCCGTCGGCAACCAGCACGGAGGACTTCTTCTTGGCGTCCACGGTCATGGAGTACACGGGTTCGTTGCGGCACGCCTCCACCAGCGCGGCCCGGAGCTTCTTCCGGTCCTTCCAGTCCAATGCAATGACGGGCCGGTGGTTGTTGCCGCGGACCAGGAGATAGTCCAGGCCCGCATTGGCGAGGACATTGCGGATGAACAGCAGGTCCTCCACCATGGCCTGGTACGGCGTACGGGTGGAATTGATCAGCGCATAACGCCCCCGGTGGCGGACCACGTCGGGGCGGTTCTTCAGCCGAGCAACAGCGGCCGGCGACGTTACCTCGGGGTGGCTCCCGCCGTCGTCGGAAGGCTGACCTCCGTAGTAAATCTCATCCTGAACCAGTGCGTCTGTAATGGTGTTTCTCCGAGCTGTTGTCTATAGGGGTCCTATTTGCATGATAACCCGCGTAAAAAAACTGGACTAATCCCGGAGGCCGGCTTCCGTTCCGGGCGCGAGACCGACGGGGACTCCCGGCTAGCCGGCCAGGGCGTCCCGCCAGCTGCGCAGGAACGCGCCGCCGGCGTCGTCGTGAATCACGTCTTCGGCGAGCCCCAGGTCGGCTGCCGTCAGCACCGCATACGGCTTGACGGGCACTCCGTCGGCGGGCCGGACGTCCACGTGCTTCACCTCGTGATCGTTGTGGTGCAGCCAGTCAGCCATGGCGTAGTCCGTGCGTGAATCGCCCACCGTCCGCCAGGCAAGCGGCCGGATGCCCTGCGCCGCGAGCAGCTCCACGGCACGGCTGGCACCCAGGTCCTTGCCGAGGCGCACGGACTCGATGTCCGTGGAAATGATGGTCGGATCCACCCGGTAATCGATCTGGTCGTCGGAATCGGGAGCATGGTGGTCCAGCCGGACCACACCCAGCCCGTGGCGGGCCATCAGCTCCATGGCGTCGGTGTCGAACAGTTTCTGTTCGTCGAGGTAGTCCTGGCTCGGTACGTCAATGTGCTGTTCCACCGACACCATGGCCCGCTTGGTTTCGTCGTAGAACATGTGTTTTGCGTAGTCCTCCGAGACCAGCCGGCGGACGTCGTCGCCGTAGGAGCGGGGGACGGCCAGCTCGTGGTCCACGTGCACGGGTCCGGGCCCGGCAGCCGTGTAGCTGAACCAGACGGCGCCTTTTTCGCAGATGGCGTGGATGACTGTTCCGGCGGGCATGCCGGCCGCGATCATGGGCTCCATCACCTGTTCCCGGATGAACGCGTCCGAACGGCCGGTGTTGAAGATAACGGGAATCCCGGCCGTGGCCAGGGCCACCATGTCCGCAATGATCTCCGGCTTAACATCGCGGGTGACGGGGCTGGCCACCGGGCCGTCGACGTCGAGCAGGAGGGCAAGGGGAGGAGCCGACGGCGATGCGGCGGCTGGGTTCTCGGGTGCAGTCATAGCTCTATTCTGGCAGTCCGGGGCGGCACGGCGCTCAATGTTGCCTTGCTGCGTCGCCGGCAGCCAATGGTCACCGTTTGGCTACAACCTTGGCGCGGCGCTGGCTCATTCGTTCCCTTGGACGGGCAAGTTCCATAGGCTTGCAGGGTGATATTCAAAGCTGTGGGCGAGGGACGCCCTTACCCCGACCATGGTTACAACACCCCCAAGGAGTGGGCCGCGCTTCCGCCGCGACCTGTCCGGCTCGATGAGCTGGTGACCACCAAACGTACCCTCGACCTTGAGGCTCTCCTCGCTGAGGACTCCACGTTCTTCGGCGATCTCTTTCCCCACGTTGTGCAATACCGGGGAACCCTGTACCTCGAGGACGGGCTGCACCGTGCTGTCCGGACCGCACTGCACCAGCGCACCGCCATCCACGCCCGTGTGCTGGTGATAGATGGCTAAGAAACCCAAGGACGTCACCGTCCTCCACGGGCACCGTGTGGTTTCCGGAAGGGAACTCAGGGCCACATTCGTTGAGCCGGACGACACCGCGGACAATCCCGTCCGGCTGCGCCGCCAGATCCTGCACGGCGTGGTGCTGGTGCTGCTGGTAGGGCTGATCATCGCCGCCATCATCGTTGCGTTGGCTATCATGAACGGGCAGATCAAGATCCCGACGGCGGAGAGCAGCCGATCGTCGGTTTCGGCGTGCCCCACAGCGACTTTTGACTACACGCCGAACGACAAAGTCAGCCTGAATGTCTACAACGCCACCAACCGGCCGGGCCTGGCCCGTTCCGTGGCCGATGAGTTCCTGGCCAGGAAATTCGCGGTGGCCGACGTGGGCAACACCCAGTCCGGGTACCGGGGCGTGGCGGCGGTGGTTTCCGGGGCTGCCGGCCAGTCGGCCGCCTTCAGTGTCCAGCGCAACCTGCCGGAATCGGATTACTTCCAGGACGGCCGTTCCGACGGCAGCGTGGACGTGATCCTGACCGGTGATTTCAAGGAGCTGATAGGACCCGAGCTGGTGGACCAGACTCCCGGCAAGCTTGGCTGCCCGCGCGAGAGCCGCCGGATCGTGGACAGCGCCAAGTGGCCGGTGATCCCCAAAGCCGGGTGAGGAACTATGGCTGGCTGAACCGCACGGGAAGGCCGCCGTCGTCGAACCGCGCCCCCGCGCCCAGCTGGATGAACCGAACAGTGCGGAGCACCGCTTCCGGGCTGCCGTCCCCGCGCGCCGCGCTGGAGGACAGGGTGCCGTGGATGAGCTGCGCCAGCTGCACGATGTCCGCCGCCGGGAGATAGCCCTGCGCCATCGCGTCGCGCAGGATGTCCTGGAGAAGCAGGCTCAGCTCGCCCACATGGTCGGCCAGCTTCGAGAAGGACGCCGGCGAGAGCACAGCGGCCATCGCCGGGCCCGGCGGAAGGTGGCGGCGGCTCAGGTCCTCCACCTGGGCGCGGACATACAGGGCCAGGCGCTCTACCGGGTTCTCCAGGGACTGCAGGGATTCCCGGAGGCCGTCGAGGAAGCGTTCGGTTTCGTCCAGGGCGTACGCGATGAGCAGCTCTTCGATGTCCGCGTAGTAGTTGTACACAGCGGTGCGTCCGATGCCTGCATGGCGGGCAACATCGGTCATGGTGAGCCCGGGAAGGCCGTGGGTGAAGAGGAGCTCGCCGAAGCCGGTCAGGATGCGGCGTTGGGTCTCGGCTCGTTGGGCAGCGTTCGTGGCGGCCGAAATCCTAGGCATACAGACACTTTACAGTGATCTGTCAGCAAACCACGGCCGCCGGGCCGGTGTCAGATGGCGCAGCCGTCGGGGCCGCACGCTTCGGCGCCGCCGTCGCTGCCGGCCATCACGAGGGGCTGCTTCTCCTGCCACGCCTGGTTGAGTGCCTGGCTGAACATCGCCGACGGCTGGGCGCCGGAGAGTCCAAACTTCCGGTCGATCACGAAGAACGGCACGCCGCTGATCCCCAGGGCGCGGCCCTCCTCGAAATCGAACCGGACGTCGTCGGCGTACTTGTCCGTGGTGAACAGTTCATCCAGCTCCGCGGCGTCGATCCCCAGGTCCAGGCCCAGGGATGTGAGGTACTCCCGGTTGCCGATGTCCCTGCCGTGCTCAAAGTGGTCGCTGAGCAGGCGTTCCTTGGCGGCGTCCTGCTTGCCGTGGGCGGCGGCCAGGTGGATCAGCCGGTGGGCGGTGAAGCTGTTGGCAACCACGACGGCGTCGAACCGGTAGTTGAGCCCCTCACCCTTGGCTTGTTCAGCCACATGGTCGAACATCTGCGAGACCTGCGCCGGCGCCATGCCCTTCCGGGTGCTGAGGTACTCCAGTTCGGTGCCGTCGTAGTGCTCGGGCAGGGTCGGGTCCAGCTGGTAGCTGCGCCACTGCACCTCCACTGAATCGCGGTGCGGGAATTCGGCCAGGGCTGCTTCGAAACGGCGCTTGCCGATGTAGCACCAGGGGCACGCGACATCGGACCAGATCTCAATCTTCATGCTGCCAACAACCGGGTTCCCGCCGTATCCATTCCCCGGCGGCATGTCGCTTTGGTCACTGTTCGCGCTACGGGTGGGGGGCATAGGTGTCCGTTCGCGCTTCGGGGTGGGGGAGTGCCTGCTCCATCACGAAGTCGTGCTCCACCGTGGTTCCCAGGGTGAACGACTTGGTGCCGATCTTCCGGAAGCCTGATTTCTCATAGAAGCGGATGGCCTTGGCGTTCTGGCTGTTGACTCCCAGCCACATTCCGCGGGCACCGGCGGCGGCCGCCTCGCCGAGGCTGGCGTGCATCAGCTCAGCCGCGGCACCCAGCCCGTGGTGGTCGGGGTGGACATAGCATTTGCTGAGCTCGGTGGCCGGAAGGGCGGTCAGGGCGGCGGCAACGTCCGGATCCCCGGCCGGACGGTCCACGAGCATGCTGTAGCCGCGGAGGTCGCCGTCGGAATCGATCACCAGGACCGTGATGCCGGGGTCCGCCAAATAACTTCGGAAGTTCGCTTCGCTGAGCGTTGCCGCCACGTGCGCCGCGATATCGGCGGGGGAGGACTCCGGCGGGCAGGCGAGCGGAAAGGTGACGGCGGCAAGCCCGGCCAGCCGGCCGGCGTCGTCCGCGGTTGCTTTCCGGATTGTGTGCGTCATGTCCAAACTCTAGTGCGGCTTGTATGCCCGTTAATCTTGTATGCCCGTTAATGCAGTCATAAGCCGCGAAGGAAAGCCAGGCCTCTCTCAGCCAACTCGTCCTGGCTGGGAGCCAGCGGCCGCCAGACCGAGGCCGCGACGGCAATGGCCGCATTGTCCACGGTGAAACTTTCAATGTTCAGCGGTCCGTTGTAGCCCACCTCGTCCAGGACGCGCAGGAAGCCTTCCCAATCGGTCTGGTCCCCGCCGGGGGCGCCGCGGTCGTTGCCGCAGACCTGAACGTGAACCAGATGTTCTCCGGCGGCCCGAACCGCCGCCGCCACCGAACGCTCCTCGATATGAAGGTGATAGCTGTCCAGGGCGAGGCCGACGCCGTAGCCCAGCAACGGGTCCAGCGCCTCGACCGCCTGTTCGACCGTGTTGATCAGCGATGTTTCATACCGGTTCAGCGGTTCGATCCCCAGGACCACACCCGCTTCCCGGGCCCGGGCCGCCACCGGCTGCAGATTTCGGCGCAGCTCGGCATAGGCCTCCCGCCGCTGCTCGCGCGACATCCGCCAGACCCGGCCGGTCTGGGCGTAAAAAGGACCACACACCGTAGGCGAGCCGATACTGCCGGCCATGGTGATGCATGCCATCAGGTAGGCCTGTGTCCTTTCCACGGATCCCGGACCCGCGGCCACCAAGTCCCGGCCCGGCGCCATGGCACCGACAAGAAACGGTGTGAGCCTCGTGGCCGCCAGGGCTTCCCGCACCCTTGCGGGAGTGAAGTCGCCGTCGTTTTCCAGCGGCAGTTCGACGGCGTCAAACCCCATTGCGGCGATCTTCTCCAGCAATCCGACCAGGTTGGAATCGGTCAAGGGGGATTCCCAGACCCAGGTACTCACCCCGACCAGACGCTTCACGCTGCCTCCTTGGCCACAGCTCCCGGGCTACGGCATTTGCCGCTTCTGCCAGACGTCCGGGTAGCCGGGCAGGTTTTCTCCGCCGAACTTGGCGTAGTGCCCGCCGGGCATGCCCTGATTGCGCTGCAACCAGTCGTCCAGCTCGTCCGCGAGGATGGGCTTCTGAGGCAGGACCCATTCGGCCGGTATCTGCTCGCCCTTGAAGATCTTTTCCAGGGCCAGCAACGGGGTCCGCCACTGGAAGTTGGAGTAGACGGGGGCCATGGCATCGATTCCGGTTTCCTTCCACTTGGTCAGGAAGCTCATCTCGTCCTCGCCGGTCATCACTGGCAGGTCTTTGCCTGCGTCCTCAAAAGCCTCAAGGGCAGCCACTGCACCGTCTCCGGCATCCATCCAGACGCCTCGGACGTCACCGGTGGCCAGCTCATCGGAGATGATCTTCTTGATCTCGGTGGGGTCGGCTCCGGTGAAGTAGTCCTTGGCCTGGATTCCTTTCTCCTCAAAGATCTTTTTTGCCGCCGCCCAGCGGTGCTCCAGGACATCAACGCCGGGGAGGATGCGGAGGGCCACCACCTTGTCACCGGACTTCAGCCTGTCGGTCAGGAACGTGGCAGTGTCGATGCCCCAGGCGAAGCCACCGATCGGGTGGATGAACGTGGTGGCGCAGTCGGTTTCGACGCCGCGGTCAAACACCACCACAGGCTTGCCGGTCTGACAGGCACGTTCCACGGCCTGGGTCAGGGCCGCTGTGGAGTTGGGAGAAATGACGAACGCATCGCATTTTCCCTCGTCGATGAAGTAGTCAATGTCCGCGATCTGGGTATTGTCGTTGTCCTTGGCATCCCGGGTTTCCATCTGTGAAATGACGCCCGAGTCCTGCAGGACCTTGAGCTGCTGATTCATGGTGATCCAGCCGGTCTGCCGCCACGGGTTGGAGATGGAGGCGTTGGCGAAGCAGACCTTGTGCGGCCCGGAAGAGGCGAACTTGGAGGTGTCCGTCATGTCGCCTGCGATGTACTGCAGGTAGGGCTGCTCCGCGTTCCCTTCAAAGGTTGCCGAGCGTTGCTTGAACTGCCCGTCGTAAAGCGCCTGGTCAAACCATTCCTGGCTTGCGGGACTGGTTTCGGCGGGTGAGGGGGTACCGGTTCCCGTCGTTTCAGTAACTGACGGGTCGGTAGTGGTACACGCGGTCAGCACCGCCAGCGGCAACGCTGCGGCAAGTGCGATCGCGCGAATAGTGTGTTTGCGCATCAGACTCGATCTCCTCCTTGTTCGGTGCCCTCATGGGGCATGGCTGCTGCGGTCAGCCGGTGCCGTTCGTCATGGGCAGCGGAAGTGGCTCCCTTGCGCTTGCGCTGCCATGACTTGGACGCTGCTGCCACAGCGATGATGATGATTGCCCCCTGGACTGTGTCCCGCCAGGTCGCCTGGACGCCCAGGAAGTTCAGGAGGGTGAACAATGCCTCGAGGGCGAACGCTCCGGCCGCCGCGGACAGGACCCAGCCGCGTCCACCGCCAAGTACTACGCCACCGAGGACGACGGCGGTGATCGCCGTGAATTCGTAGCCCCGCCCCACTGATGGATGCACTCCCGCATAGCCCACGAGCAGGATCCCAGCCACGGTTGCCGATAGCGACGAGATCATGAACGCCCGCGTCCGTACCCACCAGACGCGGGAGCCGGCCAGCGCCGCTGCCGCCGCATTGTCGCCGACTGCGATGAGCATGCGGCCGAACGGGCTGCGCATCAGGGTGAAGGCCAGGACCGCCACGGCGATCAGGATGATGACAGCGTAGGGAATGATCTCCAGGACCGGGACGTCCCGGATCCCGCCGCGACCTATCTGGCGGAAGCTGTCCGCCGGGTTTCCCTGGGCAGCGCCGCCGGTCCAGTAGAGGACCAGCCCGAGCAACGCCAGCATCATGCCCAGGGTCACAATGAAACTGGGCACCTTCAGCAGCGTTGTGATCAGTCCGTTCACCAGCCCGATGAAGGCGCCCAGCACAAACATCAGGATCAGGACCGGAATCACCTTCGAATCGTCTTGCCTGATCAGGTTGCCGGCAATGATGACCTGCATGGTCACCACGGATCCCATCGACAGGTCGAATTCGCCGCTGACAATGACGAAGTACTGGCCGACGGCGGCGATGGCAATCGGGGCCGTCCTGCCGATGAACCGGATGAAGGAGCCCGGCTCCCCGAAGGAGGGATTCAGCACGATGATGGCCGTCAGGAGGCTGAGCAACAGGATGAAGACGGCGCCGCCGGGGGCGCGCACGGCACGCAGGAGCCGCTGGGATCGGCTCGCACGGTTCTGCCGGAGGACCGCGCTGCGCCCGGAGGGCAGCGCCGTACTCATGGCCCCTCCGCGGATGCAGCCTGTGCAGCATGTGCTTCCGCGGAACCCTTCGAGGTGAACCGCTCCGGCCTGCTGGCGATCCTGCGGCGGGCGTAGACGGCGACGGCGACGACGATTACAACGCCCCGGACCACGTCCTTGAGGAAGGGGTTGATCTGCATGACGGACATGATGTTGTCCATCATGGCGAAGATCAGTACGCCGCCGAGGGTGCCGGTGATGGTCCCCTTTCCGCCGGCCAGCAAGGTTCCGCCGAGCACCACTGCGGCGATGGAGAGCAGGTCGTAGCCGCCCTGGGAACCTACCGTCGGGCTTCCCACGCCCAGCCGGCTGGCGAGGAGCAGCCCCGCCATTCCCGCCAGCAGGGAACAGATCACGTGAGCTGTGATGACCGGCACGTCGATGCGGATTCCGGAGGTCCGGGCCACGGAGATGTCACCGCCAACGGCGTAGAGGTGGTGGCCAACACGGGTACGGTGGAGAAGCAGCATGGCCAGGCCAGCGCAGGCCAGCATGATAATTGTCGATATGGGAACAGGCCCCAGACCCGTTGCCCCGATGAGGCGGAATGAGAGCGGGGTCTGACCGAAGCTGCCTTTGAAATTGGTGGCGAGGTAGCCGCTTATTATCAAGCCCATGCCCAGCGTAGCGATGAACCCGTGCACGTTCAGGCGGGCCACGATGAGCCCGTTCGCGAGGCCGATAACGGCAGCGGCACCCAACGTCAGCAGTACGCCGGGAAGGACGTTGCCCGGGTTGTTCGCCATCACGCCGGCGGCGATGAGGCTGGCCAGGCTGGTTACGTAGGGAACGGAGAGATCCAAGCTGCCGGCCAGGATGACCAGCGTCTGGCCTATTGCGATGAAGCCCAGGACGCTGGTTCCGGTCAGGATGCTCGAGATATTTCCCTGGCTGAAGAAATTCCGCCCGATCGTGCTGACGAGAACTGCACCGATGATTAGCGTCAGCAGCGCCACCAGGTAGACGATCTGGGTGGAGGACAGGCGCTCGACGAGGCTGCCGCGCTGTGTCATGGCCCTCCTTCCGGCGCAGTCCTGGCACCCGTTCCCAGCTGCAGGACGGCTTCCTCGGACGTTCCGGCCGGAAGCTCGCCGGCCAGACGCCCGTCGCGCATGACCAGGATCCGGTCGGACATGCCGATCACCTCCGGCAGTTCGCTGGAGACCATCAGGATGGCCTTGCCTTCGGCTGCGAGCTTGCGCATCAACCGGTACACCGCAACCTTGGCTCCCACATCTATTCCGCGGGTTGGTTCATCCAGCAGGACCAGGCGGGGGCGGATGGCCAGCCATTTGGCGAGGACCACTTTTTGCTGGTTCCCGCCCGAAAGGTACTGCACCTCCTGGTCCAGGTCCCGGGCGACTACTTCCAGGGAGGAAAACACCACCGGGATCTCGGTTCTTACCGCGCCTGTGCGGCGCGGGAAAACTGATCTGATCACGCTTAGCGCGTTATCCAGAATGGACTGGTTCAGGCTCAGGCCCTCAGCCTTGCGGTCTTCGGTGATGAGGGCCATGCCCGCCCGGACGCCGTCCCGCGGCGACTTTGGCAGCAGCTCCCGGCCTTCCACCTTCATCGACCCGCGGTCAAAGGGGGCGGCGCCGAAGATGGCGTGAAGCAGTTCCGTCCGGCCGGAGCCCTGGAGGCCGGCCAGGCCGACAATCTCACCCGGCTGAACGCTGAAGCTAATCCCGTCCAGTTGGCCGTTTCCGGCACCCTGCAACTTCAGGATCGGCTGTGCGGGGAGCTCAGAACCTTCAGCGCCAGGGCCCTCAGCGTCGCTGCCTGCCCGGGGCAGCTTCTCCGGGAAGAAGGCTGAGATGGGCCGGCCCACCATCAGCCGGACCAGACGTGCATCGTCGAGTTCAGAGGCGGGGCCGGTGCTGACCACCCGGCCGTCCTTCAGGACGGTGATGACGTCGCACAGGTCGAAGAGTTCCCGGAGCCGGTGGGAGACGTAGAGGATGGCAGTCCCACGTTCCCGGAGGCGTGACACGATCTGGTAGAGGAGTTCAACTTCGGCGCCGGCCAACGCGGCGGTGGGCTCGTCCATGGAGATGATCCGGGCGTCATAGCTGACCGCCTTCGCAATCTCCACGACCTGCTGCTCAGCCACGGTCAGGCTCCGCACCTGAGTCGTGGGCCGAATGGCGGTGATCCCGAGCGACTCCAGCAACTCCGCCGTTTTCGCGTTCATCATGGCCTTGTTCACCAGAAGTCCGCGGCGCGGTTCCCGGCCCAGGTAGATGTTCTCCGCCACTGTACGGTCGGGAAGCAGGTTGAACTCCTGAAACACCGATGACAGCCCGGCTTCGTGGGCCTTGGTAGGGTGGCTGAAATTCACTTCCTGGCCGTCCAGGAGCACCGTTCCGGCATCCGGCTGGTATACGCCCGCAAGCACCTTCATCAGGGTGGACTTTCCGGCGCCGTTTTCACCCACGAGCCCGTGCACCTGGCTCCGGTGAAGGCTAAGGTGGGCGTCTTCCAACACGGGAATGCCGAAGAAACTTTTGGTCAGTCCGCGGACTTCCAGAAGGGGCGGGGGCGTCGCGGAACCCTGATGAAGCCCACCGGAAACAGACGCCGCGCCAGTCCCGTTGTGGTTCTCCATCGATTCGCCCACGACTAACTGTTACAGGGGCGATTCCGTTCCGTCAAGGGATAAGCGATTGCTCACTACTGGAGGCTATTCGGCCGGGTTTTTCCTATGCCGCGACGTCCTTCAGGTACGTCCTGATGCCGTCGACCACCAGTTGATGGTCGTCGTCGGAGGACAGCCCGGATGCCGTCACTGCGGCGACGACGCCTGTGCCTCGGACGCGGATAGGGAAAGACCCTCCGGCCAGCGTGTAGTCCTCCGGCGCGAGCCAGCCGCCCTGGGTGGGGTCGTAGTCCGTGAACTGCTCTGTGAGCAGCGCCGTGCTGTGCTCAAAGCGCAGGGCGGCGGCCGACTTGCGGCGGATCCATTCCTCCTGGTCGGCCGTGGCTCCGGGCAGGACGCAGCGGAAGAGCACGATGTTGTGCCGGCGGATATCAATGGCAACAGCATGGCCCTCGGTGATTGCGCGGTTGGCGATCAGCGAGCCGAGCCGCCAGGCATCGTGGTGGTCGAAGCTCGCGAAAACGAGCTCTTCCTCGTGCTGCTTCAGTTCAGCGAGGCGGGCAGAATCAGTCATTTCGCGCCAACTCCGTGTCAGCTTCGTAGCTCAACCCGATCTGTCGGCGGATCTCATCCATGGCTGCCATGATGGCCACGCTCTCGCCCGGCGGCAGGATGGTCCCGGACGTGGCTCCAGCCCGGATCAGGCGCTCCAGCTCGGCGGACTGGAACTGCATCCCCCGGCTGTTCACCGGCTGATCAAAGCGCTCCACAACATTGCCATCAACGCCGTAAACGGTAAAGGGCACAGGGTTGTACCAAACGGATTCGATGTCGATCCACCCCTCCGTTCCGATGATGACAGCCCGATTCGCTCCTGCAGCGTCCATCTCACAGTCCACCAGGGCCTGCTGACCGCCGGCATAGTCAAAGATCGCCGCCGTCTGGCCGTCCACGCCTGTCGCCGTCATCGTGGCGCTCGCCTGGATGCGCTCCGGGGTGCCCAGGACGTCAAAGGCGAAAGAGATCGGGTAGATGCCGAGGTCCAGCAGCGCCCCGCCGCCCAACGCGGGGTCGTTCAGCCGGTGGGCAGGGTCCTTGGGCAGGCTCTGGTTGTGGCTGGCGACCACCTTCCGGACCTCGCCGATGGTGCCTTCCTGGATGATCTCGCGAAGACGGACCATGTGCGGGAGGAACCGCGTCCACATGGCCTCCAGCGCTACAAGGCCCTTGGACTCGGCCAGCTCAACAATCTCCTGCGCTTCGCGGGCGTTGATGGTGAATGCCTTCTCCACCAGGACGTGCTTGCCGGCGTTCAGCGCCAGCAGCGCATTCGCGTGGTGGAACGGATGCGGCGTGGCAATGTAAACGACGTCCACCTCCGGGTCCGCAACCAGGGCTTCATAGCTGTCATGCGCGGTGGGAATGCCGAACCTGTCGCCGAACGCCTTGCTCGATTCCAGGGTGCGCGAACCCACGGCCTGCACCGTGAATCCGTTCTCGTTCAGGTCCTGCGCTTGCAGCCCTGCGATGAAGCCGGTGCCGAGGATTCCCCAGCGGATGCTGCCGTCAGAAGTGCCAGTGTTGGGGTTGGTCACGTACTTAGTCCTTTGTATTTTCGGAATCGCTGAGCGGGTACGCGACGTACGCGAACCGGGTGGAATCGGGCGACCAGCTGTTGACGTTGAGCGTACCTTGGCCGCCGAACAGTGGCCATGTGTGCAGTGGCGTTGTCCAGTCATCGGTCGAGACAAGCACGACGCCGACCGGCAGGTCCGCGGGGTGGCCCACCGTGCCGCCGGGGAAGCGGATGTAGGTGGCCAGCTGTCCGTCGGGGGACAGGTGCGGGAACCAGTCGACGGTGTCGGATTCGAGGAGCCGCTCGAAGCTTCCTCCGTCCACTTGGATACGGGCGAGTTGGGCGTGGCCGGGTGCCGACGTAAAGGACTCCGTGTTCAAGTAGAGCCATTTCCCATCGGGCGAATATTCGGGCCCGTCGCAGTGGCCGGCGCCGACGTCGACGGCGGCGGTAGCGCCGCCGTCGGACGCTATGGTCATCAGGCGACCGGGCTGCGTGAAGTCGCCCGCCTCGATGCCCACGTACGCCAGCTGGGATCCGTCCGGGCTGACGCCGTGGAGGAAGTGGAAAGTGCCGTCGTCGTCGGTGATGCGCTTGGCCGGTCCGCCGTCCAACAACGCACGGTAGATGTGGCCGTCATTCGCAGACAGGAAGATGCCGGCGCCGTCGGGTGCCAGGACGTGATCGTTGTTGAGGCCGGGGATGCCGCTTAGCCGGACTTCCGTGGGCCCGCCCTCGGACACGTCCAGCGTCCACAGCTTCCCATCCCCGTTGAGGACGAGTGACGAACCGTCGAGGGTCCAGTTCGGTGCCTCGAGGAGGACGTCATCCGTCCTGTACACCAGCTGCGACTCTCCGGTGACGGACGCAATCCAGACCTCGCAGCGCTGGCCGGGCTGTAGCTCGCGGATCACTCCTGTGCCTCGCCGGACTCGGAGGACAGTTCCTTGATCCGGAGGTTCCGCCACCGGCACTGCGCGCCCTTGCCCCAGCGGGCTTCCCCGAACATAGCGTCGTTGTCGTGCACCTCAAGGGCGATATGGCCACGCGCGCCGAGCACTCCCAGGACAGCCTCGGCGTTGTAGTTGGGCGACTGCAGAGTCGCCGTATCCAGTTCGGCGATCTTGAGGCCGTTGACCCAGGTGGTGATGACGGGCAGTGCCCCGATGCAGCGGATCCGGAGCTCGTTCCAGTCATCCCAGCGCCACACTTTGAGGAAATCCCCGACGTCGGCCGCATAGCTCAGGCGCGCACGCTTCTCTTCCGTGACGGGTTCCACGGAGGTGTCCGGGTTGTCGGCGATCAGCCCGGTTGGTCGGCCGTCCGCGTCCAGGGCGACGTCGGTAGCGAACGGCACTGCCGAGAAGCTCGCCAGTCCATTGCCGAAGAATCCGCCGATTCCGCCGGAAGGCCTGTGGTCCACCAGGACCTGGAAGCCTTCCCACGTATCCGGCCGGCGCCGGATCATCACGCCCGTGTCGGCCGGCCAATCGGGGCGCATTTCCAGCACAAGCTCAAAATCGCCGTACGCCTGCTCGCTCACCAGGTAGCCGCCGTAGCCGCTGCCGGGGGAGTCCTGTTCGCCCACCAGCACGCCATCTTCCACGAACCATTTCGCCGGGTGCTGTTCGGGTTCCACAGGCCGCGCCAAGCCCCGGCTGTCGAACAGCTCAAGGATGCTCGGACCGCCGGGGTATTCCGTCCCGTAGACCCGGGGCACGGCCCGCCACCCGGTCAGGGAGGTACCGTCGAACAGCGGGACGAACCCGCCGTCGTCGTGTTTTTGGGTTTCAGGCATGTACTAGTCCTTGCTGCTGAAGGCGGCGTCGAAGCTGGTCTGCGATGCGGGGAAGTCGAACTTCTTCAGGGCGGCGAGGGCTTCGGGGGCGCCGTGGAGGCGGTCCATGCCGGCGTCTTCCCATTCCACGGAGATGGGGCCGTTGTAGCCGATCGCGGTGAGGGCGCGGAAGGACGATTCCCAGGGGACGTCGCCGCGGCCTGCTGAGACGAAGTCCCAGCCGCGGCGCGGGTCGCCCCAGGGCAGGTGGGAGCCGAGGACGGTGTTCCGGCCGGTGGGGCGGAGCTTGGTGTCCTTGCAGTCCACGTGGTAGATCCGGTCCTTGAAGTCCCAGATGAAGGAGACAGGGTCGATGCCCTGCCACATGAAGTGGGACGGGTCCCAGTTCAGGCCGAACGCGGGACGGTGTCCGATCGCTTCGAGGGTGCGGACCGTAGTCCAGTAGTCGTAGGCGATCTCGGAGGGGTGGACTTCGTGGGCGAAGCGGACGCCGCATTCGTCAAAGACGTCCAGGATGGGGTTCCAGCGGTCCGCGAAGTCCTGGTAGCCGGCCTCGATGACTTTTTCCGGGACGGGCGGGAACATCGCGACGTATTGCCAGATGGAGGAGCCGGTGAACCCGACGACGGTGTCCACGCCGAGGGCTTTGGCGAGCCGGGCGGTGTGCTTCATTTCCTCCGCGGCGCGGGCGCGGACGCCTTCGGGGTCGCCGTCGCCCCAGACCTTGGACCCGACGATCGCTTCGTGCCGGAAGTCGATGGGGTCATCGCAGACGGCCTGGCCCTTGAGGTGGTTGGAGATGGCCCAGACCTTCAGGTTGTACTTCTCCAGGATGGCGAGTTTGGCTTCGACGTAGCCGGGTTCGTCCCAACGCCAGGCGTCCAGGTGGTCCCCGGAAACGGCGATCTCGAGGCCGTCGTAGCCCCAGCCGGACGCCAGCCTGGCGACTTCCTCGAACGGGAGGTCGGCCCACTGGCCGGTGAACAGGGTGTACGGGCGGGGCATGTCAGGCTCCTTCGGTGGTGGTGCTGGTGGAAGTGTTCAGTTGGATCAGTGAGCTTTTGGCGGCCGCAGACTCCTCGACGGCGGCCAGGACGTGCTGGACGTTGAGACCGTCCTCGAACGACGGCGACGGTGCCTGCCCGGCGCTGATGGCCGTCAGGAAGTCACGGATCTGGTGTGTGAAAGTGTGCTCCCAGCCGATGATGTGGCCTTGCGGCCACCAGGCTTCCAGATAGGGGTGTTCGGGTTCGTTGACCAGGATCCGGCGGAAGCCCTGCTCCCGGACAGGCACGGTGGCATCCAGGAAACCGAGCTCGTTCAACGCCTCAAGGTCGAACAGGATGGTGCCCTTGTCGCCGTAGATTTCCAGCTTGAGGGAGTTCTTCTGGCCAGTTGCCACGCGGGATACTTCCACGGAGGCGATGGCCCCGGAGGCGAGCGTCAGCGTGGCCCAGGCGGCGTCGTCGACCGTTACATCCTCCAGGCCGTTCGGGCCGGGGCGGCGGTCCACGAAGGTGTGCAGCCGGCCCGTGACTTCGGTGACCGTGCCGTCCAGGAGGTAGAGGACCTGGTCGATGGCGTGGGAGGCGATGTCGCCGAGCGCGCCGGATCCGGCGGTTTCCTTGCGAAGGCGCCAGGTCATGGGGGACTCGGCGTCGGAGAGCCAGTCCTGCAGGTACGCGGCCCGGACGTGCCGGACCGTCCCGAGCCGGCCTTCGGCGATGAGCTCCTTCGCGAGGGCAAGGGCGGGGACGCGGCGGTAGTTGAACCCGATCATGGACTGTACGCCCTTGGCACGGGCCGCCGCGGCGGCTTCGGTCATGGCCTCGGCCTCGGCCAGCGTATTGGCCAACGGCTTTTCCACGAGGACGTGCTTGCCGGCTTCGAGGGCGGCGATGGCGATCTCGGCGTGCATCCAGCCCGGGGCGCAGATATCGACGATATGGATGTCGTCCCGGTCCAGGACCGAGCGCCAGTCAGTGGCGGACTCCGCCCAGCCGTACTTCTTCGCGGACGCAGTGACCTGCACGGCGTCCCGGCCCACGAGCACTTTCTGCTCGAAGGCCGGAACGTCGAAGTAGGATGCGACATTCCGCCAGGCGTTCGAGTGGGCCTTGCCCATAAACGCATAGCCGATCATCGCCACGCCCAGGGGAGAGTTGTCCGGGTTGGTGCCGTCCGTGCTTTCGGGGGAGTTCATGTGCGTGATTCCTAGAGTGTGGAAGCGGTGGGGTCCCAGTCCTCGGGGAGGGCCGGGGACGCGGGGGCGGAGCTTTCGACGTTAACAAAGGCACCGGATTCCACTGACTCGGAGATCGAGACCATGGTGTCCAGCACATGGTAGGCGAGGTTGCCGGTCGCGCGGTGCGGGACTCCGGCCCGGATGGAACGGGCCATGTCCAGCACACCCATGCCGCGGCCGTTGGACGGGCCGGTGGCGGGGATGACCGTCCAGTCTTCGTCGCCGGCGCGCCAGAGCCTGATGTCGCCGTCGAAATGGTTGGGATCCGGGAGGGAGATCGTGGCTTCCGTTCCGGTGATCTCCACGAAGCCCATCCGCTGCCGGGGCGACTCGAACGAAAAGACGCTGTGCGAGGACTGGCCTCCCTCGAACTGGGCCATGGCGCTGATATGGGTGGGGACGTCCACGGTGAACTCCTCGCCCAGCTTGGGGCCGGAACCGATCACCCGGACCTCCTTGGCTTTGGAGCCGATGGCCGCGACGCGGCGCACGGACCCGAACGTCTGCACCAGTGCGGTGAGGTAGTACGGGCCCATGTCGAACAGGGGTCCCGCACCGTACTGGAAGAGGAACGCCGGATTCGGGTGCCAGGATTCCGGGCCGGGGGTCTGGAATGTGGTCATCGCCGTCAGCGGGGCGCCGATGTCGCCCCGCTCAATCAGCCGCCGCGCGGTCTGCAGCCCGGCGCCCAGGAATGTATCCGGTGCGCAGCCGAGCCGGAGCCCCGCGGCGTCCGCTGCCTTCAGGAGCCCCAGCCCCGAGTCGCGGTCCAGCGAGAACGGCTTTTCGGTCCACACGTGCTTGCCGGCGTTGACGGCGGCGGTGGCCACCTCCACGTGCGCGGCCGGGATGGTGAGGTTGACGATGATTTCGACGTCGGGATGGTTCAGGGCCAGGTCCACGCCGCCGGACTCGGCGATACCGTATTCTTTCGCGCGGGCGGCTGCGGAGTCCTCGAAGAGGTCGGCTATGACGTGGACCTTCAGGTCCGGGAAGACCGTGAGGTTGTCCAGGTACTGCTTGCTGATGTTGCCTGCGCCGATGACGGCGACGCCCACCGGGCCCCGGCGGGAAGTTGTTGCCTCGCTCATGCCCGGGCTCCTTCGCTTGCTTCGGCGTTCAGGAAGGCCAGGCTCTGGGTGATGCCGTCGAAGATGTCGCCGGAGTAGTCGTCGAATTCCACGACGCCCACTTCCAGGGATTTCGCGGCGCCGATGACGTCCCATACGGCGATCTTGCCCTGCCCGGCGGGCTGCTGTGCCTTGGTGTCGGTGTTCAGCGGGCCGTCCTTGATGTGGATGAACTTCACCCGGTCACCCAGTTTTGTCAGGATGTCGACAGGGTCCTGGCCGCCGACGGCAACCCAGTAGGTGTCCACTTCCAGCACCAGCTCCGGGTCCAGGAGATCGGCGAAGTATTCCAGTGCCGTGCGGCCCTCGATGGTGGACTCCAACTCCCAGGCGTGGTTGTGGTAACCGACGCGGATGCCGTATTCGGCGCCCTTCTTTGCTGCGGCGTTGAGCTTGGCGGCGGTGTCCTGGATGTCTTCGGCTTTCTGCCAGTGCTCGGCGGGCAGGTACGGGTCGATGACCGTGCTGATGCCGAGTTCCTTCGCGGCGGCGAAGATTTCGTCCTGGTCCTGGCTGAGCAGGGGAGCGTGGCCGGACGGGGCGGTGAGGCCGTTCTCCTTCAGCGCGGCGCCGAGCTCCTTGGCCGTGGCCACGAAGTTGTAGGGTTCAACCTGGGTAAAGCCGATCTCAGCCACCTTCCGGATGGTGCCGGGCAGGTCCGCCTGGATGGCATTGCGCAGGGTGTAGAGCTGGAGTGAGTAAGACATTTCGTTCCTTTGCGGGAGTTGGTGTTCTCGAAAATCTGTCGGGGCCTAGCGGCCGGCGAGGGATCCGCCGATGCCGCCGACGCTGAAGTATTTGTTCAGGGTGGCGAAGACGATGACGGGCGGGAGCATCATGATCACGGCGAGGGCCATGACTCCGGACCAGTCGGTGTTGTTTTGCTGGAAGAAGGACTGCACGCCCATGGGGAGGGTGAAGATCTCGTTCGAGCGGAGGAACACGATGGCTACGAGGTAGTCGTTCCAGGCCAGCAGGAAGGCGAAGATCGCGGTGGAGAGGATGCCGGGCAGGGAGTTGCGCAGGACGACTTTGGTGAAGGACCCGAAGACGGAGCAGCCGTCGATCCAGGAGGCCTCTTCGAGGCTGATGGGGATGGAGTCGAAGTAGGCGGCCATCATCCAGGTGGCCACCGTCATGGTGGAGCCGACGTAGATGATGGTCAGGCCCATCAGGTTGTCCACCAGTCCCATCGCTGCGAAAAGGATAAACAGCGGGACGACCGAGGTGATGATGGGCAGGGACTGCATGACGAACAGGAGCAGGGAGTAACCGGAGACTGCCTTGCTGCGGCCGCGGGAGAGGACGTAGCCGGCCGGGGCTGCGACCGCGACGGAAACCACCACGGTGGAGAGGGTGGTGATGAGGCTGTTCTGCAGCCAGGTGGCCGCCAGTGTCTTGGAGAAGACGTTGCTGAGGTTCTCGAACGTCAGTCCGGTAGCGGTGCTGTTTGGGCCGGGGGTGAAGGCGAGCACCACGGTGACCATGATCGGTACGAGGACGATCGCGGTGATGACCAGGATCAGCACGAACCGCCACCACTGACCGCGGTGGCCGGCTTCGGAGAGGACGCGCTTGTTCTTGGCCGGGCCGGTGACGCCGAGGGCGGCGCCTGTTTCGGGGTGGGCGTGGAGTACTGCGCTCATTATTCGACGCTCGACTTTCGGATCTGGCGGTACAGGACGACCGATACGACAACCAGGGTGATGGTCATGAGGAAGGCGATGGCTACGCCGGGGCCGGTCGCGAAGTCCTGGAAGACGGTGCGGTAGGCCAGGACCACCAGGGAGGTGGTGGCGTCAACAGGTCCGCCGCCGGTGAGCAGGTAGATGGTGGGGAAGTCGTTGACGCAGAAGATCGTCATGAGGATCCAGCTGATGTAGGTGGACCGGGCGATCAGCGGCAGGGTGATCTGGCTGAACTGCTGGAAGCGGGTGGCGCCGTCCATGCTGGCGGCCTCGTAGACGGTGGTGTCCACGGAGGCCAGGGCAGCCGAGATCATCATCATCATGAAGGGGAAGCTGACCCAGACCTTGAAGATCATCACGGTGACGGCGGCAAGGGTGGGATCTGCAAGGAACAGTGGGGTGCCCAGGCCGAGGTTGCGGAAGATTGACGGGATGAGGCTGTCCGGGGTGGCGACGAGCCAGTTCCACGCGGTGGACGAGACCACGATCGGCACCACCCAGGGCAGGAGCAGCAGGACCTTGAAGGTGCCGCCTGCCGGGATCCTGGTGCGCAGCAGCAACGCCAGCCCGAGGCCGACGGCCCAGGAACCGAAGACACCGACGATGGTGAAGAGAAGCGTGAACTGGGCTGCCTTCCAGAACGCCGGCGAGGCCAGCACGCTTTGGAAGTTTTCGATGCCGACGAAGTCACCGGTTTGGATCAGGTTTCCGTCGTGGGTGGCTTGGATGCCGGCCTGGAAGAGCGGGTAGCCGTGGATCAGGACGAGCAGGACGACCGAGGGCAGCAGGAGCCAGAAGAACGTCCGGCTGGCCTGCGCCGAGAGCTTGCTCTTGCGGTTCAAGGTCTTGGGGACGGGCCCGCCCCCGGACCCGCCGGGGGCAAGCCCCTTGCGGGCCCGGGCGAGGCCGGACGGTGCTGTGGTGGACGACATTCCGGCCGCCTACTTCTTCAGGACGGACTTGAGGCCGGACTCAAAAGCCTGCAGGGCGGACTTGGCATCTGTCTTGCCGGTGAGGATGGTCTGGGTGAACTGGTTCAGGGCCTGGCCGCCGTCCAGGGCAGCGAGGTCGGCGCTGAGGGCCGTGCCCCGGGAAGCGAAGGTCTTGGCGATGGGCACGTATTCCTTGACGATCTTCACGTTGTTGGGGTCGGAGGTAAATTCGGGCATCTCGGTGATGGACTTGAACACCGGCAGGGCGTTCATGAGCTTCTGCTTCCACAGTTCCTTCAACTGGCCCAGGTAGTAGACCACGAACGCTTCGGAGGCTTCCTGCGACGGCGTGTTGGTGTACATCATGATGTTGTTCGGGAAGATCAGCGCGGCCTTGTCCCCGTGCGGACCGGCAATCGGGCTTGCCACCACGATGTCGCCGGACGTATCGCCCACGCGCTCGGGAACCCCCAGCGTCAACATGCCGTACGCGGCCTTGCCGTCCTTCCACTGGGCGTTGAGGTTGTCGGTGGTGTAGCTGACGGCGGCAGGATCGACGATGCCATTGGAGACCAGCTCAAGCATGAACTCGACGGCCTCCACGTTGCGGTCGTTCATGACATCGAGCTGGCCGTCATTGCTGAAGACGCCGCCGCCGTTGTTGAGCATCATCATGATCATCAGGTGGTTGCCGATGTTGTTGCCGGCCCCGGAGCCGGTGGCGAAGCCAACGGCTCCGACGGTCTTGAGCTTCTTGCCCGCCTCAAGGAGGCTGGCCCAGTCCGTGGGGACCTCGACGCCGGCCTTCTCGAACAGGGACTTGCGGTACCAGAGCGGCCGGATGTCCAACTGCCACGGCACTGCCACGTAGCCCTTGTCCGTCTTGAAGGGCTCTACGACGCCGGGGAGGAAGTCGTCGAACTGGCCGTTCTTCTTGAGTGCTTCCATCACCTTGTCGGCGTAGGCAATCTGGCCCTGCTCCTCGAACTGGAATGCCTGGAAGCCGCCGCCGGTGGACACCGCGGGGCCGGTCTTGGAGGCGATGGCCGAGGAGAACGTCTGGTAGAAGTTGTTCCACTGGATGAGCTGGTAGCTGGCCTTGCTGTTGGCCCCGGAGAAGCCTTCCACGATCTTCTTGGCGGCGTCGTTGTAGGCGGGGGTTGCCCACGGCATGTCCCAGAACTTGATGGTTCCAGCCGCACTTCCACCGCCCTGTGAGGCGGAGCCGCCGCCGCAGGCGGCCAGGAGGGGAACGGAGGCCGCGGCTGCGGCGAAGCCCAGGAATCCCCGGCGGGAGAATGCGGAAGATGCGATGGAGGGTTTAGTAGACACGATGGTTCCTTTCAGGGTCCGGAGTGACTGAATGCCCGGGCCCTTCTCGACAATGAGTGGATTGTGACTCTGAAACTGGAAATGCTGGCGGAACGGTGAGGCTTTCTAGTCGTTGAGTTGGCTGAGGAGTGACATGACCGTGGTGAACTGCGCCAGGTCGCTGGCGGGGTTCCCGGAGGCAAGAAGCGAGTGGACCCTCGACCAGCTGGTCCGGTGGGATGATTCGTAGAGTGTGGGAAGCGTCGTCGCTCCTTCTGCCGTCACCGCCCGGACGTCGGCCGGCCAGGCTGCTTCGGGGTCCGGCAGTACGACGTCGGCGCGGCCTGTAGATGTAAGGATCGAGACGGTGGCGGTTGCAGGCAGCGCCGAGGTGAGGATGCCCTGAAGGGCGACTGGCACTCCGCCGGCCAGGACACCGGACACCGTGTACCCGTTCCCGTTGCGCTGGACCATCCGCAGGTTATCCGCTTCAATGCCGCATTGCACGAGGACGGCGAACTGTTCCGCGAGCAGGTGCAGGGGGTCCGTGCCGGGCGCGGCCACAGCAACCGAGTCAAGCAGGACGGCGTCCTTGAGGGCCTCGGCGATTACGCCGTGGACGTTCCCGCTGGCCGGGGCCAGCGCTACGTTTCCGGCCCACTTCCGGTCAAGCACAACTACCGCGCGTGCGGTATCTGCGACGCCGGCAAGTTCGGCAGGATCTTCGGCCACCGGGGCCGAAACCACAACACCCCTGGCACCGCCGCGGATTGCAGCGGCCGCCCGCCCCGTCCAGCCGGCATGACCGGCGACGGCGATGACATCCGGCGCGGTCGTTGCGGGACGAAAGGACACTGGAAGGGAAGCGACGACGGCGGACACGGCACCGGCTGCTTCCGCCTGCGGATCCGCATACGCGGACAGCTGAGTGGTCATGCGTTGATCTCCTCGTCTGCAGGTGATTCGTCGGCGATGCTTGCGTGAACGAAGCCGGCGTCAACGCTGCGGGCGGCGGCCTCGGCGATCGCCAGTGCGAACTCGAGGTCATGAATAAGCGTTTCCGCGGACGGCGGCTGGCCTGTCCCGCTGGCCAGTTCCGCCAGTTTGCGCCACTCGCCCTCGTAGCCGTTGTGGCTGAACGGACCCAGGACGGTGGCGTGTCCGGCCTTCCGGATCCGGGCGGTAGCCGAACCGGCGTGGACGTAGGACGGGGTGAAGTCGATTTGCAGGGCGGCGTCGTCGCCGATGGCCTCGAACACCCAGGACGGTTCCCAGGTCCCGTTCATCGCGGCGCGGAGCTCGATGGCCACGTTTCCGGCCCGCAGCGAGATGACGTAGCCGAACGGCCGGACGATTTCAGCGTGCAGGACTTCCACCGCCGCAAAGTCAGGGGTGAAGCGGCGGACCAGCGGAAGATCGTGGATGGCCAGGCCCATCACTCCGCCGGTGAGCATGGCCTTGATGACCTCGGGGTCGGTCGGTTCCCTGCCAGGCAGGGGACCACGGCCCACGATTTCGGTGGCGAAATCCTCGAAGCGGGGGTTCGGCGGAAGGACGATCGAGGAGCGGACGGTGTGGACCTGCTCCGGCAGGTCACCCCAGGCCTGCTCCACCGCGAGCCAGCCGGGATCGAACGTGTGCATGGCGCCGACGATGATCGGAACGCCGGTTTCGGCGGAAACGGCTGAGATTCCGGCGGCCTCTTCACCGGTCATGGCGAACGGCTTTTCGCACAGTACGGCTTTCTTTCCGGCCCGGCAGCTGGCTATGACCTGTGCTGCGTGGAACTGGTGCGGGCTGCAGATGGCGACGATGTCCACAGCCGGGTCAGCGAGGAGCTCTTCCATGCTGGTGCTGAACTTCGCACCAACCCTGCCTGCCACCGCTTCCGCGACCGCAGGGTCAACGTCCATGATGTGGCGGACTTCGAGGATGTTTCCCAACCGTGCGAGTGACGGCAGATGGATGGCCTGGGTAACGGGTCCGGCGCCCAGGATGCCGACGCCGAGAACGGCCGGTGCTGCCTGTGGGTGGCTCGACAAGTTGCTTACCTCTTTGTAATAGCTGGAGCGTGAATTCCCGGTGCCTGACTTCAGGTGACACCGCTCACACATCAAGCTAGAACTACTTTTGTCGATCGTCAAGCAAAAGTTGAAAAGTTATCGACAATCTTTCGATGGCGTGACACGCATAAGAGCTTCGTGCTATCACTGACTCATGAGTCCAACGTCTGGAAAAGAGCCCGGAACCGAGCCCGGAACCGACACTGCTGCCGACGGTGCCGGAAATCTTTCCCGGGCCGGCGATCTCTTCCAGCTCCTCCGTGACGGCAGGGCCCGCACCCGCGCCGAACTGGCCCTGACCACCGGCCTTGCCCGTTCCACAGTTGCCGCTCGCATTGACGCGCTGATCTCTTCCGGGCTGGTGGGACCTGCCGGGGAGGCAAGCTCCAGCGGCGGCCGGCCGCCGTCGCGCTTTGCCTTCAATCCGGCCGCCCGCGCTGTCCTGGCAGTCGACGTCGGCGCCACGCACGTGATCGTTGCCGTCACCGACCTGGGCGGCAATGTCCTCACCGAGCACCGCCTCGTCCAGGACGTTGCCGACGGTCCGGAAGCCGTCCTTGGCCGGGTGGTCGAGGAAGGCAAGATGCTCCTCAGCGAGGCCGGCCGGACTCCGTCAGACCTTGCGGGCATCGGGATCGGGCTGCCCGGCCCCGTGGAGCACGCCACCGGGATGCCGGTGAAGCCGCCCATCATGCCCGGCTGGGACGGGTTCGACGTGGTCCGCTACGTCCAGCGCTCGCTGCCGGTCCCGGTGCTGGTGGACAACGACGTCAACATCATGGCCCTCGGCGAACGCACGGCGTACTGGCCGGAACACAACAACTTCCTGTTCATCAAGGTGGCCACCGGCATCGGCGCGGGCATCATCAGCAGCGGGGAACTGCAGCGCGGCGCCAACGGAACCGCGGGCGACCTTGGCCATGTGCGGGTTCCGCGCGGCGATGAAGTCCTGTGCCGCTGCGGCAACTACGGCTGCCTCGAAGCACTGGCGTCCGGTCCTGCCGTGGCGCGGGAACTGGCCCGGCAGGGACTGGCTGCCGAGAAGGGCGGCGATGTCCTGCGGCTGGTCGCCGAGGGCAACCTCCAGGCGATCCAGGCGCTGCGCCAGGCCGGCCGCGATGTTGGGGACGTGCTCGCAACAGTGGTCAACCTGCTCAACCCGTCCGTGATTGTGATCGGCGGAAGCCTGGGCCAGGCCGGTGAGCACCTGATGGCTGGCGTCCGGGAAGTCGTTTACCGGCGGTCCCTGCCGCTGGCCACGTCACACCTGCGGATAGCGCTCTCGATGGCCGGGGACCAGGCGGCCATCCTGGGTGCCAGCCAGATGGTCACGCAGCATGTGCTGTCTCCCGCCGTGATAGAAGCCACCCTGCAGGCAACGGGATAAGGCCCGTCATGCGGCTGCGGGCGTGATAGCAATGAATTGATGACACCGATTTCCAGCTCCCGCACCAAACCGCAGCCCGCCTCATGACGGCGAATATCCTTGCCAGGATGCCGCGCGGCTGGATCCTGCTGGCGAGCATCGGACTCATCGCGCTGAACATGCGCGGCCCGTTCGTGGCTGTGGCCCCCGTGGTCGGCCCGATGCAGCAGGACCTCGGGTTCTCGCCCGTGGAACTGGGCCTGCTGACCGGCATTCCGGTGCTGTGCTTTTCCCTGGCGGCGCCGCTCGCCTCGTTCGCGGGCCGGAAATTCGGCGCCGAATTCGCCATCATGCTCACCCTGCTCGGGGTTCTGGCCGGTGTTATTGTCCGCTCGGCCGGTAACGGCGCCCTGGTGCTGGTCGGAACGGTCATCATCGGCGTGGCCATCACCATCGGCAACATCGCTGTCCCGCTGATCATCCGCCGTGACTTTTCACCGCGGCGCCAAGGCACGGCCATGGGCATCTACACGGCTGCCCTGAACATCGGCTCCTTCCTCACCTCCGTGGTTACCGCGCCGCTGGCCGAGCTTGCCGGGTGGCGCCTGGCCCTCGCGGCCAGCGGGCTCTTCGCCGTGGCCGCGACGGTTTTTTGGGTGATGTCCGTGGGACGCAATGCCTTCGTTCCGGCCGCCGTCGATGATTCCAATCCCCGGCCGGCCGGCGGACGGCCCGCCTCCCGCTGGATCACGGCCGGGCTGACAGCGGGCTTTGCGGGGCAGGCCTTCTCCTACTACGGCGTCACGGCCTGGCTGCCGACCTTCCTCATCGACGAACTCGGCATGGCGCCCTCCGCCGCCGGCGCCGGGTCCTCCCTCTTCCAGATTCTCGCCATTGTGGGCGGCCTTGGGGTGCCGATGGTGGCCCGGTTCGCCAGTACGACGGCGGTCGCGGTCACCCTGGGCACGATGTGGCTGACAGTTCCCCTTGGCCTGCTGCTGGCCCCGGAGCTGTGGTGGCTCTGGTCCTCCGTGGGCGGCGCGGCGCAGGGCGGCGGCATAACCCTCATTTTCATTGCCATCATCAAGCTGGCACGCGACCAGGCGTCCGCCGGCCGGATGTCCGCCATCGTCCAGGGCGTGGGGTACTCGGTTGGCGCTGCCGCCCCGACCCTCCTGGGCTATGTCCACGGGCTTTCCGGGTCCTGGACCAACCCGATGCTGCTGATCCTCGGCTCGGTGGCGGCGTTCTTCCTGGGCACGACGCTCTCCGTGCGGAAGGTGCCGAAGACCCGCTGACGCGTCCCGCCGTCGTCGCACTTTCACCGCCCCGGCGCCCCCGGCGCGAACGGACATTTGAGCCCCAACAAAAAGCGCGAACGGACAGTTGAGGCCCTTGTCTGAGGGCCTCAACTGTCCGTTCGCGCTTACTGGTGGTTCCGCTGCCGGGCGGCCGCCCCGGATTTCGGGGTGCCTGTTGCGGACGGCGTGGCCGCCCGGCAAACGGAAACTCTTGCGATTCCTAGGCGGCGACGAGCTCTGCGTCCTCCACCGGTCCGTCGGAACCGTCGCGTGCTTCGTGCAGGAAGCGGGCGTACGCGGGGAGGGTCAGGAACGTGGGGAACGCGTCGGCCAGGGTGACTTCCTCGAAGATGTCCCGCGCGTCGGCGAAGCGGTCGCCTTCGAAGCGTTCGAGTTTCGTGAATTCCTGGTCAAGCATGTCCTCCACCCACTCGCGGGTGATGATTTCGCCCTGGTCCGTGATGGCGTGGGAGTAGATCCACTGCCAGATCTGCGAGCGGGAGATCTCCGCGGTGGCGGCGTCCTCCATCAGGTTGTGGATGGCCACGGCACCGTTGCCGCGCAGCCAGGATTCGATGTAGCGGATGCCCACCTCGATGTTGTTCCGGATGCCCGTTTCGGTGATGGTGCCGGTGGTGGCGGCGATGTCCAGCAGCGCACGGTCATCCGGGGTGACGTCCTCGCGGAGGCGGTCCAGCTGGTTCGGCCGGTCGCCAAGGACGCCGTCGAACACCTCGCGGCACACCGGAACCAGGTCCGGGTGCGCAACCCAGGAACCGTCGAAACCGTCGCCGGCCTCGCGGGTCTTGTCCGCGCGGACCTTCTCGAACGCGATGGCGTTGGCTGCCTCGTCCTTGCGGTTGGGGACAGCTGCGGCCATGCCGCCGATGGCCATGGCGCCGCGCTTGTGGCAGGCGCGGACCAGCTGTTCGGTGTAGGCGCGCATGAACGGGGCCGTCATGGTCACCTGCACACGGTCCGGGAGGACGAAGCGGGGGCCGCGGGTGCGGAAGTTCTTGATCATGGAGAAGATGTAGTCCCAGCGGCCGGCGTTCAGGCCCGAGGCGTGGTCGCGCAGTTCGTAGAGGATCTCTTCCATCTCGAAGGAGGCCGTGATGGTCTCGATCAGCACCGTGGCGCGGATGGTGCCCTGCGGGATGCCGAGCAGGTCCTGGGCCAGGATGAAGATGTCGTTCCACAGGCGTGCTTCGAGGTGGTTTTCGATCTTCGGCAGGTAGAAGTACGGGCCCTTGCCCTGGGCCAGCAGGCGGCGGGCGTTGTGGAAGAAGTACAGGCCGAAGTCCACGATGCCGCCGGCGATCGGTTCGCCGTCGATGAGCATGTGCTTTTCGGGCAGGTGCCAGCCGCGGGGGCGGACCACGATGGTGGGCAGTTCGCCGGCCGGGCGGAGCTTGTACTCCTTGCCCTCCGGCGAGGTGAAATCGATCCGGCGTTCCAGCGCGTCCGTGAGGTTCAGCTGGCCCTGGATGACGTTCCGCCACGACGGTGTGGAGGAGTCTTCCATGTCGGCCAGCCACACCTTGGCGCCGGAGTTCAGCGCGTTGATGGTCATCTTCTTGTCCACCGGACCGGTGATCTCCACGCGGCGGTCCTCCAGGCCCGGAGCCGGCGGAGCGACGCGCCAGTTCGGATCAGTGCGGACGGATTCGGTCTCGCGGAGGAACCGCGGGTCCTGCCCCTTGGCGATCTCGGCCCGCCGGTTGCGGCGGCCCTGGAGCAGCTCCTGCCGCCGCGCCGTGGTGGCCCGGTGCAGCTTGGCAACAAACGCCAAAGCATCCGGAGTAAGAACCTCGCCCTGCCGGCAAATCGGCTGCGCGGTCAGCGTGATCCCGTTGATAGTGAAGTTGTCAGTGAAGCTGTTCATTGGAGTTCTCCTGGTGCAGGGCCCAACTGGGTAGCAGTAAGTGTCGTTTTGAGCCTCCAAAACGACACTTACCGCTACTTACTTGGGGAAAATTTAGTGGAACTGGCCCTCTTCGGTCGATCCGACCAGTGCGAGGGTGGATGCGTTCGGGTTGAGCGCAGTGGCGATGTCGTCGAAGTAGCCGGTGCCGACTTCGCGCTGGTGCTTGGTCGCGGTGTAGCCGCGGGACTCGGAGGCGAATTCCTTTTCCTGGAGCTCGACGTAGGCGCTCATACCTTCACGGGCGTAACCGTGGGCGAGGTCGAACATCGAGTAGTTCAGGGCGTGGAAGCCGGCCAGGGTGATGAACTGGAACGTGAAGCCCATGGCGCCGAGTTCACGCTGGAACTTCGCGATCGTGGCGTCATCCAGGTGCTTGCGCCAGTTGAACGACGGCGAGCAGTTGTAGGAGAGCATCTGGTCCGGGAAGTCGGCCTTGACGGCCTCGGCGAACTTGCGGGCCAGCTCCAGGTCCGGGGTGCCCGTTTCCATCCAGATGAGGTCGGAATACGGGGCGTAGGCCTTGGCACGGGCGATGCAGGGTTCGATGCCGTTGCGGACCTTGTAGAACCCCTCCGCCGTGCGCTCTCCTGTGACGAATTCCTGGTCGCGGGGATCGACGTCGGAGGTGATCAGGGTTGCCGCCTCGGCGTCGGTGCGGGCGATGACCACCGACGGGGTGCCGGCGACGTCGGCGGCCAGGCGGGCCGCGTTCAGGGTGCGGACGTGCTGCTGGGTGGGGATCAGCACCTTGCCGCCGAGGTGGCCGCACTTCTTCTCCGAAGCGAGCTGGTCCTCCCAGTGAACGCCCGCGGCGCCGGCCTGGATCATGGATTTCATGAGCTCGTAGGCGTTCAGCGGTCCGCCGAAGCCTGCCTCGGCGTCGGCAACGATCGGCACCATCCAGTCCTCAACGGTCTGGATGCCCTCGGAGAATTCGATCTGGTCGGCGCGGAGCAGGGCGTTGTTGATGCGGCGGACCACGGTGGGAACCGAGTTGGCCGGGTACAGCGACTGGTCCGGGTAGGTGTGGCCCGAGTTGTTGGCGTCGGCCGCAACCTGCCAGCCGGACAGGTAGATGGCGCGGAGGCCGGCCTTGACCTGCTGCACGGCCTGGTTGCCGGTGAGGGCGCCGAGTGCGTTGGTGTAGCCGCCGGTCTTGTGCTCTTCGGTCAGCTGCTTCCACAGCTTCTCGGAGCCGCGGCGGGCCAGCGTGTGCTCTTCGGAGACGCGGCCGCGGAGCCGGACGACGTCCGTTGCCTTGTAGTCACGGGTCACACCTTCCCAGCGGGGGTTGGCGGCCCACTCGAGCTCCAGTGCGGCGGCCTGCTCTTCGGGCGTCTGCTGGGTGGGCTCAAATGCTGCAGTCATCTTTGTCTCCTTGTTTGTGCTCCGGGTTGTCCGGGCCGACCCCGTCCTGCGCCTTTGCAGTGGGGGCCGGCCCGGACCGGTGCGGTGTTTCTTTCCGTGAGATCTACTTTTCAGCACTTTGAATAGGGTTACTAGATGAAAACCATGGAAAGAAGTGCACTTCTTCCCGTATGCTCAATAAATGTCCCCTACAAGCTGGAACCGCAAAGCCGCCACACCGCCGTCGTCCCCTGGCGCCCCCGAAGTGGACGTCATCAGCCTGGGCCGCCGCGTGCGGCACCTGCGCAAAGCGGCGGGCATGACACTCGATGACCTGAGTGCCGCCGTCGGGACCGCACCGAGCCAGCTGAGCCTGATCGAGAACGGTAAGCGTGAACCGAAACTGGGGCTGCTTCAGCTGCTTGCGACGGCACTCAGCGTGACCATTGACCAGCTGCTCGGGGCGGAGCCGCCAAACCGGCGCGCAGCGCTGGAGATCGAGCTGGAACGGTACCAGCGCAGCCCTATCTACGAGTCCCTCAACCTGCCGAAAATCCGCATCAGTTCGCGGCTCCCGATGGATGTTTTGGAGTCCATGGTGGGCCTGCAGCACGAGCTGGAGCGCAAACTCAATGAGCAGGTGGCGACGCCCGAAGAGGCCCGCCGCGCCAACGCTGAGCTGCGGGCCATGATGCGCGAGCGGAACAACTACTTCCCGGAGTACGAGGCCGAGGCGCAGAAGGTCCTGGCCTCGGTAGGACACACCAGCGGTCCGCTGTCGCATCACGTCATCGCGGACATTGCCGGTCACCTGGGGTTCACCCTCCACCACGTGGGAGACCTGCCGCATTCCACCCGTTCGGTGACGGATCTGAAGAACCACCGAATTTACCTGACGCAGAACCAGCGCTCGGACCACGACCCCCGGTCGGTACTCCTGCAGGCGCTGGGCCACTACGTGCTGGGCCACCAGACCCCCAACAACTACGGGGATTTCCTGATGCAGCGCGTCGCCACCAACTATTTCGCGGCAGCGCTGATGCTCCCGGAGCAGGCCACCGTGGACTTCCTGCAGAAAGCCAAGCAAGCCAAGGAAATCGCCGTGGAGGACGTCCGGGACGCTTTTGCCGTGTCCTATGAAACGGCCGCCCACCGGTTCACTAACCTGGCCACCCAGCACCTGGACATCCGCACCCACTTCCAGAAGACCCATAAGAGCGGCATCATCTACAAGGCCTACGAGAACGACGGCGTGACGTTCCCGCAGGACCACACCGGCGCCATCGAGGGCCAGCCGTCGTGCAAATACTGGACCAGCCGCATGGTGTTCGACGTGGCGGACAAGTTCAGTGCGTACAACCAGTACACGGACACCCCTGCGGGGACGTACTGGTGCACGGCCCGGACCGAACGCTCGGCGAACGGCGAGTTCTCGCTGTCCGTCGGGGTTCCGTACGCGCAGGTGAAATGGTTCCGCGGGCGGGAAACCACCGAGCGGTCAAAGTCCACGTGCCCTGACGAGAACTGCTGCCGCCGTCCGCCTGCTTCGCTGACGTCGGAATGGGCGGGCAACGCCTGGCCGTCCGCCCGGGCGCACTCCCACCTGCTGGCCGCCATGCCGCCGGGTGCTTTCCCGGGCGTGGACGAGACCGAGGTGTATTCGTTCCTGCAGGCGCACTCCGGGAGCTGAACGCTCTCTCACTTCCTGCGGTGTTTCCCGAAACGCTCTCTCACTTCCTTGGGGATAGTGAGAGAGCGTTGCGGTTACCCGTGGAGTTCCCGGTAGGCATCAGCGGCTGCCGGGTGCAACGGCAGGCCGGCGGTGTTGATCAGCGACTCCGGGCTCAGGAACTGGACCCCCAGGCTGGAGCGGGGGATCAGTTCCTCGGCGTGCCCCACCAGCAGTTCGACGGTCCTCTTCACGGTCCTCCCGTCCAGGTCGTTCCGGCACAGGAGGAGATTCGCCACCCCCACCGTCCAGACTGCGGGAATGCCCTCGTAGCTGCCCTCAGGGATCAGCACACGGTCGTAGTAGGGGCCATAGCGGGTCCGTGTGGACGGAATCAACGCCGAGAGGTCCAGGAATGCCAGGGCGGCCTCCTTGTTGCTCTCAGCGATCGCGGCCGTTGGCACACCGCCGGACCAGAACAGGGCGTCCACTGATCCGTCCTGCAGGGCTGCCAGGCCATCGTTGAGCCCGAGGTTCAGCACGGTCACTGTCTTTTCGGTGGCGGCAGCGGAGGCAGTGCCAACTGCAGCGGACCCCAGCCCGGCAGCCTCGATCAGGCGAGGAGTGGTCAACGAGGTCCCGGAACCGGGCTCGCCGACAGCCACTGTCCTCCCGGCCAGTCCGGCGAGGTCGCGGATGCCGCTGCCTTTCCGCACAACGCAGTGCACGTAATTCTCGTACACCCTTCCGAGGGCCGTGACTCCGGCGCCCGACGTGCCATGTGTTGCCAGCTGCTGGGCGGCGGCATCGGCCAGCGCGACGGCGAACGTGGCCTGCCCCGTCAGCAGCTGACCCAGGTTATCCAGGCTGCCTCCGGTGGTCAGGGCCACCGCATGGTCTGCCACGCCATGACGCTGGAGGGACTCCGCCAGCAGCGTGGCGAACTCCAGATAAAACCCTCCCGGCTCACCCCCGGCCACGGTCACCGTGCCCGGGCGGTCCTCGGGAGTGCAGGCGCTGAGGGCCGGCAAAAGCAGTCCCGCCAGCCCGGCAGCAAGCCCGGCCTTGAGGGCGGTCCGCCTCGGCGGAAGGCCTCCGGACATCATGCCGGGCATGCAAGGCGTTCCAGTCATGCAGGGCTCTCCTTACCCGGCCGGGTGACGGCCCGCGGAAACTCGATGCGTGCGGTCAGTCCGTGCGGCGAGGCATCCGCCAGCAGCAGGCGGCCTCCGTTGGCTCCCGCCAGTTTGTCCACGATCGTCATGCCCAGGCCGTTGCCGCGGATCTCCCGGTGCTGCGGGGAACGCCAGAACCGGCTTGTGGCAGCAGCACGTTCCGCAGCGGAAAGCCCGGGGCCGTCGTCGGAGATTTCGACGGCGACCGCGTCCGGGCGGACCCTGACTGCCACCGAGATGCGGGCAGGAGCTGCGTATTTGATGGCGTTGTTGATCAGTTCCCCCACCATCTGGGCCAGTTCGGCGGCGTTGCAGGCGATGTGCACCGCCGGGTCCGGCGGACCGCCCAGCAGGATCGATGAGCCGCTGCGCCGTGCCGCAGGTCCTGCCCGTTCGGTTTCTTCCTGCAGGACAGGGTAGGGATCAACCACCGCCGGGAGCCCCCGGGAAGGGGTCCCCAGCGGCCCTCCGGCAGAGTCTTCGAAGACCCTGTGCTCGGCCGTGGCCAGCCGCAATACCCCGTCCAGGATCTCTTCCACACGTTCCAGTTCCGCCAGTACTCCGGCTGCGGCCTTGTGCTCCCGGGCTGTTTGCAGTTCAAGCTGCAGTAAGTCGACCCTCAACCGCAGGGCGCCCACGGGATTGCGCAGCTGATGGGATGTGTCGGCAATCAGTTGGCGTTGGGACTCGATGCTGTCGCTGACCGTCCGCGCCATTCTGGTGAAGGAACGGCTCAGTTCCCGCAGCTCCGGTGGACCGTCCTCGGGAAGCTGGCCGGTCCTGCCTGTTGCCTCAAGCTCCGTAACCGCCGAATTCAGGCGGTGCACGGGACGCAGCACCCACCTGGTCACGCGGGCGGCGCCGAGGAGGAGCACCGCGGTGAGGGCGGCGGCAGCGACTCCGACAAGGAGCCACCGCTCCCGCAGCTTCTGCCGGGCTGCCTCCAGGTTGACGTCCAGGAGGGCCTCGCCAAGTACCTGGCTTGCGCTGCCGAAGGAGCGTGAAATCACCTCAGAACCGGTTCCGAACGGCTGAAGCGGAGCGAGCGTGGTGTCGTTAAGGTTCAGGTTCGCCCTGGCCAGCGCATCGCGGACGTCTGCCCTCTCTTCGCTCAGGCCGCCCGAGCGCAGCGTGCCTGCCTGGAGGCGGATCAGCACCCCCTCCCCGTACAGTTCCGAGTATCTGTCCATCTCGGTCTGCAACTGCGTGGCGTCTCCTCCGTCCGTGGCGGCGTCGAACGCCACCTGCGCGAGGCGGTTGAGGGCGGCAGCCCGGTTGATCTGGAGTTCCTGGGTAAGCTCCCGGCTGGCCGACGTCAGGATGGCGGTGGAGGCGAAGATGACGATGAGGACGGACAGGATGCTCAGGACACCGAGGACTCGCAGCTTCACGCAGGACCCGCCTCGACCCGATAGCCCACGCCGCGGACGTTGATGATGAAGCCCGGCATCTGGAGTTTCGCCCGCAGGCCTGTCAGGTGCACGTCGAGGGATCGGGAGGAGGCAAGGAACGCATCGCCCCACAGCGCGTCCAGGATCTGCTCCCGGGTGACCACCGAACCCGCGTGGCTTGCCAGGAGCGCGAGCAGGTCGAACTCCGTGGCGGTCAACGGCAGGACCCGGGGACCGATCGCGGCCACACGCCGTTCGAGGTCCACCTCGAGTTCGCCCAGCACGATGGTCCGCTGCCTGGTGTCCTTTGCACGGCCTGCCCGCCGGGTGACGGCTTCGATGCGGGCGAGGAGCTCAACCAGTTTCACCGGCTTGACGAGGTAGTCATCGGCTCCGGACCGCAGCCCCAGCACCACGCTGCGCTCGTCGTCGCGGGCTGTAAGGATCAGGATCGGGACGGGTGTGACCTGGCGGAGCTTGCGCAGGACGTCGAGGCCGTCCATGTCGGGAAGGCCCAGATCGAGCAGGATCACCTCATAGCGCCGGTGTTCCAGGAGCGCGTCGGCTCCGCGGGCAACCCGGGAGGCCGTGTGTCCGGCGGAAACCACGGCTGCGTCGAGGGCGGACGCCATGGCGTCGTCGTCCTCGACGATGAGCACATCCATGGCCTGTTTCCTGTTCCGTATGAGCGGTGTTTTCTTCCCCGGCCCGCCTTTGGAGATTACCCCGTGTACGGGCGAAACCTAAGGAAGTGTTAGGACTTCCCCTCAGGCGTTGGCTGTGCGGTGGATCACGAATAGCTTGGATGGAGTCCCCGGCTTTCCGGGGACTGCCGATGTCGAGGAGGAACCATGAGCAATGTTGCCGTGGACAGCACGAAAGTACGCCCGGAACGGCTGCCGGTAGCGGCGCCGTCAAGGAAGGTTCAGCGATGAGCACCCAGCAAACCGAAGTCCAGAGCGAGTCAGCCCAGACCCGCCGGGCCGTGAGCAACATCCTCAAGGGCTCGGCCGGCAACCTCGTGGAATGGTACGACCTCTACGTCTACACGGTCTTTGCCGCCTACTTCCAGTCCCACTTCTTCAACTCCAAGGACGAGCTGCAGGCCGGCCTTGAGGCGATGGCAGTGTTCTCGACGTCGTTCCTGATGCGCCCCATCGGCGCCTGGTTCTTCGGCCGATACGCGGACCGTAAAGGCCGCAAGGCCGCGCTGACGCTCAGCGTGACGATGATGTCCGCGGGGTCCTTCGCCATCGCGCTCCTGCCCACTACGCAGCAGGTCGGCGTCTGGGCCTTGGTGCTCCTGATCCTGATCCGCCTGGTCCAGGGCTTCTCCGTGGGCGGCGAATACGGCACCAGTGCCACGTACATGTCCGAGGCCGCCACGTCCAAGCGCCGCGGCTTCTTCTCCAGCTTCCAGTACGTCACCCTGATCGGCGGCCAGATGATGGCCTTGCTGGTCCTGGTCATCCTGCAGAACTTCATGCCCAAGAGCGACCTGACCGAGTGGGGCTGGCGTATCCCGTTCGCCATCGGCGGCGTGGCTGCGCTGGTTGTCCTGTGGCTGCGGCGCTCCATGGAGGAAACCGTCTCCGACGAACAGGTTGCGGCCGCCAAGACGCCCGTCGCCGCCGGCGAAGCCCAGCCGGGCACCATGAGGCTGCTGTTCACGCAGTACTGGAAGCCCCTGCTGATCTGCATCGGCGTCACTCTCGGCGGCACCGTGGCGTTCTACACGTACACCAACTTCATCCTGAAGTTCATGAACGATACGTCCGGCATCGCCAAGACCGACACCTCGGTGATCAACTTCTGGGCGCTGTTCATCTTCATGCTGCTCCAGCCTGTGTACGGCATCATCTCGGACAAGGTGGGCCGCAAGCCGCTGTTGCTGTGGTTCGGCATCACCGGCGTGCTCTTCACCTGGCCGCTGCTCTCCACCCTGTCCAACACCAAGGACCCGTTCACCGCGTTCCTGCTCATGATGGGCGGCCTCCTGATCGTTGGCGGCTACACCTCCATCAACGCCCTCGTGAAGGCCGAGTTGTTCCCCGCCTCCATCCGAGCCCTCGGCGTGGGGCTGGGCTACGCGATTGCCAACTCACTCTTCGGCGGTACGGTTCCGCTGCTCGGCGCGGCCTTCCAGAAGGCCGAGCGGGTGGACCTGTTCTTCACCTACGTCACCGTCGCCATCGCCATCTCGCTGGTGGTCTACATCTTCGCCCTGCGGAACAAGAAGGCCACGCACCTGGACTGCGAACAGGGCGATGCCTGGTCGCAGTCCCGCAAGGATGACGATAAGGACAAGGACCTCGTGGACGTCTAGCGTTCAGGGGCAGAGGCTCCCAGGAGGGTACGACGGCGGGTGGCCGCCCGCCGTCGTACGCTCACCGCACCAGTACGCTCTCTCAGATCCTGCAACAAAAACCCGGACGCTCTCTCACTTTCTTGTGGAAAGTGAGAGAGCGTCTTTGGTTTTCCTGCATTAAGTGAGAGAGCGTCCTGGTGGGAGGGGGTCGCAGGAATGCCCGACGTCGTTGTTTGGAAATCCTGGGAAGCGCCCTAAGGTGCGCGGACTATATTGGCCCTGTCAGCCCATCAACGTGATCGCGGGAGTGTGCACTCATGGCCAAGGAACTTGCAACGCAGCTCATCGAACAGCTCCAGGCTGCCGGTGTGCAGCGGATTTACGGGATCGTGGGGGACAGCCTCAACCCGATCGTCGACGCCGTCCGTAAGACGGGCGGTGCCCAGCACGGCGGAATCGACTGGATCCATGTCCGGCACGAGGAGGCCGCCGCGTTCGCTGCCGCGGCGGAAGCCCAGCTGACCGGCCGCCTCGCCGTCTGCGCCGGGTCCTGCGGCCCGGGCAACCTGCACCTGATCAACGGGCTGTACGACGCGAACCGCTCAGGGGCACCTGTCCTGGCCATCGCCTCACACATCCCCAGCAAGCAGATCGGCAGCGGCTTCTTCCAGGAAACCCATCCGGACCGGCTCTTCAACGAATGCTCGGTGTACTCGGAGCTGGTCAGCACGGCAGAGCAGGCGCCCCGCGTCATGCACAGCGCGATCCAGCACGCCGTCGGACTCGGGGGAGTCGCCGTCGTTACTCTCCCGGGCGATATCGCCGGTCTGGACGCAACCGGCGAGACGCCGCTGCCCGCGACGTTCCGGCGCGCAACCCTCGTCCCGGACGCCTTGAGCGTCCGGGAGCTCGCCGATGCCATCAACGCGGCCGACAAGGTTGCCATCTTTGCCGGGGCAGGAACGCAGGGCGCCCACGACGAAGTCGTCGCCCTCGCGGAAGTGATCGGCGCCCCGATCGGCCACACGCTGCGGGGCAAGGACTTCATGCAGTATGACAACCCGTACGACATCGGGATGACCGGGCTGCTCGGCTACGGCGCCGCGGCCGAGGGGATCGAGGATGCGGACCTGCTGATCCTGCTCGGCACCGATTTTCCCTATGACCAGTTCCTCCCCGGAACCCGCACCGCCCAGGTGGACCGTGCCGCCCACAAGCTGGGCCGGCGGACCGACGTCGACATCGCCGTCCATGGCGACGTGCTGCCAACCCTCACCGCGCTGAAGCCACTGCTGGCTCCAAAGAAGAGCCGCCGCTTCCTCAACCAGATGCTCAAGAAGCACGACAGGCTCATGAACAAGGCTGTGGGCGCCTACACGCGCAAGGTGGAAAAGAAGCAGCCGATCCACCCGGAGTACGCGGCCTCGATCCTGGACCAGGTGGCCGCGGAGGACGCTGTCTTCACTGCTGACACCGGCATGTGCAACGTCTGGACCGCGCGCTACATCAACCCTCTTGGCACGCGCCGGCTGATCGGCTCGTACCTGCACGGCTCCATGGCCAACGCCCTGCCGCACGCGATCGGCGCGCAGCTGGCCTACCCCGGACGGCAGGTCATTTCCGTCTCGGGCGACGGCGGGCTGTCCATGCTGCTCGGCGAGCTCATCACCGTGGCTGCCCACCGTCTGCCCGTGAACGTGGTGGTCTTCAACAACTCCACGCTGGGCATGGTCAAACTCGAGATGCTCGTGGACGGGCTGCCGGATTTCGGCGTGGACGTGCCCGACGCCGACTACTCGGCCGTGGCCCGTGCCCTCGGCTTCCACGCCGTCCGCGTCACCGATCCGGCCGGGATTGAGGAGGCTTACCGGGAGGCCTTCGCGCATCCCGGACCGTCGCTGGTGGAACTCATCACGGATCCCAAGGCGCTGTCCATCCCGCCGAAGATCACCGGGTCGCAGGTCCTCGGCTTCGCGACCGCCATGTCCAAAGTGGTCCTGAACCGCGGCGCCGGCGAAGCCGTGAGCATGGCCCGCAGCAACCTGCGGAACATCCCGCGGCGTTAGGGGACCAATGCGGCAGGTGCCCAAGGACGACGGCGCTACCGCCCGCCGTCGTACGCTTCCGCCCGTCTCTTCGCTTCCGGCGGCGGCAGCCGGCCGCTACGGCCCGCGGCGTTCGGCCGCAAGCAGCGCCGCGGTTTTTGCGATGAGTCCGTACGGTACCGGTTTGTCCAACGGGAATTTGAGCGTTCCCTTGGCTGACCGGTACGGGGCGATCTCAGCCTGGAAGTCCGCGTCCCCGGCCGGCACGGGGTACACGGAAACATGGTGCGCCCACCCCGCGAAATACACCACGTACTTGCCCTCCAGGGTGACGGTGGGGATGCCGTAGCTGATCATCTCGCCGGACTGCGGCACCGCGGCGTGGCACCTGCTCCGGATTTCCTGGAGGATGCCCTTCACTTCGGCAGGGAAGGACGCGATGTACTCGTCAACGCTGTTGAAGTGCTGGGCCATCTTGTGTTCCTCCGACATGTCACGAGGATACGCCCGTGAAGGAAGTGCGGGAGCGTTGGCGAAAACGTTGCGAATGCTGAGAGAGCGCCGGAGGGGTGAGACCAAAACGACCGCAAACCGTGACCCTACGGGCATCGTCCTGCCGCGGGCAGGCTGGTTGACTGAAGGGAGACGGGCGGATTCCCGCCACATGCCGGCAAGGCAGGTCCAAGGGGGAGAAAATGAAGACATTCCGTGTGGCCAGGATCGCGACGGCCGGTGCCCTGGTGGCCCTCACCGCATGTTCTGCGTCGGCTCCGGAACTGCTGAAGGCCGACGGCGTGGAGCGGGTTTCGGTGGACCGGGCGGCTTATGCCGCCGAACTGCGCTCCTTCCGGGCCTCCGCCCTGGGCCTCGGCGGGGCCCTGCTGGCCGACGGCGGCGACGGCTCCAACGGGAACGTGGTGTCCTCACCCGGGAGCCTGCTGATTGCGCTTGCGATGCTTCGCTCCGGCGCGTCGGGCGAGACTGCGGCGGAGATGGACAGCGTCCTGCAACTTCCCCTGGAGAACCGCGATGAGGCCATGAACGCTGTTCTCAGCTCGCTCGAGAAGTTCGACGGCGACCCCGGCGGAGTGGATGAGGACAACCCGCCGCGGAAACCTGTCATGCACGCCGCCAACGGGCTGTTCGTGGACAAGGGCGTGCCCACCGGCGAGTCGTTCCTGGACACGCTCGCCCGGCACTACGGAACCGGCGTGTATCCCGTGGACTTCAGTGATGAGGGTGCAACGAAGCCCGCCATCGATGCGTGGGTCAACCGGAACACGGGCGGCCGGATCAAGGAAGCCCCCGCAAAGTACGATCCCGACAACACATTCAGCCTGCTCAATTCCCTGTACTTCGCGTCCGCCTGGAGGACGCCGTTTGACCCGAATGACACCTCGGACCTGCCCTTCACAACAGCCGCCGGCGAGGAAATCGAGGCGCCGGCGATGCATAACGAGCTGCAGATGAAGTACGCGGAACGGGCTGGCTGGCAGGGCGTGGACCTTCCCTACGCCGACGGCTTTGTCATGCGGCTGGTCCTCCCGGACGCGGGAGCCGCTGCCGGATCCCGCCCCGCCTCAGCGGCTTTCGACGCAGCCAAGGTTACGGAAATCGCGGACACCTTCGACACGGCCGCGCTTGAAACAGTGCAGATCCAGCTGCCCCGCTGGGACCACAAATGCAGCTTCGACCTGCGGAAGGTGTTTGAATCGCTCGGCCTGCAGAAGACCCTCAACACCACCGAGGACTTCAACAACATCCAGCCCAAGATGATGATCACCCAGGCGGCACAGGCTGCCAACATCACTGTCGCTGAAAAGGGCACCATCGCCGCCGCTGTCACCCAGATCAACGGTATGGCCACCAGCGCCCCGCCGCAGCCCGAGCGGACCATCGACTTCGACCGGCCGTTCCACTATCAGATCGTGCACGTGGAAACCGGCCTGCCGCTGTTCATGGGAACGGTGGCCGACCCCCGCTCCTGACCGGGACGCTCGCTCAGATTGTGAGAGAGCGACCCGGTTTTTCGTGCGAAACGTGAGAGAGCGACCCGGTTTTTCGTGCGAAACGTGAGAGAGCGTCCGGGTGGGCGGGCAGGTTAGCGCGGGCCGCCCTGCCACAGGGCGTCGAACGGGGCGCCGGAGACCATACGGTTGCGGATGCCGGCGGTCACAAACGCCTTCGCCGTGCGGGCAGCCTCGAGCGGGGTCGCGCCCTTGGCCAGCTCGGCCGTCACCGCCGCAGCCAGGGAACAGCCGGCACCTGAGACGGCCACTTCGCCCACCTTGGGGGCGGACAGGACTTCCAGGGTGTCGCCGTCGTAATAGACGTCGACGGCGTCGGGTCCGGCAAGGCGCACGCCGCCCTTGGCCAGCACCGCGGCGCCGCTCAGCTCATGGATGCGGATGGCCGCAGCCTTGAGGGACTCGACGTCGGTGATCTCCAGGCCGGACAGCGACTCCGCCTCGAAGTGGTTGGGCGTGACAAACGTGGCCAGCGGCAGGATCTGCGCCTTGAGCGCCTGGTCCGTATCCAGTGCGTGACCGGGCTCCTGGCCCTTGCAGATGAGCACCGGGTCCAGCACCACGTTGGTGAACCCGCCGGAGGCCAGCGCGGAGGAAACGGTCGAAATGGTGGCCGGGCTGCCCAGCATGCCGATCTTCACGGTGTCCAGCACGGACGGTGCGCCTGAAGCGGCACCGTATGCCGCCGTCGTCGCCTCCAGCTGGTCCGCAATGACCTGCTGGTCCACGGGGACAAAGCGGTGGTTCCAGTTGTCGTTCGGGTTGAAGGACACGATGCAGGTCAGGTTTGCGATGCCGAAGACGCCAAGTTCTTGGAAGGTCTTCAGGTCGGCTTGCGCTCCGGCACCGCCGGTCGCCTCGGACCCGGCAATGGTGAGGGCAACGGAAGGATACGTCTCAACAGCGTCAGAAGTCATCCACCCATCCTGCCACCGCGCCCAAACAGGCCGCATTGTGCGTATGGCCAATATGGACAAACCCGGTGGTCCACGGACAGCACGCTGCGGTACAGGTCCTCCACCTGGACCCACGCACAAGAACTGAACGTGTTCAAATTTCCGGCTGATCCCGCGGCCGGTGGCCGCGCCGCGTCGGGTGGTGCGAGAATGGAAAACGGTTCCGGCGGAAGCAGTGCGCGGGAGCCTCTCCCAGTGCTAATACAGCCGGCTGCTGCAGCGATCTCCTCGCGACTTTCCGGGCAGCCGAGCGAACCACTCCGAATGGATCACCCATGACTACCGCCAAGACGTTTCCCGCCCCTGCGGCCCCGAAATTCGCCTCGATTGGTTCCCCCTACTTCGGCATCATGCTGGCCCTCATGGCCGTGGTGCTGATCCTGTCCAACATCGGGGCGTCCAAAGGCGTGGCGATCGGTCCGATCATCACGGACGGCGGCTTCTTCCTCTTCCCGCTGGCCTACATCCTGGGTGACGTCATCAGCGAGGTCTACGGGTTCAAGGTGGCGCGCAAGGCCATCATCACCACGTTTGCCCTGTCCGTGTTCGCCTCCATCTGCTACTGGGTGATCATCGCCCTGCCCGGCTTCGACGACGAGTTCGGTACCTCCAAGCAGGCCGCACTCGAGGGCGCGCTGGGCCCGGTCCCGCAGATTGTGCTGGCCTCGCTGCTGGCGTTCCTTGCCGGGCAGACCATCAACTCCTGGATCCTGGTGAAGATGAAGGCGCGCACGGGCGAAAAGTCCCTGTGGGCGCGGATCATGAGTTCCTCGGTGGCCGGCGAATTCGTGGACACGCTGATCTTCTGCAGCATTGCGGCGTCGGTCATCGGCATCACGGACTCCGGCACATTCGTGAACTACGTGCTGGTGGGCTTCCTCTACAAGACCCTGGTGGAGTTCCTCTTCGTCCCGCTGACCGCCCTGGCCATCGGCTGGATCAAGAAGCGCGAACCGAGCTACGGGGCGTAAGCGCCGCAAAGCGGCGGCGGGCGTCGCGGCGTTACACAGTCACGATGAATTTGCCGAGCACGTGGCCCTGTTCGCTTTTCGCGTGCGCGGCCGCGATATTGTCCAAGGAAAAGGTTTCCTCGACCGGAAGGCGAAACTTTCCCTGCTCGAATAGCTCAGCCGCTTGGGCGCGTGCTTGCGGCGCACGGTCCGGGCCTATCCCGCCAGTGAGCCGAACGCCATACTCGGCGGCCCGGTTGTCGGCGGTGGTGATAACCCTGGCGGCACTGCCCGTGAGCTCAATGAGCTCCGGCAGGATCCCGGAGCCCACCGCGTCGAGGGCGACATCGACTCCGCTCGGGGCAACCTCCCGCACACGGTCAACGAGGCCGGGGCCGTACGTCGTCGGGATCGCACCGAGGGAGCGCAGATACTCGTGATGCCCTTCACTGGCCGTACCGATCACAGTGGCTTCGGCGGCGAGGGCGAATTGGACGGCGGACAGGCCCACACCGCCAGCGGCTCCATTGACAAGGAGAGTCTGACCGGTCTCCAGGGGCAACACGTTCAACGCCCGGCGCGCCGTTTCGGTCGACATCGGATACCCGGCAGCCTCTTCGAAGGAGAGACTCTCCGGTTTCTTCGCCCACTCGGCCAGCACGGCGTACTGGGCCGCCGCACCGGTGGAGGAGGCGCTGATGGGGACGCTGCCGAAGACCTCGTCGCCGACGGCGGTTCCCTTCACACCGTCGCCGACCTCGTCCACGATTCCGGATGCATCCAGGCCCACTCCGGCAGGAAAACTCATCGGCATGACGGCTGCCAGTGCCCCGCGTCGAATCTTCCAGTCGAAGCTATTGACGCCTGCCGCACGAACGGCCACACGGATCTGGCCAGGCCCGGCGTGCGGTTCCTCCACGTCGACTACCTTGAGGACCTCCGGCCCGCCATACTCGGTGAATTGGACAGCTTTCATGGCAGTCTCCCCTTCTGAGTTTGCGGCACGGTTGCTTTCCTCATCATGCCAACGACCCTTGCCCGGGGCAAGGAGTGGCGGAGCCATCAGCTACCCAGCAGGCCTAGACGTTGGGGCCCTTCTCGTAATGCTAGACGCACCCCCTGAGCACGGGCCTGCCTACTGCCACCGCTTCCGGCTCGTGAGGATCTGCTCGACGAATCCGCCGAGGGTGTCCTCATCGGCAAAATCAGAATGGATGCCTAGAGGAGTAGTAGCGGCCCAAGGTCTCGGCCTTGAAGTCGAAGAAGTTGCCGGCTTCGATGGCCAGCCGGGCGTCCTCCACCAGCTTCACCACGAAGCGCTCGTTGTGGATGGAGATCAGCGTGGCCGAGACCATCTCCTTGGCCTTGAACAGGTGGTGGATGTAGGCCCGGGAGTAGTTCAGGCAGGCATAGCAGTCGCAGCCTTCCTGCAGCGGGCCGAAGTCGCGCTTGTACTTGGCGCCGGACAGGTTGAACCGTCCGTCCGGGGTGTAGAACGCAGAGTTGCGGGCCACCCGGGTGGGGGAGACGCAGTCGAAGGTGTCCGCGCCGTTCTCGATCGCGGTGAAAATGTCGTCCGGTTCGGAGATGCCCAGCAGGTGCCGCGGCTTGTTCTCCGGCAGTTCCTCGTTACACCACCGAACGATGGTGCCCAGGTTCTCCTTCTCCAGCGCCCCGCCGATGCCGAAGCCGTCGAAGTTCATGGCGCCAAGGTCCCGGCAGGCCTTGCGGCGCAGGTCCTCGTACTGCGCGCCCTGGATCACGCCGAACAGCGCCTGGTAGGGCTTGCCCGCCCGCTCGGCGGTAAGCCTGAAGTGCTCGGTGATGCAGCGTTCGGCCCAGCGGCGGGTGCGTTCCAGCGACTCCTCCTGGTAGCCGCGGGAGTTCTGCAGCGTGGTCAGCTCGTCGAAGGCGAACATGATGTCGGCCCCGATCTGGTGCTGGACGTTCATGGAGATCTCGGGGCTGAAACGGTGCCGGTCGCCGTTGAGGTGGCTCTTGAACCACACGCCATCCTCGTCCACGTGGGCCAGCCGCTCCTTGCCCGGCGCCACGGCATCATCAGGGCCCGACGAATCAACGGACTTCATGTCGATGACCTTCTTGAACCCGGAGCCCAGGCTCATCACCTGGAAGCCGCCGGAGTCCGTGAAGGTGGGCCCGGACCAGTTCATGAAGGCGCCCAGCCCGCCGGCCTCGTCCAGGATGTCCGCCCCCGGCTGGAGGTACAGGTGGTAGGCGTTGGCCAGGACCGCCTGCGCGCCCAGCTCGGCGATGGATTCGGGCAACACGGACTTCACCGTGGCCTTGGTGCCGACGGCGATGAACGCCGGCGTCCGGATCTCGCCGTGCGGGGTGCTGATGGTGCCGGTCCGGCCCAGGAATTCCCCGCCGTTGGCGGCCACCTGCTCCGGCGTCGGCGAGCACGTCTCACTCAGGCGCTTGCCTACGGCGAAGGAAAACTCGGACTGCAGGGCTGCGGCCTCCGGCTCGAACGAGAGCGAAGGTTCAGTATTGGCTGGCACGGTTCAAGTGTGCCAGCTTCCGGTGGCGAAACTTAGCCGGCCGTCAGTGCACGGGGTCCGATGTGGGGTAGTTCTCAGCCCGCCAACTGTCCCAGCCGCTGCGGATATCCTCCAGCCGGTGTGCCCCCAGATCGTAGGTGGAGACGATCACCATCGACCCGCCGTCGGGCCTGACCTCGGCGATGGGCGGCTGGTCGGCGACGATCAGCAGGCCGTCGCCGTGTTCGGCGTAGCTGTGCACGGTGAGCCCCACCTGGTGGTTGGTGCGGTACCAGACCTTGCCCGAGATCTTCTCGCCGGTGGCGAGGGTCAGCGAGAACGGCTCACCGGGCGCGGGGATGTCCCGGAGTCCCAGCTTGTCGATCGCGGAGCCGTCCCCGCCGGGAACTGAAAAGAAGGCTGTGCGGCGCTTGCCGTGCGGGTGGTGCTCCAGGGCGAAGCGGAGCTGCTGGAGGAACGTCAGCCAGCTTTGGGTGATGTCCTCGTCCCAGGCGGCCCACTCGGAATTGTGGTCCAGGGCTGCCCGGGTCACGCTGACCTGGGTGCCGGTGGAAACGGGTTTCAGGGCGAACTCATCCCCGCCGTCCACAGTGAGGCTGGTGTGGTCAGGGCCTTCAACCACGGTGTCCTTGAAATAGATTTCGTTGATTTCGGCGGCCAGGTCCTCGGCCTCCCAGCCGTGCCACTGGGCAACCTTGGCCGGTTCACGCAGCATTGTCCAAACCTGCTGCGCATCGGAATTAATCACAACGCTCAGTTTGTTCGTCATGGGGTGAATCTACAACGCCCGGCGCCGCCGGGGTAGGGCCAAACGGGTGGTGCCTCGCCTCAGGCCCGGACGGACTCGAGTTCGTTGGCGATCCGGCGCTCCAGCTCCTTCAACCCGATGGTTTCCGAGCCGCCGTGCGCCCGCAGGAACATCAGGGCCTCAAGCCGCAGCAGCCGCCATTCGCGTTCGGCATCCGGGTTCGAGTTGTCGATGGCCCGGAAAATTTCCTTGTCGTACAGGTTGGGTTCGTTCAGGGAGCGCTGCCGGATCTTGGCGTTGATGCGGGACTTGAACGGGTCCGTTTCCATCGCATCGGGGGCGCGGAGGAGCTTTTCGTACACATCGGCACGGTCCTCTTTCCCGGTCTGCCGGCAGATGTAGCTGGACAGGGACAACGCCGCCTCGACGGACGTCCACCGGCCCGGGTTGCCGTCGAACGGCAGCACGTTGAGCAGGTCCGCGACGGCCAGGGCGCCCTCGGCATCCTTGAGGGTGACGAACAGTTCATTGGCCAGGTCACTGAGGTCCTTGAGGCAGCTCCCGGACTTGGTGTTGATGCCCTTGGCCAGCCGGTCGCTCAGCAGCATCACGCCCAGTGCGTCCGGGTGCGCTGCCGCGGCGGCCCCGACTACGGACTCCGGTGTTCCCGAAGGCTCCGGGATCAGCGCCAGTTCCTCCTCGCTCGGACCGGCGGCCGCGGACGTTGCCGGTGTTGTGGCCGGCCGGGGAGGCACGACGACGGCGGGAGCCGCCGGGGCGCCGCTTTCCCCGGCGGAGTCTGCCCGGGCGGCGGGGGGCTCAACGACCTGAAGCGAGGTGGCGGCGTCGGACTCTTCGGACACTGTGTCCCCACCGGAACGGGAGTCGTCACCGGTGGCGGGGCCGGTAGTGGCGGAGCCGGGCCCTGCCACCAGGACGGTTGACCCGGCCGCGATGCGCAGGACCCCGCCGCCGGTGAGGGTTGCGAGGACCACGGCCGGCGTGCCGAAATCGTCGTCCTCCACGAGGACGCTCTGGATTTCGGCGGACCGTTCGCCGTCGGGCAGGAGCAGGAGGTGGCCGGTCTGCAGAGAGCCAGCCTGGAGCTCACTGTAGTGCTGGGCGGCTGGGGGGTGGGTCATCGGGAGTCCTTAAGTTCTCTTGCGGTCCGCCCTACAGTCTACTAACGGGCCCGCCCGAAGTCGGGGACGCCCGGGTTCCTTCGAGCGTCCCCGCAGGCGCTACGGCACTGAAACCAGCACTGCAAGCGGCCCCCAGGCCCGCTGTCAGTGAAGGCGATACGGAGGGCTTAGCTGCCCACTCCAGCGAACGCGAGCGCCTGCCGGACAAGGACGCCGCGGCCGCCGCTGAATTCAAGCTGCACGTCCGGGCTCAGGACCTCTTCGGGCGTCATCCAGGTGAGCTCGAGCGCATCCTGGCGGGGCTCGCATTCGCCCGTGACCGGGATGATGTACGCCAGGGAAACAGCATGCTGGCGGTCATCGGTGAATCCCGTGTGGGACGGCGCCGGGAAGTACTCAGCCACGGTGAACGGCACCGGGCTGATGGGCAGCTGCGGGAACGCCAGCGGGCCGAGGTCCTTTTCCATGTGGCGGAGCAGGGCGGCGCGGATGGTCTCGCGGTAGAGGACGCGGCCGGACACGAGGGAACGGACCATGGTGCCGTCCTCGTCGGCCTGCAGCAGGGTACCGACTTCGTTCACGAACCCCAGGGGATCAAGGCGGACGGGTACGGCTTCCACGTAGACCATGGGAAGCCGGCCCCGGGCTTCGAAGAGGTCCTCATCGGACAGCCAGCCGGGATTCGGGTCAGGAGTGCGCACGTTCATGCTTAAGTTCTACCCCATCCCCGCCCGAACCCCGCGCCGCAACTTCACACGGCGGGGACGGATTCGATTGGTTCCCCTGCCGCGATCCTGGCCAGGACGGTCGGTTCGCGGCCCCGGCGCCGACAACAGGCCCCTCAGTGCCGGGCTGAAACCCAGAGCGCCGGGGCGTCGGCGCCCACCTCGTCGGGGTTGGCCACGTGCAGGGTCCGTCCGAAGGCCTCTTCCGTCATAGTGACCTGGTGGCCCGCAGCAGCCAGCCGGTCCCGCAGGGCGGACAGGTCGCCGGTGTACTCAAAGCCCAGGCCGGACCGGGCGTTGCCGTTTCCGGGGCGCACCATCAGCACGCCCCCGTTCTTTGCGGTGAAGTCAGCGGTTTCGTCGTCATCCGGGACCGGCCGGAGCCTGGCGCCCATCCTGCGCAGGGTCTGTGCGGCGGCCGCGGCGTCCGGAGTGAACCAGACCTCGACGACGGCGAGCGCCGGATCGGCGTCCGCGCTCTGGGTGCTGTGGGCGGCTTTGTCCGCGAAAAAACTGAAACCGTCTTCGCCCGTGATCCGGCAGGTGTCGCCGTGGTCTGCCGTGGTCAGCTCGGCCGGCGACGTCCCGTCTTCCACTCCGGACTCGTTGGTGCGCCGGGCGAACTCGGCGAGGTCACCCACTTCGACGCCGAACGCCGTCGTCCCGTCCCCTGCGGAGCCGGCCTCGGCGGCGTGCAGCGCCAGCCGGCCGGATCCGGCGTCGTACTCCTTCCAGGAACCGTCATCGACGGTCCGGATCATTCCCAGGTCGGTGAGCAGCCGCTCCCACTGGTCCAGGCGCGAGGTGAAATGGATGGGGCGGACACGCAGCATTGGATCTCCCGGGGTGAAGGCTGAAGAATTGTTGGTGACATGGCCATGATGCCACGCCTTGAATGAGGAGTCCCGTGGAGCAGAATGGTGCCATGGCCATGATGCCACGCCTTGAATGAGGAGTCCCGTGGAGCAGAATGGTGCCATGGCCATTGAACTCGAGGAACTTCTGCTGAAGGATGCCGCCGAATGGCGCACCTGGCTGGAACAGCACCATGCCACCAGCCCGGGCGTGTGGCTGGTGCTGCACAAGAAGGGCGGCAACACCACCGAACTGGACTACGAAGCCGCGTTGCAGGAGGCGCTGTGCTTCGGTTGGATCGACGGCCAGGGCAAACGGCGCGACGACGAAAGCTCCTTCCAGCGGATGACCCGCCGCGGGCCCAAGAGTGTCTGGTCGGCACGGAACGTGGACCGCATCGAAAAGCTTGAGGCCGCCGGCAGGATGACAGCGGCGGGCCGCGCCGCCGTCGACGCCGCCAAGGGGGACGGCCGCTGGGAGGCTGCGTACTCCGGACAGGCATCCGCGGAACTGCCGGAGGACCTGGCGGCCGCCATTGCGGCCGAACCGCGGGCGCAGGCCATGTTCGACGTGCTGACGTCGGTGAACCGCTACGCCCTGATCTACCGGACGAACTCGGTCAAGCAGGCAGCCACCCGGGAGCGCAAGATCAAGGGGTTCGTGGAGATGCTGGCGCGCGGCGAAACCCCGTACCCGCAGAAGAAGCGCCCCGCGGACTAGCCGGGTCGCACGGCGCATAGGCGCCCGCTGCCGGGCACCGCGGCGCCCGGCGCCCGTGCGTCAGTCCTGCCCGTTCGCGTCCATCGGGAAGGCCACGGCCTCGCCCACCACACGCAGGCAGAGCTCCATGCCCGGCCGCGCGATGGAGGCGTTCCAGTGCCGGATGGTGATCACTTCGCCGCCGCCGGGAAAACGGTGGTCCGGGATGGCGCCGGCTGCGAGTTCCGGCGGCACGGCCAGCTTGAGGCGCACGGTGGTTTCCGGGCCGAAGTAGTCCGTATCCACCACCACGCCGCGGATGGGCCCGTCCTCGGCGATGCGGATCTGCTCGGGACGCAGCATGAGCTGCACGCGGCCCTGGGCCGGAGGCCTGCGCACCGGAATGCCGCCGAGCGAACACGTTGCCAGTGAGCCTTCCATCCAGGCGTCCAGGATGACGGCGTCGCCCAGGAATTCCGCGGTGGCGCGGTCCGCGGGGCGTGTGTAGACCACAAACGGGTTGCCGATCTGGGCCAGCCTGCCGCCGCGCATCACGGCCACCTGGTCCGCGAAGGAGAGAGCCTCGGCCTGGTCATGTGTGACCAGGATGGTGGTCACGCCGGCTTCGTTGAGGACCTTGGCCACCGCCCGGCGGGTGGCCACGCGGAGGCCGGCGTCAAGAGCGGAAAACGGCTCGTCCAGCAACATGAGCTCCGGTTCGCGGGCCAGGGCGCGGGCCAGCGCCACGCGCTGCTGCTGCCCGCCGGAGAGCTGGTGCGGCCGGCGCTTGGCCATGGACGGATCCAGCGACACCATTTCCAGGAGTTCGCTGACCCGGGCGGCAACCTCCCGCCGTCCGCCGGACAACTTGCCGGCACTGAGGCCGAAGGAGATGTTCTGGCCCACGGTCAGGTGGGGGAAGAGGGCGCCGTCCTGCGCAACGTAACCTACGTGGCGTTTGTGCGCCGGCACCCAGGAACCGTCGCCGGCCACGGTGGCGCCGTTGAGCGAGATGCTGCCGGTGTCGGGATGTTCGAAGCCGGCGATCAGGCGCAGCAGCGTGGTTTTGCCTGAGCCTGACGGGCCCACGATCGCGGTGGTCCCGCCCTTGGCCACGGACAGGTTGACGCCCTTGAGGACCGCCTGAGAACCGAAGTTCTTGGTGACGGCCTCGATCCCGAGGTGGCTGTTTGTGCTGGGCGCCACGGACGGGGCTATCCGCGGTTCCGGAAGCCGGGAGGGGGCGTCACGGGCTGTGTAGGAATCGGTCACTGTCCGGCCACTTTCTTGGACTGCTGGAAGAGAAGGTAGGTCATGGGGGCGGAGATCAAGATCATCAGCAGCGCGTACGGCGCGGCGCCGGCGTAGTCGATCTCGCTGCTTTTGCTCCAGAATTCGGTGGCGAGGGTGCGCGTTCCGTTCGGGGAGAGCAGCAGCGTTGCCGTGAGTTCGTTGACGATGGCCAGGAACACCAGTGCGGCCCCGCCGGCCGCGGCCGGGGCGGTGAGGCGCAGCGTCACCCGGATGAAGGCCAGCAGCGGCGGCTTCCCCAGCGCCTGTGCGGCCTCGTCGAGTTCCTTGGGGGCTTGCGCCAGCCCGGCGCGGATATTGACCAGCGCCCGGGGCAGGAACAGCAGCACGTAGGCCGCGATGAGCAGCACAGTTGTCTGGTAGAACCCCGGGGCCACCCGGATGCTCACGGTGACGAAGGCCAGGCCCACCACGATGCCCGGCATGGAGCTGGTGACGTAGTTGGACAGTTCCAGTGCCTTGCTGAACCAGCTCGGGTGCCGCACGGCAAGGTATGCCATGGGGAAAGCCACCACGGTGGTAGCCAGGGCCCCGGTCAGCCCGTAGCCCAGGGTCTGCAGCAGTGCGGGGAGGAATTCGTCCGTCGCCCAGATGTCCGCTCCGCCCGCGAAGATCCAGCGGAGCACGAACGTCAGCGGAAGTCCGAACGCCAGGGCGGTGAGACCGGCCAGGAAGAGCTGCGCCGGGGCCTGGTAGGCATGCAGGGGCAGGCGGAGCGCCCTGGCCTGTGCTCCGGATCCCACCCGTGCGTAGCGGGCGGTGCCCCTGCCGCGCACCTCCACCACCAGCAGGATCAGGCAGAAGAACACCAGCACGCTGGCCAGCATGTTCCCGGCGGTGCCGTTGAACGTGGACTGGTACTGAACCATGATCGCGGTGGTGAAGGTATCGAAACGAATCATCGCAAACGCGCCGTATTCGGCCAGCAGGTGCAGCGCCACCAGCAGGGCGCCGCCGGTCATGGCGATGCGGAGCTGGGGGAGGACCACGCGGAAGAAGGTGCGCCAGGCGCCCAGGCCCAGCGACGCCGCGGACTGCTCGATGGCGGGGTCGAGCCTGCCGAGGGTGGCGGCCGCCGGGATGTACACCAGCGGAAAGTAGGACAGCGTGGCGATCAGGACGCCGGACCACAGGCCGCCCAGCGAAGGTATGGCGGAGACCCAGGCGTAGCTGTTCACGAAGGCGGGGATGGCCAGCGGGGCGGCCAGCAGCACAGCCCACCACTTGTGTCCGCGCAGCCCGGTCCGCTCCACCAGCCAGGCGCCCCCCACGCCCAGCGCCACACACAGGGGCACGGTGATCGCCATCAGCAGGAGCGTGTTGAGGAGCAGCTCGCCAACCCGTTCGCGGAAGATGAGTCCGACGGCGGCGTCCCACCCGGTGGCGGCCGTCATCACGATGACGTAGCCCAGGGGGATCAGGGAAAACAGGGCAATGAGGACAGCAATGACGGCTACCGCGGAAACGCCGAAAGGCGGGCGGGGGCGCTTGCCCCTACCCGCCGTCGTCGTGCTTCCGGAAGTTTCCGGCGCCGCTAGGTCAATTGGCACAGTTTTTCCATTGAGCACAGTGTTTCCATTTGGCACCGAGTTACAGGAGTCCTGCCTTGGTCATCATTTCGGAGACCTTCTGGGAATTCAGCTTGGCCGGATCCACGGTGGGGGCCTGCAGGTCCTTGATCGGAACCAGCTTTTCGTTGGCCGGGACCTCGGAGGCAATGGCGTATTCGAAGGAGGTGCCCTTCTGGAGGACTTCCTGGCCCTTCTTGCCGGTGATGAACTTCAGGAACGCCTGGGCAGCCGCAGCGTTTTTGGAGGACTTCAGCACACCGCCGCCGGAGACGGACACGAACGCGCCCGGATCCTGGTTCTTGAAGAAGTACGGCGTGACATTCTTCGAGTTTTCGCCGGTCTTGGCCTGGTCGCCGTAGTAGTAGTAGTGGTAAATCAGCGCGGCGTCGACTTCGCCGGCGTTGACAGCCTTCATGGCCGTGCTGTTGCCCTTGTAGGCCTTGAAGTTCTCCTTCATGCCCTTGAGCCATTCGTCCGTGGCGGCTTCGCCCTTGAGCTCAAGCAGTGCGGAAACGATCGCCTGGAAGTCTGCGCCGGACGGTGAAGCCGCCCACTTGCCCTTCCACTCCGGCTTGGCCAGGTCCAGCATCGACTTGGGCAGCTTGTCTTCGCTCAGCTTGGCCTTGTCGTAGACCAGGACCGTGGAGCGGGCCGCGATGCCGGTCCACTTGTTGGTGGAGGGGCGGAATTCGGCAGGCACCTGGTCGACGGTGCCCTTGTCCACGTCCGCGAAGAGTCCGGCGTTCTCAACCTGCGCCATTGCGGGTGAGTTTTCCGTCAGGAACACGTCGGCGGGTGAGGCAGCGCCTTCCTGGATGATCTGGTTGGACATTTCGGTGTCGTCGCCCTGGCGAAGGGTGACCTTGACGCCGGTCTCCGCGGTGAACGCGTCCACCCATTCCTTGGTCAGGCTTTCGTGCTGGGCGTTGTAGACCGTGATCTCGCCGGAAGCCTTGCCGTCGGCCGCAGCGGTGCTCGCTGCGGGGGTGGAGCTTCCGGAGCCGCAGGCGGCCAGGCCGAGGGCGGCAGTGGCGGCGAGTGCGATTCCCGCCAGCGCGTTGGTGCGGATCTTCATGGGGGCTTCTTTCTGGAAAAAAGTCTGGTGGACCGGAGCCCGTGTGAGGGGGAAGTTAGGGCATGCTCACTGCCAAAACTGTAGGTTAGCCAAACCTAAGGGACCAAGCCGGAGCAGGCTTAAGTGAGCAGGATCACATCAATTACAGAACTTTTACGTGACTTAATTCGTGCGGCCATTCGTGCGGGGCGCCGGGTCGTGGGGTGCATCCCCAACGGTGGCGGCGGCCTCCAGCACCATCCACGCCTGCAGCTGGGTGGAAAGTTCGACGGCGGCACCCGCCGGATATGCCCGGCTCGCCGGCGTCTCGGGGAACACCGAAAACACCAGCAGCGCCCCCTGACGGGCCAGCGGCTCCGCCGGGTCCACGGCGCGGCGGCCCTCCCAGAGCGCCTGTGCCGTGTCGATGACCAGGGCGGCCGCTATGGCCCGCGTCCGGTCGGGAAGCCGTCCGTCCGTTGCGGCCAGCGCAAGGTACCGGGTCAGGATCCCGGTGAACAGGCCGCCGTCGCCCGTTCCGTCGCAGCGGAGCACTGGTGCAGTCCGGCCGGATGCCAGGGTGGCGGGGCGCGTCAGGTGGCGGGCCACGGCGTCCACCAGCCCGGCTGCCCGGTCGAGGTTCGGCTGGCCGCCGAGTTCCAGCAGCGCGCCCAGGACCGGGCCCTGGTTGTAGGTGTAGATGGCGGCTTCCAGCACCACTTCGCCGTTGCTGCCGATCCGCAGCCCGTCCTGGTACATGCCGTGGGCGGGGTCGAACAGCTTGGCGTGGAGCCAGTCCACCAGGGCCTGGGCCTTGGCCGTGTTCCCGGTCCGGGCGTAGTAGAGCGCCACCGGTGCCGTGGCCGGTGTGTTCTTGAAGTCCCGTTTCGTGCTCCAGAACGTGCCGCCGCCCAGGTCATCCGTGGAGGCCGAATCGAACTGCAGCGTGAGGCTCTTCCGGATCCGTGCATGCCGGCGGCTGCCCGGCCTGCGCGTCGCTTCAGCGAGCTTCTCCAGGCGGAGCGTGGACAGTGCAAGCCAGGCCATGTCGTCGTAGTAGTTGTTGACGACGGTCAGGAAATTGCGCAGCCGGATGCCGGTGACCAGCCGCGACGCCAGCTGCCCGGCACTGGGGCGGTTCCCGCCGTCGAACCTGGCTCCGCGGGCGAGCTCGCGGCGTCCGGCGTCCACCAGGCAGTCCACGTAGTGGGCCTGCCACCAGTAGTGCCAGGGGCGGAGCAGGTTCTTCAGCCGGCCGGACGGCCGTTCGATCGCCGCGATATGCGTACCCGGGAGGAAGAACAGCCGCTGCCCGAACATCCGGGTCACGGACCGGGCGGCCTCGTCGGCGCGGGCGGACCAGTCGGCGGGTGCGGCGACGTCTGGGGAGGTCATGGTGCCAGCCTATCCGGGTGCCGTGCCGGGACGGCCCGCTGCTGTCCGAACGTGCGGTTTGGCCCCATTCCAGTTAACATTCATTAACTAGCGTTACGCCGGGGTTGGGTTCCACATCAAGGAGGATGGATGGACATCAAAGGTACTGTCGCGTTGATTACGGGCGGGGCCTCCGGGCTGGGCGCCGCAACAGCAGGGCGCCTGTTCGCCGCCGGGGCCTCGGTGGTGCTGGTGGACCTGCCGTCGTCCCGGGGCGAGGCAGCTGCCGCCGAACTGAACGCCCGGGCCGCGGAGCTGAACGTGCCGGCCGCCCCGTCCGCAGTCTTCGTCCCGGCGGACGTGACCAGCGAGGACCAGGTGCAGGCAGCCGTCGACGCCGCGGTTGCCCTTGGACCGCTGCGCATCGTGGTGAACTGCGCCGGCATCGCCACCCCCGGGAAGGTGCTGGGCCGCGACGGCGTGCTCCCGCTGGACACCTTCAACCGCGTCATCCAGATCAACCTCGTGGGCACCTTCAACGTGATCCGGCTCGCCGCGGCCGCCATGGCCGCCACCGAGCCCGCCGTGACCGAACTCGGGGGACCGGAGCGCGGCGTCATCATCATCACCGCCTCCGTCGCCGCGTTCGACGGCCAGATCGGCCAGCCCGCCTACGCCGCGTCCAAGGGGGCCGTGGCAGCCATGACCCTGCCGATCGCCCGCGAGCTGGCCCGTTCCCTGATCCGCGTGGTCACCATCGCGCCGGGCATCTTCGAAACGCCCATGATGGCAGGACTGCCCCAGGAGGCCCAGGATTCGCTGGGCCGGCAGGTGCCGCATCCCTCCCGGCTGGGCCGCCCGGCCGAATACGCCAGCCTGGCCGCGCACATCGTGGACAACGCCATGCTCAACGGCGAGACCATCCGCCTCGACGGTGCCATCCGGATGGGACCGAAGTGACGGCGGCGGCGGCCGCCGGGCAGCAGGCCCCGGCTGTGACCTCTGTGGATGCACTGCCCACGGCCGATTTCTTCGGGTTCGAATCGCTGCTCAGCGAACAGGAACAGCGGAAGCTGGCGGAGCTGAGGGAGTTCCTGGCTGCCGAAATCGCGCCGTTCGCCACCGAGTGGTGGAACAACGCCGAGTTTCCCGCCCACATCCTGCCCAAACTGGCGGCCCTCGAACTCAGCGCTCCCGCCCAGCGCGGTTACAGCCACCTGTTCGCGGGCCTGGTGATTGCCGAGATGACGCGGGTGGACACGTCCATCGCCACCTTTTTCCTGGTGCACCACGACCTCTTTGTGGAGTCGCTCTACGGGTTCGGCTCCGAGGAGCAGAAGGTCCGGCTGCTCGACGACGCCGCCAACCTCCGGACCACCGGCGCCTTCGCCCTCACCGAACCGGAACACGGCTCCGATGTGGCCGGCGGGATGGAAACGCGGGCACGCCGGGTTTCCGACCTGACCGGGGAAGCCGACGATTACTGGATCCTTAACGGCGCCAAGCGCTGGATCGGCAACGGGACGTTCTGCGACTACATGCTCGTGTGGGCGCGGGACGAGGCCGACGGCACCGTCCGGGGTTTCATCGTGGATGCGGCCCTCCCCGGCGTCAGTCGGAGCCGGATCGAACACAAGATTGCCCTGCGCACGGTGCAGAACGCGGATATCGTCTTCCGGGATGTGCGGGTGGCGGAGGCTGACCGTTTCGCCGGCATCGGGAGCTTCGAGGACACCAACGAACTGCTCCGCGGGTCCCGGATCTTGGTGGCCTGGCAGGCGGTGGGCCAGCAGCTGGCGGCGTTCGACGTCGCCCGGCAGCACGCCGTCGAACGTCAGCAGTTCGGGCGCCCGCTGGCCAAATTCCAGCTCATCCAGCAGCAGCTGGTCTCCATGCTCGGCAATGCCGTCGCGAGCATGGGCATGATGGTCCGGATCGCCCAGCTGCAGCAGGACGGTACGGCGGACATGGCGCAGGTGGCGCTGGCGAAGTCGTACACGAGCGCCCGGATGCGCGAAACGGTGGCTATGGGGCGGTCGATGCTGGGCGGCAACGGGATCGTCACGGACTACCGGATGGCGAAGATCTTCGCCGACGCCGAGGCCATCTACACCTATGAAGGTTCGTTCGAGATCAACACCCTGATCGTCGGCCGCGCCGTCACCGGGGTATCCGCGATCGTCTGAGCGCCTTCCGCGGCCGGGACCCGGCGCGAACTGGCAGCAGATGACCTCAAAACGTGAATTTGCGGGGATAGCTGCCAGTCCGCGCTCCGGGCGAGGGCCCTAAGCGTCCGTTCGCGCTCAGCCGGCGATCATCGGGTCCTTCTCGCCGGCCTCGATGCGGTAGTCCAGGCTGTTGTTCTTCACGGGCATGGGGCAGGTCCCGTACGGCGTGAAGGCGCTCGGGTAGTTGATGGCGCGGTTGAAGTCCAGGACCACCGATCCGTCCGGGCGGGGCCGGGCCGTGGACACCTTCCGCCACTCGTCCGTGGAGTCGCCGTTGGTTTCGTCGTGGAACGTGACAGTGAGGGCGCCGAGTTTCTCCTCCTCCGCCTGCAGGTGGAACTCGTGGTCCTTGCCGGGCAGGCGGAAGACCAGGTCGCCGACGGACCGATGCACGCCGTCCACCAGCGGGTTCGCGGTTCCGATGGGAACGTCCACCGGCTCGGGGTAGGGACGGAAGCTGGCCTCAACCACCAGGTCAGGTCGGTATTCGAAGGTGGGCACGCCGTCGAACTCCGTGAACACCGGCGACTGCGAATCCCGGGTGCGGATGGCGTACTTGTCCGCCCGCATCGCGAGTTCCACCACCACCTGCTTCCCGTCGGCGCCGCCGAACTGGACCCACATGAGCGACTCCTCGTCTGCCAGCGCGGCCGAGATGGTGCCGTCCACGGCTTCGCCGGTTTCCACCAGCGTCAGCCCGTCCGCCGCCCCGGCGGTGAGGAACGCCGTCGTGCCGTCCGTTGACCAGAGCCCGGGGGCGAGGTCGACGGCGGCGGGCTGGCTTTCCAGCCACTGGAACGACGTGAGCGTCAACCAGCCGTACTCGCCGGCCAGCGCCTTGTTGCGGTTGGCGCGGAAGCGGTTCCAGCGGTCCAGCTGGGCATCAGGGGCGGTGTTCATGGGTCCTCCAGGGCAATGGCGTACGGCCCACGGTACAACCGCATAAGGTCCCGCAACATTCCGTTCAGGTCCGGAGCGCGCCACCGGACTCCGGGTCCATTGCCGCCCGTCAGCCCAGCTGGTAGCGTCAAAACACGTTCCAGGCGAACGCGTGAGACAGAGTTGTCTACCCAACGGATTACGGAAGTGACCGTCATGAAAATAGCTGTCTTCGGCACCGGCTATTCCGGTCGAACGGTTGCGGCGGCCCTGGCGAAACTGGGGCACGAAGTGGTAATGGGAGCCGCGATCCCCAGGCCACGCTGGCCCGGCAGGACCCTAACGCCATGGGGACTCCGCCGTTTGCCCAGTGGCGTGCCCAGCACGTCGACGTGGCGCTCGCCGCCTATGCCGAAGCCGCCGCGGCAGCCGAGCTGGTGGTCAATATGACCAACGGTCTGGGCTCCCTCGACGCCCTGGCGGCGGCGGGAACGCGAAACCTGTCAGGCAAGATCCTGATGGACGTCGCCAACCCGCTCGATCCGTCGCAGGGCTTCCCGCCGTCGCTGAACCCGGTCAACACGGACAGCCTCGGCGAGCAGATCCAGCAGGCTTTCCCGGAGGCCAAGGTGGTGAAGACACTCAACACCATGAATGCAGGGCTGATGGTCAATCCCGGCCGTGTGGGCGGGGGAGACCACTCCGTGTTCGTCTCGGGCAACGACGCCGACGCGAAAAAAGCCGTGACGTCCCTGCTGCAGAGCCTCGGTCATCAGGACATCATCGACCTCGGCGATATCACCACTGCCCGGGGCCCTGAAATGATGCTGCCGGTCTGGATCCGGCTATGGGGCGCCCTGGGCACGCCCGACTTCAATTTCAAGATCGTCCGCTGAAAGGGCGGCCGGGCATGGACGCGGTCCTCACCGTCCTGGCTTGCCTGGCGCTCATTGCCGGGTTCACCCTGGCCGGGATGTCCGTCCTTAAGCGCGGCGGGAACCCCAAGGGAGCCACGGGAACGCTGGGGAGTGCGCTGGGCATGATCGACCCCGCCACCGGCGCCCCCACCCGTGAGGAGGCGGCCGCCGCCCGCGAAGAGCTGAAGCAGCGGCGGCACGAGTCCACCCAGTCCGGGAAGGGCCCTGACCACAACGAGGCCTACACCGGAAAGATCACCATCCGGGCGGCCCGCCGCCCGGATGCGGCGCCCGGATTTCCGGCTGCGGCGCCCACTCAAACAGGGGCGGCAGCCGACGTCAAGGGCACGGACACTATCTGAGACGGATTCCCACGCCGCAACGGGGCCGGGTAATATCCCATAGGAACAAGTAACCCGGCTCACAGTATCCAGCGCAGTGTACGAGCCAAGTCCGAACCCTCGAAAGATAGTTTCCATGGCTGACACTGCAGTAAATCCAGGCACCCATCTCGCAGGCGCAGACCTCGCCAGCGCCGATCTTGCGTCCGAACTCCGGGCCGATGTCCGGCGCGTCTCCACGCTGCTGGGCGAATCGCTGGTCCGCCAGCACGGTCCCGAGCTCCTTAACCTCGTGGAGCAGGTACGGCTGCTGACCAAGGAATCCAAGGAAGCTGCCCGCGGCGGCGCGGATGCCACCGGCCCCTGGAGCTCGCACGACGTCGTTGCCCAGGTCCGCGAGCTGCTCGGCTCCCTGCCCATTGACCAGGCCACCGACCTGGTCCGTGCCTTTGCGTTCTACTTCCACCTGGCCAACGCCGCCGAGCAGGTCCACCGGGTCCGCGGGCTGCGGACCCGCCAGGAAAAGGACGGCTGGCTGGCGAAGGCCGTGGAGGAGATTTCCGGCCAGGCCGGTCCGGCCGTGCTTCAGCAAGTGGTCAACGAACTCGACGTCCGCCCGATTTTTACGGCCCACCCTACGGAGGCCTCGCGCCGCTCGGTGCTGGACAAGATCCGCCGGCTTTCCGATGTGCTGGCAGTCTCCACCGAGGAGGGCACCTCGGCCCGCCGCCGCCAGGACCGCCAGCTCGCCGAGGTCATCGACCAGATGTGGCAGACCGACGAACTCCGCCAGGTCCGGCCCACCCCGGTGGATGAGGCCCGCAACGCCATCTACTACCTCAACAGCATCCTCACCGATGCCATGCCCGAAATGCTGTCGGACCTGTCCGCGCTGCTGGGCGAACACGGCGTCACCCTGCCGTCGCAGAAGGCCCCCATCCGCTTCGGTTCCTGGATCGGTGGCGACCGCGACGGCAACCCCAACGTCACCGCAGCCGTCACCCGCGAGATCCTCCAGATCCAGAACCAGCACGCCGTCCGCATCAGCATCGCGATGATCGACGAGCTCATCTCCATCCTCTCCAACTCCACGGCGCTGGCCGGGGCGGACCAGGAACTGCTGGACTCGATCGACGCGGACCTCAAGAACCTTCCGGGCCTGGACCGCCGGGTGCTGGAACTCAACGCCCAGGAGCCCTACCGGCTCAAGCTCACCTGCATCAAGGCCAAGCTCCTCAACACGGCCAAGCGGGTGGCAGCAGGCTCGTCCCACCAGCCGGGCCGCGACTACACGTCCACTGCCGGGCTCCTCGCCGAGCTTGGCCTGCTGGAGACGTCCCTGCGCAACCACCACGCCGGGCTGGCAGCCGACGGTGCCCTGGCCCGCGTGCGCCGAGCCATCGCCTCCTTCGGCCTGCACCTTGCCACCCTGGACATCCGCGAACACGCCGACCACCACCATGACGCCGTCGGGCAGCTCATGGACCGCCTCGGCGGCCCCGGGGTGCAGTATTCCGAACTCAGCCGCGCCGAGCGCCTCGAGGTGCTGGGCGCGGAGCTGGGCTCCCGCCGTCCGCTGTCCGGCCACCCGATCAAGCTCGACGGCGTCGCTGACGGCACGTACGACGTCTTCCGTGAGATCCGCCGGGCTCTTAAGACCTATGGCCCGGACGTCATCGAGACGTACATCATTTCGATGACCCGCGGTGCCGACGACGTCCTGGCCGCCGCGGTGCTGGCCCGCGAGGCCGGCCTCATCAGCCTCTTCGGTGAAGCGCCGTATGCCAAGATCGGCTTTGCCCCGCTGCTGGAAACAGTCGAGGAGCTGCGGGCATCCGCCGAGATCGTCGACCAGTTGCTGTCCGATCCGTCCTACCGGGAACTGGTCCGGCTCCGCGGCGACGTGCAGGAAATTATGCTCGGCTACTCGGACTCCAACAAGGAATCCGGTGTGATGACCAGCCAGTGGGAAATCCACAAGACCCAGCGGAAGCTGCGGGACATCGCGGCCAAGCATGGCGTCCGGGTGCGGCTGTTCCACGGCCGCGGCGGTTCCGTGGGCCGCGGCGGCGGGCCCACCTACGATGCCATCATGGCCCAGCCCAACGGCGTCCTCGAAGGTGAAATCAAGTTCACCGAGCAGGGCGAAGTCATCTCGGACAAGTACTCGTTGCCGGAGCTGGCACGCGAAAACCTCGAGCTTTCGCTCGCGGCCGTGATGCAGGGTTCCGCCCTGCACCGCACCCCGCGCACGTCCGAGGATGAGCGCGAGCGCTACGGCCACGTCATGGAGACCATCTCCGACGCCGCCTTCGCCCGCTACCGCTCGCTGATCGACGACCCGGACTTGCCGGCCTACTTCCTGGCGTCCACTCCGGTGGAACAGCTCGGATCCCTCAACATCGGCTCGCGTCCGTCCAAGCGCCCGGACTCCGGCGCAGGGCTGGGCGGCCTGCGCGCCATTCCGTGGGTGTTCGGCTGGACCCAGTCGCGGCAGATCGTGCCGGGCTGGTTCGGCGTTGGCTCCGGCCTGAAGGCCGCGCGGGAAGCCGGCAACACGGCACAGCTCGTGGAAATGATGGACCGCTGGCACTTCTTCCGCTCGGTGGTGTCCAACGTGGAAATGACGCTGGCCAAGACGGACATGGACATTGCCGGCTACTACGTCTCCACCCTGGTTCCCGAAGAGCTGCACCACCTGTTCCGGGCCATCCGGGACGAATACGACCTCACCGTCGCGGAGATCCAGAACCTCACCGGCGAGCACGTGCTCCTCGATGCGCAGCCCACCCTGAAGCGGTCCCTGGAGATCCGCGACCAGTACCTGGACCCCATCAGCTACCTGCAGGTGGAACTCATGCGGCGCATCCGCGCCGAGGGTGAGGGCGTAACCAATTCGGAGATCAGCGAGCGCCTCCAGCGGGCCATGCTCATCACCGTCAACGGCGTAGCCGCCGGCCTCCGCAACACGGGATAGCCTCCAGCGTCCAACCATCGACGCTCTCTCACTTCCTGCGTGTTTTCCCCATACGCTCTCGCACCTCCTGCGTGTTTTCCTCAGACGCTCTCTCACTTCCTGCGTGTTTTCCCCATACGCGCTCTCACCTATGAGAGCGCGTATGGGTTTCCGGCGCGAAAAGTGAGAGAGCGTCTGGGGTTTGGGGCGCAAAAGGTGAGAGAGCGTTTGGGTTTTGGGCGCAGGAAGTGAGAGAGCGTCCGGAGGGCGGTCAGGCTTCCTCCACGCCGCCTCCGTAAGGCACCACGATGGTACGGCGGGGAGTGCCGCCGTCGGAATAGGGGAGCGTCCGGACCGGAACCCCGTAGAGCGCTGAAAGCGCGTGGTCGGTGAGCAGGTCCGCGGCCCGGCCGGTCCGTGCCCCGCCACGGCCCAGGAGGACTGCCCTGTCCGCCAGGTACAGGGCATGGTCGGGATGGTGGGTGCTGAGCAGCAGGGCCATGCCGCCGGACATCAGCTCGCGCAGCAGGGACAGGACGCGTACCTGATTCTTGAGGTCGAGGCCGGTGGCGGGCTCGTCCAGCACCAGCACGGGACAGCCGGCGGCAATGGCCCGTGCTATCAGGACCAGTTGCTGCTCGCCGCCGCTCAAGGTGGGGAAGCGGCGGTCGCGTAGCCCGGCCACGCCCACCCGCTCCATCGCCTCCGAAGCAGCGGCCCGGTCCGAGGCTCCCGGCGTCCGGAAGATTCCGACCTCCCGGGCCCGGCCCATCAGGACCATGTCCAGGGCGCTGTAGCCGAACGCACTGCCGTGGGCCTGAGGAACGTACCCCGCGCCGTCGGCCCGGCGGACCGTTCCTTCCGCAGGCTCCAGCAGCCCGGCCGCGCAGCGGACCAGCGTGGTCTTGCCGCTTCCGTTGGGTCCCAGCACCGCGGTGGCGCTGCCAGGCAGGACCCTGAAGCTGACGTCCCGGAAAACCCAGTCCTGCCGGCTGTAGCCGAATCCCACGCCGTCGAGCTCAAGCACTTTCCCAGATCCTCTCCCGGTTCCGGCGCAGCAGCAGGAAGAACACGGGGGCGCCGATCAGGGCGGTGAGGACACCGAGCGGGATCTCGCCGGCGGTCGCGGTGCGGGCCACGGTGTCCACCAGGACAATGTAGGCGCCGCCCAGGAGGAAGGACACGGGCAGCAGCACACGGTGGTCCGGACCCACCCACATCCGCGCCAGGTGCGGTACCACCAGGCCGACCCAGCTGACCGCGCCGCTGACTGCGACCGCCCCGGCCACAATGAGTGCCACCGCCACCAGCACCACCCACCGCAGCGGACGGGGTTTGACGCCCAGCGCCGCCGCGTCCTCGTCGCCGAGGGACAGCACGTTGATCCGCCAGCGCAGCAGCAGAAGCACGACGGCGCCGCCCACCACGGGTATCAGCGCCACCGCGACCTTCGCGAAAGTAGCCGTGGCCACGCTGCCGAGGAGCCAGAAGACGATCGCCGGAAGGGTGGTGTTGGGGTCCGCGATGTAGGTCACCAGTGCCACCAGGGCCGAGAAGAACGAGCCCGTGACCACGCCGCCGAGCACGATCATCAGCATGGGTGTTCCGCCCCGGCCCGAGGTAATCAGGAACAGCAGTCCGAGCGCCACGAGGCCGAAGAGAAACGAACCCGTGACCAGCAGGAAGGATCCCAGCCCGAGCAGCAGGGCCAGGGCGCCGCCGAAGGACGCTCCCGCGGAGACTCCGATGATCTCCGGGCTGACCAGCGGGTTGCGGAAAATGGCCTGCAGGGCGGCGCCGCCGATGGCCAGCCCGCCGCCCACCAGCAGGGCGAGCAGGATACGCGGCAGCCGGACCAGCAGGACCACGTTCTGTTCCGTCTGGCTCGCCTCGAGGGGGACCGGCACCAGCTGCGCGGTGAGGATCTGGACAACGTGCCAGAGCGGAACATTGAAGCGGCCCACGGCCAGCGCCATGAGCCCGACGGCGGTCAGCAGCACGGCGGCGACGGCGATCGGCCCCACAACGGCGGTTTTTCCGCGGCCCTGCCGCCGTGCGGCCCGGCCGGCAGGCGGGCCACGGCGGTTCAGTCGCGCTGAGCTGGCCTCATGCAGCATTGAATTGGTGGTAGTTGGCGGAGTCGCTGTTCTCAGCGATCCAGAGAATCCTGTCCAGCTCCTTGTCGGTGGGCTCGTGGTTGTAGAGGAACTGGAAGTATTCGCTGGCTTTGCCGCGCAGCCCGGAGTGTTCCTGCGGGAAGGCGATATCGGACAGCCAATGCCACATGAGCGGCGATTCCTGGCCCGGCGGATCCCAGCGGTACCCTCCGAGCGGCACTTTGTAGACGCGCCGCGAACGGACAGCCGAGATGTTCCGCCACACCGGGTCCGAGTAGATGTCCTGCGGCATTGCCTGGTCGAAGTTGCCCAGGAGGATGACTTCTGGATCCCAGCTGAGGACCTGTTCCACGTCCAGGCCCACCATTCCGGTGCCGGGCAGCGGGTCCGGGCCGGTGGCAGGGTTGGTTCCGCCCACCAGCTTGATGTAGAAGTCGTTGTAGGTGTTCGCGGCGGCGGCTTTCAGCCCGCCGGTGAACCGGTTGAAGTACAGAATGCCGGGTCGCGCGGATTCACGCCCCGCCGCGGCCTCTTTAATCCCGGCGAGCTCCTTGTCGCTGTGTTCCTTGATTTCGGTGGCCCGTTCCGGCTTGCCCAGCATCGCAGCGAACATCGCGATCCAGGCGTCCACGTCCTCCTGCCTGCCGGTGTTCTTGAGTCCGAGCACGGTCAGGCCGGCATTCTCCAGGGGCTCGACCAGCTGGGAGTCGGACCACTGCACCACGACGTCGGGGTCCAGGGCCCGCACGCTCTCCACATTGGGGGTGAAGTCCTGGGTCGCGATTTCGTGCGGCAGCTCCAGCGCCTGGGGGAACATGGTCCCCATGATGCCGTCACGCATCGCCACCCATGATGCGTTGTGCATGGCGCTCAGGTGCTCGGCGCTGCGGTCCACGGCCACCAGCAGCGAAGCCGCCGGCATGGGAATGGTCACCACCCTCGTCACCGGCTTGGCGAACGTGAGGGTCTTGCCGCGCTGGTCTGTAATGCTGATGGGCCCTGCACTGGCGGAGCCGGGGGAACCGCTCCCGGAAGCTCCGGGGGACGCAGCCGGCGGGGCGCCGGCGGCCCCGCATCCGGCGAGGAGGGCTGCCGAGCCGCCCGCCACAATAACCTGGAGCACGGTGCGGCGGTTCAGGTCGTCGACTCGCATGGATTGACCCCCTGTGCGTAGGTTCTTCACAGGATCCGCCCGAAGGCCGAGGCTGTCAACGGCAAAGGAGTGCCGGCCCCCTTGTCGACGCAGGGGGCCGGTGCTACGTTCAAAGAACCTTTTGCAGAAGGTGGCCAGATGATGGTTGTCGACGGTGCCCAGTTGTTTGTCCGGTATGCCTACCCGCCCAATTCCCGGGGCAGCTGCGGGCCTCCGGACAGTGACGCGCTGCTGCACTACGGCCAGTCCGGTGTGACGGACCAGGGACTCCGCGAGCTGGCCAAGGGCTTCGCCGGCGCGTGGCCCTACCTGGAGCTTATTGCCGGCTCCAACGGCATAACCGACCCCCTCGACGCCCGCGTGGTGGAGGCGTACTGGGTGGGAAACAGCCTCCTGGAAACGGTGGGCATCACCAACATCGGCAACTCCATGGAGGACCGGTTCCGGGCCCGCACGGGACGCCAGTTCCCGCACCTGGCCGAAGGCGTCCTGGCCGGCGGGGTTCCGCACCACAGCTTCCATGTCTTTGAGATCTACCCGTGGCTGGGGCTGCTCCACGACGACCGCCGTCACGCCACGGCCCTGAACGTGCTGGACCGGTGCCGGATCCGGTGGGGCGAGGTGCTGGCGGTCACCGGCGACGAAGCCGTGGTGCGGTCCCGGCCGCTGGTGTGGGACGGCGCCGCGCTGGCGGTGGGCGAGCCCGTGGTGGAGACGGCCAGGCACGCCGTGAACGGGACCGGTTTTGTGGATGCACTCGCAGCAGGTGACGTGGTGTCGCTGCACTGGGACTGGGTGTGCGACCGGCTCTCCCCGCGGCAGCTGCAGCGGCTGCAGCACTTCACAGCGCGCCATCTCCGGATCGCCAACAACGGCGTCGAACACCGCGGAGCAGCGATCGCCCTTGAACGCCACGGCTGACGCCCGGGCGTCAATGACCTCGATCCGGCGCCACGGCTGACGCCCGGCGCTGAGGACAGACCGCAACCCCGCTGACTGCAGGCTTCGGCGGTTGCAGGCTACGGCGATTGCGGCGCGGCCGTGTCCGGGTCCTCCGGGGCTTTGACTCCGGTGGCGTCCCGCGGAGAGGATTCGCCGGTGGGGCGCCCGGCAGGGGTGGCGTCCGGTCCGGTCTCTTCCCGGCCAGGTTCCGTCCCCTCCTCCTTGACCACGTCTTCGCCCCGGCGCGTTGTGCTCTCTCCCACGCCTTCGGGCGCCATCGCAGCGTCTTCCGGGGTTTCGTCGGATCCGGGCTGCGCGGGTTCCTTCAGCGGCGGCTCGCTCCCGAAAGCGCGGGCCGTGCCCGGGGCAGTACCTGCCGCATCACTGTCGTTGGACGGATTCGTCGGTGACATCGTGTCCTCCTTGTTCTGGTTGTGGTGGTTGGCCGCTTGCCGGCGCCGGCTGCGATCGGCGTCAGCCGGCGTCGCCGTCAAAGTCCCTGGGCCGGCCCATCAGCTCCAGGCCGTCCATTGCGCGGTCCGCGCCCGCGGAATCGACCCGCTCCAGGGCGAACCCCATATGGATCAGGACCCACGTGCCCGGCTCCAGCGGCCCCTCGTCCAGCAGGCCGATGTTGATTTTCCGCTGCACACCGGCCACGTCCACCAGGGCGAGCTGGTTCCCGTAGCCCTCGAGCAGCTCGATGACCTGACCAGGTATTCCTAGGCACATGGTGCTCACTCCCGGTGGCGTTCCGGAACACGGTTGTGTTCCGACATGAGGTTGTGTTCCGAAATCAGGTCGACGACGGCGGCAGTCGCCTGCGGTACCGCCGCCGCCACGGCGGCGCTCAGGCCGATCCCCTCGGAGACGTCGGCGGGCACGCAGCCCACCACATAGGTCACGGGCAGCTCGCCGCCGAGCGAGCGGAGGCGCCCCAGCACTGCCACGGGATCCATGCCGTGCGGATCCAGGGCTGCGGTGCCGTCCAGGTCCTCCCGGCGCACCCGCAGCACCCTGATGCTGCCCGGCGCCGTGGCCTCCCGGCTGGCCGGAGGGACAGTGTCCACCAGCACCAGGACGTCCACACCGGCCAGGAGATCGTAGGCGAGGTGCATGCCGCGGATCCCGTAGTCCACGGCCAGAACGCCCGGCGCTGCCCGGCCGGCGTCAGCGGCCAGCCGGCGGGCCACCTCCGGGCCGAAGCCGTCGTCGTGCAGGAAAATGTTGCCCACGCCTGCCACGAGGACGGTCACATCCGCCGCGCTTTCAGGTAACGCCGGATGTCAGGGACCGAACGGATCCCGACGTAAACGGCGCCGAGCGCCAGAGCCACCAGCAGGCCCACCGTGGCTATTCCTACAGTCCTCATAGCGGGTTTCCCTTTCCATCCTCGAGCGGTTCAAGTTCCTCGGGCGCGTAGTAGAAGGACCGTCCGTAGCCTTCATGGAGGTCCGCCGCAGGGTCCTGTTCGAGCACCAGGCCAACGTGCGTGCTGCCGTCGACGTCGAAATGGACGCTGGTGACCCGCCCGGTCTGCCCGGCGAAGAAGAGATCCTGGGCGTCGGCCCGGCGGCTTGGATTGACCCTGACCCGGCTGCCGCGGGCTACCGGAACGCCGTTGATCAGAACCGCATCCATGTGCGGCTGGACCAGGGCTTCCGCTTCCGGCGTCCACCAGGCGGGCGGAGCAGGCTCGCCGCCGGTGTTGGTGAAGGTGCCCGGGAAGTCCGCAGCGTGCGGGTTGCGCAGGATCCCGTGCAGTTGCTGGAGTTCCTCCGGCGACATGGCTTCACACTGGTCGATGATCGCGGCGGCACGCGGATCCGTTGCCCGGGCCTCGGCTTTTTCCTCATCCGTCAGCGTCAGCACGCGCAGGGTGAGGATCTCGTCAATTTCCGTCGAGTCGAACAGGGCAACCGAGCTCTCCGGTGCCACAGCCGGGTGATCGTACAGAATGATCGGCGACACCAGCAGCACGTCCGTCTGCCCCTCGGGCCCCGCCAGGACGGGCCAGCAGCGGTGCTGGGCGCATGCAGCTGCGGCGTCCTTTGCCCGGTCCGGCGGGTCCAGCAGCGACAGGAAGTCCGCGCCGCGCATGCTCAGGAGCACGTGCGCGCCGATGAACGATGTGGCGATCGCCTCCTGCCGGTTCGGAGGTTCCGCTCCGGGCCCGGCCGTGTTCGCCACCGAGACGCGCAGCCGCACCAGCCCGCCGTCGGCGGCGGTTGAGGCGGTGCCGGTGGCACTGAGCGTCACTTTCCCCTGCAGTGCCCGGCGGCGGCGCACCAGGCGCCCGGCGGGCCGGCCGGAGTCGTCACGGAATTCCTCCACGTCCTCACTTGCGGGGATGTCCACGGGCAGCACCAGCGCCCCGCCACCGTCGCGCAACTGGGTCACGGCGAACGGCCCCAGGGTGATTTCCTGCTCGACTGCCTCGTCCCAGCTCAGCCAGCGGGCGCCGCCGACGGCGAGTTCCTCCACCGGCCGGAAGCTGCCGCCGTCGTCCGCTGTTTCCGCGGTGCGCGCCTGAAGCTGCAGGAAACGGAGGTGGAGCTCCAGCTCCGCATCCGGCCCCGGACTCATCAGGCAGTCGGCAAACATTTCCGGCTCTTCCCCGGAACCGGCCTCAGCGGCGCCGGGCGGGCCAAGGATGCCGAACTGCCAGCGGGACTGGTTCTTCTGCGAGGACGCGCGGTACGGATACAGGAGGTAGCCCTCGTAGAGGACCGCATCGGCCACCGCACGGGCGAGGCTCAGGCTCATGTTCATGGCCGCTCTCCGCCCACGCCGGATGCTGCGGCTGCCAGCAGGGATTCGACGGCGGCCTCCCAGGACGTCAGGCCGCGCGCGGACTTGTACTGTGACAGGGCCGCCAGGACGTCGCGGTCCAGCCGGATCCAGCCTGCGTTAGGGAAATACACATCCATCAGCCGCTGCCAGGCGGACACGGGAAGCCGGTACGAAGCCTCCAGGTCCCAGGGAACCTGCTCCACACCGAACCCGGTCTGGCCCTTGGTGAAGACCGTGCCGGAGAACAGGAACTCCAGCGGGATTTCGCCGTCCCGCAGGGCATTGAGGTACTTGGCGGCGGCGACATCGAAGTCGAAGGTGCAGGGCAGCGGCAGGTCCACTTCGGTGCTGCCGGCGAAGCCCTGCACCATTGTGCTGCACTGCATCCAGAGGAAGGACTTGAGGGTATTGGGCCAGCGGCCGCGCTCGCCGAAAAGGTCCAGCAGCCCCGCTTCCTCCTCCTCCGCGTAACCGCGGCGCTGCGGCAGGATCCGCACCTGGCAGCGCAGGGCGATGGCGTGGACGGCGGTGCCGGTGGCTTCAGTCAGCCGCAGCCGGGCGGTCAGCTGCGGGGCCGCGGCGTACGGTTCCGGCTGGATGTCGACGACGGTGAACGCCAGCCCGGTCATTGCGGGCCTCCCGGCACGGACTCGCGGGAGTCCTCATGCACCGGTTTGCTGCGCCGGCTGACGTTTTCGAAGAAGGCGGTGAGCTGGTCGCGGGCCTCCTGCCCGCCGTCGAACCCCCGCCAGCGGCGGCGGAGCTGGCCCACCAGCTCGTAGCAGGCATCGACCGGGACGAGGTGGCAGTCTGCCTGCGGCCGGTCCGGTCCGGGGCCGCGGATCAGGAGCGCCTCGGTGTCGGGGGCGGCGAGGGCCACGGCAGGGTTGCGGGCGAGCACGGCGTCCCAGGCGTCGAGCGGGAGCTCGGACTCGGTGGCGCCGGCCGGGCCCGGGTAGAAGGCAACGGTCCGGTCGAGCTTGGAGCTGCGGAAGAAGAAGGCCAGGCCCACGGGTATTTCCAGTTCGTCCCACTGGCCCGGGCCCAGCTCGAAGTCCGGAAACGAGAAGTACCGGTCCGGCACCGACCGGTAGCGGAGATGGGCTGTGCTGTCGGTGAAAAGCAGATAGCACGGCCGGCACGTGCACATCATGGCGTGGCTCTCGACGTCCACCACGTGCTGGTGGGCCTCCGCGATGGGCTCGCCGCACATTTCGCAGCGCTCTCCGGCCGGAGCCGCGGCCGGCTGCGCGGCGATCCGTCGGAGCAAGGCGACCGGCAGTCCGCCGCCCGGTGTCCGCCCGGTTCCGGGTGAGGGCAGTCCAGGGGCCGTCATTTCAGGCGTCCTGGCTGGAGACGAGCGGCACGGCCACGGACATCACGCCTGCGCGCACCAGGAGCGGCAGCGGATCCAGGTGCAGGGCCCTGTCCTCAAGGCAGGAGCCCGCCTGCCTGACGTCGAAATGCGCACGGCACGCGGGGCAGCGCAGCAGGCCGCCGCCGACCGCGCCGGCGAGGGCGCGCTGCAGCGAGGCCCCGGCCATGGACCCGGTGCAGCGGGGGCAATAGTCGCGGTAGGCGTAGAGGTCCTGCCCGGTCCGGCACGCAAGCACCGGGTAGCCTCCCACCATAAAGCCGGCAACTTCGCCCTGTTCCAGGCCGGCGATCTCGGGCACGGCTTGCCAGGAGCCCGGGGTGTGTTCCTGCCAGTGACCCGGCGTGCCTGGGGCGGGTGCGGCGCCCGCGCCGCCCGCCGTGCCGCCGTCGTCCGGGTGGTTCAGCCGGACCAGCAGCGCGTCCACGGGGATCACGGCGGGAGTGGCCGCGCGGGCTTCCTGCTCCACCACCTGGATGTCGGTCACCTCCGGCGCCGCCGACTGGATGGCCTCCTCGACGGCGAACTTGAGCGTGACCGACGACGACGGGCAGCCCTGGCAGGTGCCGAGCAGCCTGAGCCGCACCACTCCTTCCGGGCTGACGTCCAGAAGCTCCACGTTGCCGCCGTGCGATCCCAGATAGGGCCTGACGCTGTCCAGTGCGGCAGTTACCCGTGTTTCCAGGTCCTGGGGGTGCAGCCCGTGGATGACCAGCAGGCTGGACACCAGCTGGTCCGCGGTCAGTGCGTTCAGTGTTGCATCGTCCAGCCGGCCGCGGTCGTCCAGGATTTCCAGGATCCGGGCCAATCCGGAGCCGTACAGATCGGTCACCTGGCGCACCAGCTCCTCCGCACGGCCGCGGGCCACCGCCCCGCCGGCTCCGAGGGCGTCGAGGAGACTTTCGATCCTGTCGCCGGCCTGCCGCGGCCGGTCGTCGCCAGGCATGGCTCTTACTCGCCGGTCAGCGTCTGGGTGGGGGAGTGCAGCTTCTCGAGGGTCTGGCCGTTGCCCAGGTACATGTGGACACCACAGGGCAGGCACGGGTCAAAGCTTCGGACGGTCCGCATGATGTCGATGCCCTTGAAATGCTCCCGGTCGTTCTCCTCGAAGATTGGCTGCCCCTGCACGGCGTCCTCATAGGGGCCGGCGGTCCCGGACGAATCTGTGGGGCTCGCGTTCCAGGGGGTGGGCGGGTAGGGATGGTAGTTGGCGATCTTCCCGTCCCGGATCACCATGTGGTGGGACAGGACGCCGCGCACAGCCTCGGTGAATCCGCAGCTGATGGCCTCATCGGGAACCGTGAAGGTCTCCCAGGTCTTGGTGCGCCCGGCGCGGATCTCCTCCAGGGCCTTTTCGGCGAAGTGCAGCGCGGCGGCCGCGGCGTAGGCCTGGAAGTAGGTGCGGGCCCGGTTGCGTTCGAGGGTGTTGCTCCACTGCGGGATGCTCCACTCGAAGGACACGGGGCCCTTCAGCGCGGTCTTGGGGAGGTTGATCTGGACGCTCCTGCCGGTGGCCTTGATGTAGCCGATGTCCACGAGCCCGGCCAGGGCCGTTGCCCACAAGCGGGCCAGCGGGCCGCCGCCGGTGTCCAGCGCCAGGTTGTTCTCGCCGTCGAACCACCGCGGGGACATGACCCAGCTGTACTTCTCCGAGAGGTCCCGCTTCTGCGGCCGCGGATTGGTGTGCTGGTTCCAGGGATGGCGCCGGTCCACCGGGTTGCCCAGCGGATCATGGGTCACGAACATCTCCTGGTTTTCCCAGTCCTCGTAGTAGGAGGAGCCGAGCATGATCCGGATGCCAAGGTTGATCCGCACCAGGTCGGTCGTGACGAGTTGCCCGTCCACCACCACACCGGGGGTTACGAACATCTTCCGGCCCCACTCGGTCATGTCCTTGTACTCGAAGTTGCAGTAGTCGGGGTCCTGGAGCGAGCCCCAGCAGCCCAGCAGGGTACGGCGCAGCCCCACCTGTTCGTAACCGGGCAGGGCCTCGTAGAAGAAGTCGAAGAGGTCGTCATGCATGGGTACGACTTTCTTCATGAATTCCACGTACCGCATGAGCCGGGTGATGTAGTCCGTCATCAGCTGGATCGTGGCCACAGTCCCCACACCGCCCGGGTAGAGCGTGGACGGGTGCACGTGGCGGCCCTCCATGAGGCAGAACATCTCGCGGGTGGCGCGGCTGACCTGCAGTGCCTCCCGGTAGAACTCCCCGGTGAAGGGGTTCAGCGAGCGCATGATGTCCGCGATGGTGCGGTAGCCGTGCTCGCCTTCGTGCGGGGCCCGGGTGTTTTCGGCCTTGGCAAGGACGCCGGGGTTGGTTTCGGACACCATCTTTTCGCAGTAGTCCACGCCGACGAGGTTCTCTTGGAAGATGTTGTGGTCGAACATGTACTCGGCGGCCTCGCCCAGGTTGACGATCCACTCGCCCAGGTTCGGCGGCTTTACGCCATAGGCCATGTTCTGCGCATAGCAGGAGCACGTCGCATGGTTGTCACCGCAGATACCGCAGATGCGGCTGGTGATGAAGTGCGCATCCCGCGGATCCTTGCCCTTCATGAAGATGGAGTAGCCGCGGAAGATCGAGGAGGTGCTCTTGCATTCCACCACCTGGTTGTTCGCGAAATCGATCTTGGTATAGATGCCGAGGCTGCCGACGATCCTCGTGATGGGGTCCCACGCCATCTCCACCAGATTGTTGTTGCCCGTTCCGCTTCCGGAAGGCATAGGAATCGTTGAGGTCATGTTCTTCACCTGTCTGGAAGTGGGTGGCTACCAGGTGCGCTTGGCACCGGTAAGGAGCTCGGGTCCGGGCCGGCGCCACCTGGGCTCCTGGTCCAGCGTGTGCGTGGTGATGCCGCGCAATGCCCTGATGGCCGAGCCGTAGGGGCGGATGGCGCTCGTTGAGAGCTTGCCGCCGGGCGGCTCATCCATGAAGGGCATGAACTTGTCCGGGAACCCCGGCATGGTGCAGCCGATGCAGATGCCGCCCACGTTAGGGCAGCCGCCGATGCCGTTCATCCAGCCGCGCTTGGGCACGTTGCACTTGACGACGGGGCCCCAGCAGCCAAGCTTGACGATGCACTTGGGGGAGCCGTATTCCGTGGCAAAGTCTCCCTGTTCGTAGTAGCCGGCCCGGTCGCAGCCCTCATGGACGGTCTTGCCGAACAGCCACGTTGGCCGCAGTGCGTCGTCCAGCGGGATCATGGGTGCCTGGCCCGTGGCCTGGTACAGCAGGTACGTCATGGTTTCGGAGAGGTTGTCCGGCTGGATGGGGCATCCCGGGACGCACACAATGGGGATTCCGGCCTTGGATTTCCAGTCGTAGCCGAGGTAGTCCGGCACTCCCATGGCGCCCGTGGGGTTTCCCGCCATGGCGTGGATGCCGCCGTACGTGGCGCACGTACCTGCCGCGATGATGGCCGTGGCTTTGGGCGCCAGCCGGTCCAGCCACTCACTCGTGGTGATGGGCTGGCCTGTCTCGAGGTCGTTCCCGAAGCCGCACCAGTACCCGCCGGGATCGTGGAGTTTCTCATTGGGGATGGAGCCCTCCACCACCAGGACAAACGGCTCCAGTTCGCCGCGGTCCGCCTTGCGGAACCATTCCAGGAAGTCGTCGGCCCCTTCCTGCGGGCCGCACTCGAAGTCGATCAGGGGCCAATGCATCGCGATCCGCGGCAGGCCCGGCAACGCGCCGAGGGCTATCTCCTCGACGCTGGGCTGGGTGGCCGCGGTCAGGGCCACGGAATCGCCGTCGCAGCTGAGCCCTGCGTTGATCCATAGCACGTGAATAAGGTCTTCTTCGGCCTTGAGTGACGTTTCGGTAGGCATCGTTGCCTCTTTCGAAGGCCCTTACGGGCTCAGGGTGTCTGTCAGGGATTCAGTCAAGGTGGATGACCGGGAACTGGTGCCGCCGAGCCAGTCATACCAGCCGGCGAGGCCATCGCCGGTGGTGGCCGAAAGGACCAGGAATTCGGTACGCGGGTTGATCTGCCGGGTGCGGCGCCGGAAACCGTCGACGTCGAAATCAACGTAGGGGAGCAGGTCCGCCTTGTTGACGATCACCAGGTCAGCTGCCATGAACATATGCGGGTATTTGTGCGGTTTGTCATCACCTTCCGTTACGGAAACGACCACTACTTTGGCTGCTTCACCAAGGTCAAACAGCGCCGGGCAGACAAGGTTGCCCACATTTTCGATAAACACCGTGGACCCGGTCTCCGGATCCAGGGCATCCAGGCCGCGCCGGAGCATGTCGGCGTCAAGGTGGCAGCCGGCCCCGGTGTTGATCTGGATGACGGGCCGTCCCACGGCGCGGATGCGGTCCGCGTCAAGGGAAGTCTCCTGGTCGCCTTCAATAACCCCGGCCCGCAGCCGGTCCCCGAGGTCCGTCAGGGTGCGCACCAGCAGGGTGGTCTTGCCCGCCCCGGGTGAGCTCATGACGTTGAAGGCCCGGATTCCCCGGCCTTCCAGCCAGCCCCGGTTCCGTGCCGCCAGCAGGTCGTTCTTGGCCAGCAGGTTCTGCTCCAGCGGGATGGTTTCGGGATGGTGGTGCCCGTGGTCATGGCTGTGCGGGTGTGCATGGTCGTGTGCGTGTCCGTCCCCGTGATCATGCTCGTGATCATGGCCGTGCTCGTGCTCGTGCGGGTGCTCGTGCGGATGGACAGACCCCGCAGGTTCCTGAAGTAGGGATACCGCCGGTTCCTGCAGTGCAGAAACCCTGGTGTTGGCCTCGTCGCCGCATCCGCACGTTGTACACATTTGCTAAGCCACCTCCACCGACAGCAGCATGAGTTCACGGCCGCGGAGGACTTCGACATCCGCGCTTCCGCAGTGGCAGAGCAGGATCAGGTCGGCCAGTTCGAATTCGTCGTCGCAGCTCCGGCATCGGGCCAGGCCCTGCGGTTCGTCGATCATGAGCCTCGCACCCTCGAGCGGAGTGCCGGCGGACGCAACGTCAAAACAGAAGCGCATGGCGTCCGGCAGGACACCGGACAACGGCCCTACCCGGAGGTTGACCGCAGTGACTGTCCGTTCTCCGGTACGGTCGAGAACGGCGTCGATCAGGCTCTGCGTGATAGAGAGTTCGTGCATGATCGGCACTCCTTCCTGCCAAGATAGGCTCGCCCCGGATAAAACGCAACCACCCCGATTGACACCGGCGTATACTGCCGCTAAAGCAGCGAAGTCACCATGGCAGTTCAATCGCAGATGGAACCCGAGGCTGGACCATGAAGCAACCGGAGGCTGCGCGTCCGGGCCGAATCCGCGGCGCAACCCGTGCCCTGTCGGGCCGGGAATGGGCCTCGATCGGCGGCATGGCCACATTCGTCGCCGTCCTTCACGTCCTCGGCTGGGGAGTGCTGGCGGGCGTCGTCGCCCCGGGAAACCTCCCTGCCGCTTCTACAGGCGCGTTTGGCGTTGGTCTTGGTGTGGCGGCCTACACGCTGGGCCTGCGGCATGCCTTCGACGCCGACCACATTGCCGCTATCGACAACATCACCCGAAAGCTCCGCGCCGAAGGCAGGCGCAGCATGTCCGTGGGCTTCTGGTTTTCGTTGGGCCACTCAAGTGTTGTGTTCGGCCTGTGCGCGCTGCTGGCGGCCGGGATCCGCGGCCTCGCTGACCGGACAGCGGACGGGACGGCTGACCTTCATGCCTTCCTGGGGCTTGTGGGGACCGCCGTCTCAGGTCTGTTCCTCGTGTGCATCGGCATCCTGAACCTGGCCGTGCTGCGCGGCATCATCAAGTCGGTGCTGCGGATGCGAAGGGACGACGCCGGCGCGGCCGCCCTCGCAGCCCAGTCGGCCGCACCGGGGCTGCTGTACCGGGTGTTCGGGCGGGCCACCCGGCTGATCACGCGTCCGTGGCAGGTCTACGGGGTGGGGCTGCTGTTCGGGCTGGGGTTCGACACCGCCACGGAGGTCAGCCTGCTGATCCTCGCCGGCGGTGCGGCCGCTTCGGCGCTGCCCTGGTACGCGATCCTGACGCTTCCCATCCTGTTCGCTGCGGGGATGAGCCTGCTGGACTCGCTGGACGGCTGCTTCATGAACTTCGCCTACGGGTGGGCCCTGTCGAGGCCGGTCCGCCGCGTCTACTACAACATCGTCATCACTGCCCTGTCTGTCGCCGTCGCCCTGGGGATCGGTTCCATCGAACTGATTTCGATCCTCGTGGAACGCACCGGGATCAGCTCCGGCCCGCTGGCAGCCATCGGCGGCATCGACCTGGACGCGGTCGGATACACCGTCGTCGCACTCTTCGTCTGCACATGGATCCTCGCGCTGGGAGTGTGGCGGTTCGGGCACATCGAGGAACGCTGGGCCGCCCCGGGTCGCGACACGGACACCTCCCCGGGCGGCTAGCGCGAACCGGCACCTAATGCCCCGTGGACGCGGATCTGCGGGTGTTACCTGCCGGTTCGCGCTGACGCTAGGGTTGTTTTTATGCCTTCTTTCCAGACCAGACTCAAGATCACCGGGCTGAAGCCTGGAAACGCTCCAGAGGCAGTGATGGCCGCCGCCGTCGAGGCCCTTGGAACACGGCACCACGTGGAATCGAACCAGCTCCAAATCGCTGGCGGGGTACCGGAACTGAACCTCCGCTTCCTGGTGGAGGCAACGGAATTCATCGGTGAGAACAACCAGGCGCGGGAGTCGGCAGCAATGATGCGCGACGCCGTCGAACGCGTTGCGGTGACGGGCGCTCTCTTGGTGCTCCGCCGCAGCCGTGGCCGCTGGGCTCCCGTCTAGCGCGAATTTGCCGCGTCAGGTCGGTGAGGTATCGGGGCGGATGTCATCGGTTGGCTCGTCAACGGGCGAACGGCTGCCGCGCCGGCGGGTGACAATAATGCCCAGCACCCCGCCGATCACCAGGCCGACGGCGACGCCGATCAGCGAGCTGGCCCAGAACGGCAGCTTGGTCGCGGAACCCGTGAAGTAGCCGAGCCCTACAAGATAGGTGGCCCAGAGGACGGCGCCCACCGCCGCGCAGAAACTGAACGCCCGGGTGGTGACGTCGGCGATGCCCGCCGCGGCCGACGTCGCGAGCCGGCCCCCCGGAATGAACCGGACGCCGATGATGGCGCCGTACGTGGTGGAACGCCCGGCCTTGGCGATGGCCGCGTGGATTCCGCTGTGGAATTTACGGCCCCACCGCCACCGGTCCAGGACGTGGCTGAGGCGGCGCTTGAACAACTGGAACACCACAACATCGCCGACCCACGAGGCGAAGGCGGACAGCAGGCCCACCAGCAGGAAGTTGGCGCGGCCCTCCGCGGAGAGCGCGCCGCCCGTGATCACCACCATTTCGGAGGGGATGGGCGGGAAGATGGCATCGCCAAGGACGATGGGGATGATCCAGAAATAGATCGCCGCTCCCCAGGTGTCGGTGTTGGCCAGGTCCATGGCCACAAGTTACCTCATTTTCACCGGCGGCAAGGGACAGCCAGCTCAGGCCGGGGCTTCGCTGAGCTGAAGCCTGCTGCGGTACTCCACCGGCTCCCTGGTGATGGGGTCCACAAAGCGGATCCCGCGGGCCAGGAGCTGGAGCGGCCTGGTGTAGTCGTCCGGTGCCTTGTCCAGCAGGTCGGGGTAGAAGGCGTCGTTCACGATGCCCAGCCCCAGCGAGGCCATGTGGACCCTGAGCTGGTGGGTCTTTCCCGAGTGCGGCTCAAGCCGGTACAGCCCCCGGCGCGTCGGTTCACTTGCGTGAGCACCGGCGTCGTACGTCTTCAGCAGTTCAATACGGGTTTCCGCATTGGGCTCGCCGTCGATGACCTCCGCCAGGAGGTAAGTGCGGGACTTAGTCATGCGGTTCCGCACCACCACGGGGAAGTCGACGGCGGGATGTCCCGCAGCCGGTTCCGCGGCGGACACGCACTCGTACTCCTTCTGGACCTGGCGTTTTTCGAAAAGGACCTGGTAGTTACCGCGCGTCTCCGGGTTGGTGGAGAGCAGGAGGACGCCGGCCGTCATCCGGTCCAGGCGGTGCATGGGGATCAGGTCCGGGAGGTTCAGCTGGTTCCGGAGCCGCACCAGGGCCGACTCCTGGATGTAGGTGCCGCCAGGAGTGGTGGGCAGGAAGTGGGGTTTGTCCACAACGAGGATGTGATCGTCCTGGTGCAGGATGTTGAGCTCGACGGGCAGCCGCGTCTCCGGCGGGAGCGTGCGGTAGTACCAGATGAAGGTGTGGTCCTCGAGCCTGGTGCGCCGGTCCAGCGGGACGCCGCCCTCGCCCACGATCTCGCCGGCGTCGAAACGGTCCTCGATGCCCTGCGGGTCGATGTGGCCCCAGCGGTGCATCATGTAGTCCATGGCGGTGTCCCAGGGCCCCTCGTCCGGGAGGCGCAGGCGGGTCGCGTTCACGCCGTCGCGCACGGGGAGGGGGGATTGCATCACCGGTCCATTCTACTTTGCGCCGCCGGGCGTCCCCTTCCGGCCCCGAGTTCTGACGCCGAGTTCGCCGGAACCGTGCCAGTTCGCAGGGGTTTCGGAATGAATCAAGCTGTTTGTGACAGCTGGTTGGTTTTGTGGTTGATGCCGGCGTGGGCCGGGGCGGCTGGTGCGGTGGGCTTGTTTCGGTA
>NZ_JBFBEY010000014.1:0-160708 GCF_040683875.1 Arthrobacter sp. NPDC093128
GGCGTACGCCTGGACCGATGACTTCACTTCGGCGGCGAAGTCCTCGTTGTCCCACTGCCGCCGGCCAAAGCCCACCAGGGCAAAGCTCGGCGGCAGCAGGCCACGATTGGCCAGGTCATACACGGCAGGCATGAGCTTCTTGCGGGCAAGGTCGCCGGTCACCCCGAAGAGGACCAGCGATGAGGGGCCGGCAATGCGGTTCAGCCGGCGGTCCCGCGGGTCCCTCAACGGGTTGCGGCCCCGCCCTGCTGACTTCCTGCTGCCGTTTTCAGTTTCTGGCATGGTTGCTTCGGTGCCTTAGCTTTCAGTGTGGGATGCTGCCTGGCCGGCAAGCGCTGAAATGATGTCCTGCAGTTGCTTGACGCCCGCGGCGCGGTCCGTGAGGTGCAGTCGGAGGACCGGACGTCCGTGTTCGCTGAGGACCTGGGCGTCGCCGGTGGCCTGTGCCGAGATCAGCTCACCGAACGTGAACGGCCGCTCCGGGATGGACAGGTCCGTGGCGGACGATGCCGTCACCTGCAGGAACACGCCGATCGCGGGTCCGCCCTTGTGGAACTGGCCGGTGGAGTGGAGGAACCGCGGGCCCCAGCCAAAGGTCACCGGGCGTCCGCTGACGGCGGCGAGCTGGTCGCGGACGTCTTCGAACGGAGCGTACGCCAGGCGGTCGAAGTAGGCCTGGACACTGAGGTAGCTGTCGTCAGCGAGCTGCGAGAGCAAGGCGGACACGGCGGCGGAGGCCGTGGCGGCATCCCCCAGCCAGTCGCCGCCGCGGACCTCGATGGCGCCGTCGATGAAGTTGGCGGGGGTCGGTTCCGGCTGTGCGTCCAGCAGGCCGCGGGCGGCCACCTTGGCGGCCTCGACGTCGGGCTGGTCATAGGGGTTGATGCCCAGCAGCCGTCCGGCAACTACCGTCGCGAATTCCCACACCATCATCTGGGTGGCCAGGCCGCCGGCAATGGCGACCTCGTTCTCGCCGAGCTGCACGTCGTCGGTGTCGGCCGCTACCAGCCGCACCACCAGGACGTCGGCTGCACCGGAGGTGACCTCCGGTGCGGACGGACCGGCCACGACCGGCAGTACTCCGGTGCCCAGCTTGCCGGTGGATTCGGCGATGAGCTGCTCGGCCCAGTCGGCGAAGCCGACGATGCCGGATCCGTCCTCCGCGATGACGATCTTGTTACGCAGCGGGTTGGTGCCGCCCAAAGCCGTGCCAAGGGCAAGGCCAATGTTTTCCGGGGCGTCCTCGTTGAGGACCTCGGCTGCTTCCTCGGCCTCATCCAGGAACGCCTGAATGTCCACACCGGCCAGCCCGCACGGGACCAGGCCGAAGGCGGTCAGCGCCGAGAAACGGCCGCCGACGTTGGGGTCGGCGTTGAACACGGCACGGTAGCCGGCCTCCCGGGAGGCCTTGTCCAACGGCGAACCCGGGTCGGTGACGATAATGATGCGGCTCTTCGCATCCACCCCGGCATCGGTGAAAGCCTGCTCGAAGATCCGGCGCTGCGAATCGGTCTCCACGGTGGAGCCGGACTTGGACGACACAACGATTGCTGTCTCGGCCAGGCGGTCCATCAGCGCGGCGCCGACCTGTTCAGGGTCGGTGCTGTCAAGCACAGTCAGCTCGACGCCAGCGGTGCCCGCAATGACTTCAGGCGCCAGCGAGGAGCCGCCCATCCCGCAGAGGACGATGCGCTTCACGCCTTCGGCCTTCAGCGCATCGCGGAGTTCCAGGATGTCGCCAACCAGGGGCTGGGAGACGGTGGCCGCCTCGACCCAGCCCAGCCGGATAGCGGATTCCTGCTCGGCGTCCAGACCCCACAGGGTATGGTCCTTCGCGAAGATCCGGGTGGCAACCCGGTCTTCCAGCAGGGCGGGGAGGTGCTGCTCAAGTGCCTGGCGGGCTGCGCCGGTGGCGTCGTAGCTGAGTGTGCTCATGATGGGTTAGGAAGCCTTCCGTGCAGAGGCCAGGGCGCCTTCGACGTCGCCCAGCAGTTCCTTCCAGCTGGCCACGAACTTGTCCAGGCCCTCGGATTCGAGCAGGGCCACGACGTCGTTGTAGGAAACGCCGAGCGCTTCCAGGGCGTCCAGGGTGGCGTTGGCATCGGCGTAGGTGCCGGTGACGGTGTCACCCGTGACGGTGCCGTGGTCGAACGTGGCGTCCAGGGTCTTCTCCGGCATGGTGTTGACCACGCCGGGTGCGACGAGTTCCGTGACGTAGAGGGTGTCCGGGTAGGCCGGGTCCTTCACACCGGTGGAGGCCCACAGCGGGCGCTGCGGGAGCGCGCCGGCTTCGGCGAGCAGTGCCCAGCGTTCGGTGGAGAAGAGCTCTTCGTAGACCTGGTAGGCCAGGCGGGCGTTGGCCAGGCCGGCCTTGCCCTTGAGTGCCTTGGCTTCGTCGGTGTCGATGGCGTCGAGGCGCTTGTCGATTTCGGCATCCACGCGGGAGACGAAGAAGGATGCGACGGAGTGGATCTTGGACAGATCGTGGCCGTTGCCCTTGGCCTGCTCCAGGCCGGACTGGAAGGCGTTGATCACGGCACGGTAGCGTTCCAGCGAGAAGATCAGGGTCACGTTGACGCTGATGCCCTCGGCCAGGGTCGCCGTGATGGCTTCGAGGCCTTCAAGGGTTGCCGGGATCTTGATCAGGACGTTGTCCTTGGCGACCTTCTTGTACAGGTGCTTGGCTTCGGCGATGGTGCCGGCGGTGTCCCAGGCGAGGCGGGGGTCCACCTCGATGGAAACGCGGCCGTCAACACCCTTGGACGCTGCGGCGACGGGGGCGAACAGGTCGCAGGCGTCAGCGACGTCGGTGGTGGTGATTTCGAAGACGGTCTCTTCAACGGTGGCGCCGGCTGCTGCCTCCCTGGCGATGACGGCGTCGTAATCGTGGCCGGTGGTGATGGCGGCGTGGAAGATGGACGGGTTGGTGGTGACACCAACAACGTTCTTCTCTTCGATGAGCTTGCGCAGCGTGCCGGTTTCGAGGCGGCCGCGGGAGAGGTCATCGAGCCAGATCGAGACACCGGCGTCGGAGAGCTGCTGTGTGGGGGTAGTCATTTTTTGTATCTCCTGGAATCGGGTTCAGGCCTGCAGGCCAGCGAGGGAGTCCTTGGCGGCGGCGGCGACTGCCTCCGCGGTGATGCCGAACTCCTGGAAAAGGCGCTTGTAATCAGCGGAAGCGCCGTAGTGCTCGAGGCTGATGGAACGGCCGGCGTCGCCGACGAATTCCCTCCAGCCCAGGGCCAGCCCGGCTTCGACGGATACCCGGGCCTTGACGGCGGAGGGGAGCACGGACTCGCGGTAGGCGGCGTCCTGCTTGTTGAACCACTCGACACAGGGCATGGAGACAACGCGGGCGGCGATGCCTTCGGCCTGGAGGGCTTCGCGGGCCTGGACGGCCAGCTGGACCTCGGAGCCGGTGCCGATCAGGATGACGTCGGCCGGAACGGTCGCACCGTCCTTGGACGCTTCGGCCAGGACGTAACCGCCCTTCGCGACGCCGGTCACGGAACCGAACGTGTCGCCGTCGGCTTCGCTTTCACCGCGGGCGTAGGTGGGGATGTTCTGGCGGGTCAGCACGATGCCGGCCGGGTTTCCGTGGTTCTCCAGCATGGTCTTCCATGCCGCAGCGACCTCGTTGGCGTCGCCGGGGCGGACAACGTCCAGGCCCACGATGGCGCGCAGGGAGGCCAGCTGTTCCACCGGCTGGTGGGTGGGGCCGTCTTCGCCCAGGCCGATGGAGTCGTGCGTCCACACATACAGCGACGGGACACCCATCAGGGCGCCGAGCCGGATCGCCGGACGCTGGTAGTCGGAGAAGATCAGGAACGTGCCGGAGAATGCCCGGGTGTTCCCGTGCAGGGCGATGCCGTTCACGATCGAGGCGGCGGCGTGCTCGCGGATGCCGAAGTGCAGCACACGGCCGTAGGGGTTGCCGGACCAGGCGTCGGTCTGCTTGGAGGCAGGCACGAACGACGGGGAGCCTTCGATGGTGGTGTTGTTGGACTCGGCGAGGTCGGCCGAACCGCCCCAGAGTTCGGGCATGACCGGGCCCAGCGCGTTGAGGACCTTGCCGGAGGCGGCGCGGGTGGAGACGTCCTTGCCGGCGGGGAAGACCGGCAGCGCCGTGTCCAGGCCCTCGGGCAGTTCGCGTGCTTCGACGCGCTGCAGGAGTTCAGCGGCCTCCGGGTTGGCTGCCTGCCAGGCGTTGAAGGACTCTTCCCATTCCTTGCGGGCCGCGGCACCGCGGTCAACCACGGAGCGGGCGTGGGCCAGGACTTCCTGGTCAACGTCGAAGGACTTGGCGGGGTCGAAGCCCAGCACGTTCTTCAGTGCTGCGACTTCCTCGGCACCCAGGGCCGAGCCGTGGATCTTGCCGGTGTTCTGCTTCTTCGGCGCCGGGTAGCCGATGATGGTCCGCAGCGACACAATGGAGGGTTTGGACGTCTCGGCTTTGGCGGCGAGGAGTGCGGAGTACAGTTCCTGCACGTCTTCGACGTATTCGCCGGTCTTGGTCCAGTCCACGCGCTGGGTGTGCCAGCCGTAGGCCTCGTAGCGCGCCAGGACATCCTCGGTGAAGGAGATGTCGGTGTCGTCTTCAATGCTGATGTGGTTCTCGTCGTAGATCACGACGAGGTTGCCCAGTTCCTGGTGGCCGGCCAGCGAGGAAGCCTCAGCCGTGACGCCTTCCTGCAGGTCGCCGTCGGAGGCAATGACCCAGATGGTGTGGTCGAACGGGGACTCGCCGGCGGGAGCATCGGCGTCGAACAGGCCGCGTTGGCGGCGCTGGGAGTACGCGAACCCGACCGAGGACGCCAGGCCCTGGCCCAGCGGGCCGGTGGTGATTTCCACACCGGCGGTGTGCTTGTATTCCGGGTGTCCCGGAGTCAGCGAACCCCACGTGCGCAGCGCCTCAAGGTCCTTCAGTTCCAGGCCGTAGCCGGAGAGGAACAGCTGGATGTACAGCGTCAGGGACGTGTGCCCGGGGGAGAGGATGAACCGGTCACGGCCGATCCAGTCAGGATTCCGCGGGTCATGACGCATCAGCTTCTGGAAGAGAAGGTACGCAGCCGGGGCGAGGCTCATCGCGGTGCCCGGGTGGCCGTTCCCTACTTTTTCGACCGAATCCGCGGCCAAAACACGCACCGTGTCAACGGCGCGCTGGTCCAAACTGGTCCATGACAGTTCTTGCTCTTCCAAATGTGGCACGAAAACCGGGCCCCTCTCTGTGCTGACGGCAGGTGGTACGGACAGGCCGCAGCGGAGGCGCGCTTAATGGCGCCGCTGCGATGTGTACCAGCCGTTCACCATTGAAACGTTGATCTATCATTCAGTCGCGTCTGAGAATCCGGGAATGCGCATTCCATGGGCATTCCTTGCGTGCTGATCTGCAGATAGCTTAGCCCCATTCCACGGGCTGGTCAGCGTATATCTCACTAAGTGGACTGAATTTTCTTATATGAATCACCGAGTCGTGCGGCTGCCGTGAGGATCGGTTAACCTGCCGGAATTGTGGAGGCTTTGGCGGCCGGAGAGCCACGGTATGATATTCGGAGGCCACCGCCGGAGGGAGCGGGCCCGCTTTGGGCCCCCGCCGCTGCGAGAACCAGCCGGACTGAACAGCCAGACAGAACAGAGTGACTGCCACCGTGAGCACAACAGATACGCCGCTGAACGCCTCCCGGCTCCCCGGAAAGATTGGGATAGCCCGCAAAGCCAAGGCGTACCTTGCCCTCACGAAACCGCGGGTCATTGAGCTCCTCCTCGTGAGCACGCTGCCCACCATGATCTACGCCGAACGCGGCTTCCCCTCCATCGGGCTGATCCTGGCAACCCTCGTCGGCGGAGCCTTCGCCGCGGGCAGCGCCGGCGCGTTCAACTGCTACATAGACCGCGACATCGACAAGCTGATGCACCGCACGGAAAAACGCCCCCTCGTCACCGGCGAGGTCACCCCGCGCGAGGCCCTCGTGTTCTCCTGGCTGCTGGGTGCCGCCGCCATCGCCATCCTCTGGTTCGGCGCGAACCCGCTGTCGGCGTGGCTTGGCCTCGGCGCCATCGTCTTCTACGTCGTCATCTACACCATGATCCTTAAGCGCCGCACGGCGCAGAACATTGTCTGGGGCGGAGCGGCAGGATGCTTCCCCGTACTGATCGCCTGGGCCGCCGTCACCAACACCGTGGAATGGCCGGCCATCGTGCTGTTCATGGTGATCTTCCTGTGGACCCCGCCGCACTACTGGCCGCTGTCCATGCGCTACGGCGAAGACTACCGGAATGCCAACGTGCCGATGCTGGGCGCGATCGCCGGCGCAAAGGTTGTTTCCGTACAGGTTGTTCTCTACGCCTGGGCCATGGTGGCGTGCTCGCTGCTGTTGGTACCCGCCGGCGGAGCGGGCTGGGTCTACACAGCCACCGCCGTCCTGGCCGGCGCCTGGTTCCTGTACGAATCGCATGCCCTCTACAACCGGGCCCAGGGTGGCGACGTCTCCAACAAGGGCGCCATGAAGGTCTTCCACGGCTCCATCAGCTACCTGACCCTGCTCTTCATCGCGCTGGCGGTCGATCCCTTCGTGGGCTCGGCAGTCATGGGCTAACCCAACCGCACCGCTGCCCGCCCATCGGGACGCTCTCTCACTACTTGCGGCAAAAACGGCAACGCTCTCTCAGGCTTTCGCAGCTTTTCCGGAAACGCTCCTTCACACTGTGAAGGAGCGTTTCGTTTTGGGCCGCAGGTACTGAGAGAGCGTCGGTGGAAAGCCCGCAGGATCTGAGAGAGCGCTGGCCGCGCAAAGAGAAGCACCCCGGTCCTTGCGGGCCGGGGTGCTTGTCTCGGGGCTGTATTGCTTGGCGGAACCCGTCCTACTTAGCAGCTAACGTCCTACTTCACCGCCTCGTCCTACTTGACGGGGCTGAACCGTGCGACGTCGGCGGCGTTCGTGGCTGCGCTCATGAGCAGCGCGGCGCCCAGCATGTGGGCACCCACCAGGAGTGCGGGAATGCCGTTGTAGTACTGGGTGAAGCCGATGGCCGCCTGCAGCAGCGTGACTCCCAATAGCAACAGGACGGCGGTACGGAACGGGCCTTTGATCCGGTCCCGGAAAATGAGGAACACGCCGAAGAGGGCGCCCGCTGTTACGAGGTAGGCGGGCACGGCATGGATGTGGGAGAAGAGGTCCCAGTCCAGTCCGTTCCTGGGGGCGTCGGCGTCGCCCGCGTGCGGGCCGGCCCCGGTAACCACGACGCCGAGGGTCACGGCCAGGGCGGAAAGGAGTGCGACGGCGGCCATCACCGGCCGTGCGGCGCCCGGCAGGGCAGGAAGGACGAGGGCGGGGAACCTGCCGGTTCGGCCGTAGGCCCGGTTCACCAGCAGGGTCGCAAACACGACGAGGGCCATCGATACCAGGAAATGGAGTCCCACGACCCAGGGATTGAGCTGGGTGAGTACCGTAATGCCGCCGATGACGGCCTGCGCCGGGATGCTCGCCAGCAGGCCCAGTGCCAGGAGGAAGAGGTCCCTGCGCTCCTTGCGGAGGTTCCACAGGTAGACCAGCATGAGCGCCGCAATGGCCGCCAGGGCAAACGTCAGGAGCCGGTTTCCGAACTCGATGAAGCCGTGGATGCCCATTTCGGGAGTGTTGACCAGGGAGACATCCGTGCAGCGGGGCCAGGTGGGGCACCCGAGTCCGGACGCGGTGAGGCGGACGGCCCCGCCGGTCACCACGAGGACCGTCTGCCCGATGAGCGACAGGACGGCCAGCCGGCGAACTGTCGCATCAACCGTTACGGGCAGCTTGGACGTCATCCGTCCGAGAATCTGGGGGAGGCGCGATGCCGTACTCACGGTTTTCTCAATTCCACTTGAACCAACGGATGGCTGCTGCGCCGGCGAATGCCGTCCAGAGCAGCAGGATAAGGGTGGCGCCCCCATTGAAGGTGCCTGCGAGGAAGGCATCCCGGAGGGCACCGCCCAGCGCCCCGGAGGGCAGGAAGTGGACCAGTTCCCCGGCCGGCCCGGGCAGCCGCTCTGCAGGGATCACGATGCCGCCAAGTGCCCCGAGCAGGATCCAGAGCAGGTTGGTGATGGCCAGGGTCGCTTCCGGACGGACCGTTCCCGCGACCAGGAGTCCCAGTGCAGTAAAGGCTGCCGCCCCCAAGACCAGCAGCACCAGCGCCGGAGCCCAGCCCGCCGTCGTCGGATGCCAGCCAAGAACGAAAGCCACCGCGCCGACCACCAGGACCTGGAGGAGCAGAACGGCAAGGACGGCCAGGATCTTGCCTGCGATCAGTCCAGTCCGGCCCAGGGGAGTGGTGGACAGGAAGCGCAGCACTCCGTAGCGGCGGTCGAAGCCGGTGGAGATGCCCTGGCCGGTGAAGGCGGTGGACATGGCGCACAGGGCGAGGATACCGGGCACGGCAACATCAACCCGGCTGCCACCGAGGCCGTCAAGCAGCGGGGTGACGGTCAGGCCGACCAGGGCCATCAGCGGCAGGACGATGGCGAGGATGAGCTGTTCGCCGTTCCGCAGCATCGTCAGGGCTTCGTATTTGCCCTGGAGCAAAATGCGGCGGAGCAGCGGGGCGGGGGCGCTGCCGAGAACCCGGCTCATCGGATCTCCCTTCCCGAAATATCCAAAAATACGTCTTCCAGGCTCCGGGCCTCCAGGCTCATCGAGCCGGGCATAATGCCGTGTGCGGCCCACCATGCTGTCAGCGCCGCCAGGTCTTCCGGCGTCAGCGCTCCGGTAACGGCATAACTCCCGGCACGGGCCTCCCGGACGTCGACGGCGGCCGGGAGGACGCCCGTGAAGTCAAGGCCGGGCCGCGACTCGAAGAGCAGTGTCCGGACATGTTCCTGGGCGGAGTCCGCGCTGATGTTGCGCTGCAGCAGCTGCGCCACCGTGCCTTCGGCGACGTTCCTGCCGGCGTCGATGATGTACACATAGTCGGCCAGCCTCTGGGCGTCGTCCATCAGATGGGTTGTCAGGACGATTCCCATGCCGGCGTCCCGCAGTTCGGAAATCAGCTGGAACACCAGCTGCCGGGACTGCGGGTCCAGGCCCGCGCTGGGTTCGTCAAGGAACAGCACCTCGGGGTTCCCCGCCAGTGCAGCTGCAAGGGCCAGCCGCTGCCGCTGGCCGCCCGAGAGCCGCCGGACTGTGGTCCGGCTAAAGGTGTCAATGCCGAGGCGCCCGATCAGCTCATCGACCGGCCACGGATCCCGGTACATGCCGGCGATATGTTTCAGCAGGGGAATGGGACGGGCCGACGGCGGGAGCCCGCCGTCCTGGAGCATGACGCCGACGCGGGAACGCAGCTCGGCGCCTGCGGTGTCCGGGTCCTGGCCCAGCAAGGAGACCGAACCCCCGGAGCGTCGCTGGAGTCCCTGCGCGCATTCGATGGTGGTAGTCTTACCGGCACCGTTGGCTCCCAGCAGGGCAGTGACCTGTCCGCGTTCGGCGGCGAGGGAGACTCCGCTGACCACCCGGAGCATCTTGCCGTCAAGGGAAGCGAGCGGGCCAACGTCCTTAATGAGTCCTGTGATGGACAGGACGGGGGAATCGGGAGATCGCACCAAAGCATTCTACGCGATGTAGTACGCGCGGCCCCGCCCCGGATGTGACTGTAGGTCAGCCTCGCCTTACTGGTACGGGGGAGTAAATTACGACATGATTGTGTTGTGTATTCCATGAGCACTCGACTTTCTGCGCCCCGAACCGGGTCCGACGCGCCCGCTGGCGCCGCCGGTTCGTTCCGGCCGTCGACGTCGGCACCGCACGTGGCCGCTGTCGACTCGGACGAGCGCACACGGGACCGTGTCCTGAACGCCGTGCTGGAGCACGGACCGGTCAGCGCCGCCGAGCTCGGTGACCTGCTGGGCTTCACTCCCGCAGCCGTCCGCCGCCACCTGGACCACCTGTCGCGCAGCGGCGTGATCGAAGTCAAGCGTGTGGCGAGGGCCGGTGCCGGCGCGGGACGCCCGGCGCGGCGCTACGTCCTCAGCTCCCAGGGCCAGTCATCGCTCGGCGATGACTACCTTGATATTGCCGGCTTGGCCCTGCAGCGCCTTGGCGAGATCGCCGGACCCGACGCGGTCAGGGAGTTCGCCGTCGAGCGCTTCGCCGATATGGAACGCCGCTACGCGCCGGAGATCGACGCCGCCGGACCGGATATCACCGCACGGGCGCAGGCACTGTCCGCAGCGTTGAGCCGTGACGGGTTCGTGGCCTCCGCAGCCTCCATTGAAGCCAAAGCGCCGCTCCCGGCAGCGCTCTCCAGCGTCCAGCTGTGCCAGGGGCACTGCCCCATCCAGCAGCTGGCCACCAAGTTCCCCGTGTTCTGCGACGTCGAAACCGAGCTGTTCTCACGGCTCGTCGGCGTTGACGTGCGCAGGCTGTCCACGCTGGCACGCGGCGGTCACGTCTGCACCACCCATATTCCTACAGGCCGTCCGGCCGCCAAGGGGCCCGACGGTCCCGGACACACCACGGACAGCCTGGGCGAAGTATCCAACCATCTGCAAGAAAGGCCGTGATGACGGACCAACTATCAGAGAACAAGGTTGCTGAAACTACTGTGATTTCGGAGATTCTGGAGAAGAATCCCGAGCTTCACGGTATTGGCACCTATGAATACGGCTGGGCCGACAAGAACGATGTCGGCGCCAACGCACGTCGTGGCATCAACGACGAAGTCGTCCGGGACATTTCGGCCAAGAAGAACGAGCCGGAATGGATGCTCGACCTTCGCCTCAAGGGCCTGAAGTACTTCGACCGCAAGCCCATGCCCACCTGGGGTGCAGACCTCTCCGGCATCGACTTCGACAACATCAAGTACTTCGTGCGTTCCACTGAGAAGCAGGCCGCTACCTGGGAAGACCTCCCCGAGGACATCCGGAACACGTACGAGAAGCTGGGCATCCCGGAAGCCGAGCGCAGCCGCCTGGTCTCCGGCGTCGCCGCGCAGTACGAGTCCGAGGTTGTCTACCACCAGATCCGCGAGGACCTGGAACAGCAGGGCGTCATCTTCCTGGACACGGACACCGCGCTGCGGGAACACCCGGAGATCTTCCAGGAGTACTTCGGCACCATCATCCCGGTGGGCGACAACAAGTTCGCTTCGCTGAACACAGCCGTCTGGTCCGGCGGTTCCTTCGTGTACGTTCCCAAGGGCGTCCACGTGGATATTCCGCTGCAGGCCTACTTCCGCATTAACACGGAAAACATGGGCCAGTTCGAGCGCACGCTGATCATCGCCGACGAGGACTCCTACGTCCACTACATCGAAGGCTGCACGGCGCCGATCTACACCTCGGACTCGCTGCACTCCGCCGTTGTGGAGATCATTGTGAAGAAGGGCGCCCGCGTCCGCTACACGACCATCCAGAACTGGTCCACCAACGTGTACAACCTGGTCACCAAGCGCGCCATCTGCGAAGAGGGCGCCACCATGGAATGGATCGATGGCAACATCGGCTCCAAGGTCACCATGAAGTACCCGGCCGTCTACCTCGTGGGCGAGCACGCCAAGGGTGAAACCCTGTCCATCGCGTTCGCCGGCGAAGGCCAGCACCAGGACACGGGCTCCAAGATGGTGCACATCGCACCGAACACGAAGAGCTCCATCATTTCCAAGTCGGTTGCCCGCGGCGGCGGCCGTGCCGCCTACCGCGGCCTGGTCCAGGTCCGCGAAGGTGCCAAGCACTCGGCCAACACGGTCCGCTGTGACGCGCTGCTGGTGGATACCATCAGCCGTTCGGACACCTACCCGTACATCGACATCCGCGAGGATGACGTGGTCATGGGACACGAGGCGACTGTTTCGCGCGTCAGCGAAGAGCAGCTGTTCTACCTGATGTCCCGCGGCATGCGCGAAGACGAGGCCATGGCGATGATCGTCCGCGGCTTCATCGAGCCGATTGCCCGTGAACTGCCGATGGAATACGCCCTCGAGCTGAACCGACTGATTGAACTGCAGATGGAAGGATCGGTCGGTTAATGACTGACATCACTACTGAAAAGGCCCGCATCGGCGCGCCCTCAGCCCAGCCGTTCATCAACGGCTTCACCGAGGAAGGCGAAAGCCTTTCGCCCATCAACTCCGCCGGGTCCAAGTCCCCGCTCGCGGGAGAGGCCGTCAAGAGCCACTCCCACGGCGGCGGCGTCGGCATTCCGGACAGCTCACGCGCCGGCCGCCTGACCTCCTACAAGCTGGCGGACTTCAAGCCGCTGACCGGCATGGAGGAAGACTGGCGGTTCACCCCGCTTAAGCGCCTGCGCGGACTCCACTCGGCTGTCCTCAACGGCACGGCTCCCGCCGTCAGTGTCACCGCACCGGACGCCGTCACGGTTGAAACCGTTGGCCGCGACGACAAGCGCATCGGCACCGCAGCCATCCCCGAGGACCGCGTCTCCGCCAACGCCTGGGAAAACTTCAGCGAGGCGACGGTCATCACCGTCCCTGCGGAGTTCGAGGCCGACGGCGAAATCAACGTTGTCCTGACCGGTCAGGGAACGGACGCGTCCGCGCAGCACCTCGTGATCGTTGCCCAGAAGTTCTCCAAGTCCGTAGTGGTCCTGGACCACCACGGCAGCGCTGTTGTTTCCGAGAACGTGGAAATCGTGGTTGAGGACGGCGCTGAGCTGTCCGTCATCTCGCTCCAGGAATGGAACGACGACGCCGTGCACGCCTCGTCGCAGCAGGCCAAAATCGGCCGCGACGCCAAGTTCAAGCACATCGTGGTCAGCCTCGGCGGCGACCTGGTCCGCGTCACCCCGTCGGCACGGTTCACCGCCCCGGGCGGCGAAGTTGAAATGCTCGGCCTGTACTTCGCCGACGCCGGCCAGCACCTTGAGCAGCGCCTGTTCGTTGACCATGCAGTGGCCAACTGCAAGTCGAACGTCCTCTACAAGGGCGCACTCCAGGGCCGCAACGCCCACGCCGTCTGGGTTGGTGACGTCCTGATCCGCAAGGAGGCAGAGGGCACCGACAGCTACGAGGCGAACCGCAACCTGCTGCTCACCGACGGTGCACGGGCCGACTCCGTTCCGAACCTCGAAATCGAGACCGGCCTGATCAAGGGTGCCGGCCACGCCAGCGCCACCGGCCGCCTGGACGACGAGCACCTGTTCTACCTGATGGCGCGCGGTATCCCGGAAGACGTGGCACGCCGCCTCGTGGTCCGTGGATTCCTGCACGAAATCATCCAGCACATCAAGGTGCCGGCCATCGAAGAGCGCCTCATCGCATCCGTCGAGCGCGAACTCGCGGCAACGAACAACTAGTGCACAGCACTAGAGAACACAGGACTACACCAGATGACTGACCAGCCAAAAGGCGAGCTTGTCTGCAACGCCAGCGAGATACAGCTGAAGCAGGCGCTGCGGATCCTGATCGATGACTTCCCCGTAGCCATCGTGAAGGACTCCATGGGCGAAATCCACGCCATCGGTGACACGTGCTCGCACGCGGACATCTCACTCTCCGAAGGGGAGATCGAAGGCTGCAAGATCGAATGCTGGGGCCACGGCTCCCAGTTCGACCTCCGCAGCGGCCAGCCGCTCCAGCTGCCGGCCTATGACCCCGTTCCTGTTTTTGCCGTGGCCGTTCACGGCGACGACGTCTACGTGGACGTCACCAACGTTGTGAACGGTGCCGAAGTCCCGAACTTCAGCTGACAGCGCCCAACGCCGTCCGCACCCCGCTTTAGAAAACTTTTCAGCCGAGAAACCGCACCGCCGCCGGAGGGCACGGTGCAGAGGAGAACAAGACACATGTCTACTCTTGAGATCAAGGACCTGCACGTCAGCATTGAGACGGAGCAGGGCACCAAGGAGATCCTTAAGGGCGTCAGCCTGACCATTAAGACCGGCCAGACCCACGCCATCATGGGTCCGAACGGTTCAGGCAAGTCCACCCTGGCGTCCACCATCGCCGGCCACCCGCGTTACAACGTCACCAGCGGTTCCATCACGCTGGACGGCGAAGACGTCCTGGCCATGAGCGTGGACGAGCGCGCCCGCGCCGGTGTGTTCCTGGCCATGCAGTACCCCGTTGAGGTTCCGGGCGTCTCCATGACCAACTTCCTGCGGACCGCCAAGACGGCCATCGACGGCGAAGCACCCAAGCTGCGCACCTGGACCAAGGACGTCAAGGCCGCCATGCAGCAGCTGCGCATCGACGCCGACTTCGCCCAGCGCAACGTCAACGAAGGCTTCTCCGGCGGCGAGAAGAAGCGCGTGGAGATCCTCCAGCTCGAGCTCTTCAAGCCGAAGTTCGCCATCCTGGACGAGACCGACTCCGGCCTCGACGTGGACGCACTCAAGGTTGTTTCCGAGGGCGTCAACCGCGCGCATGCCGAGGGCAAGATGGGCACGCTGCTCATCACGCACTACACCCGCATCCTGCGCTACATCAAGCCGGACTTCGTGCACGTGTTCGTTGACGGACAGGTTGTCGAAGAGGGCGGCCCGGAGCTGGCCGACCGACTTGAAGAAGAAGGCTACGACCGTTACGCCACGGGCGCAGGCGCAGCCACCATCGCTGCGGCCAGCGCTGTGGCACAGGCCTAGTTAGGACACCGCCATGACCGAAATCAAAGCGGCCCGTACGGGCCTCGAAGATGTCGAAGAGGCACTCAAGGACGTCATTGACCCCGAGCTCGGAGTCAACATCGTTGACCTGGGCCTGCTCTACGGCCTGAAGTACTCGGACGACGACGGCGCGCTGCTGATCGACATGACGCTCACCACGGCGGCCTGCCCGCTCACGGACGTCATCGAAGAGCAGGTGGGCAAGGCCCTCGACGGCGTCGTGGACGACTGGCGGCTGAACTGGGTCTGGATGCCGCCATGGGGTCCGGAGCGGATCACCGAAGACGGACGCGACCAGATGCGGGCACTCGGCTTCAACATCTGAGCCCTGCCCAACGTTTAAGTGCGACGACGGCCGGTTACCTCCCAGCGGAGGTAGCCGGCCGTCGCCGTAACTTCATCGATTGCTCCGTGAGTGCCCTTTTACGCCCTCAAAACGGCCCCTACGGAGCAATCGATGGCTTTTTACAGCGTGGAAGCGCTGAACGTGTCGCACTGGTTGATGTCGCCGGTCTGGTAGCCCTGGTAGAACCACTTCTGCCGCTGGGCGCTGGAGCCGTGGGTCCACGCCTCCGGTGACACCCGGCCGGTGGCTGCTTCCTGGATGCGGTCGTCACCGACGGCCGATGCCGCGGACAGCGCATCGTTCAGGTCCTGCTGGGTGAGCGGTTCAAGATAGGGCTGACCGGTCTTGGGGTCCTGCTGCGTTGTGGCGTACCTGACCCAGAGCCCGGCATAGCAGTCGGCCTGCAGCTCCACCCGGACGGCACCCGATTCGGGTCCTTGCGGATCCTGCTGGGCCCGGTCAAGGTTGCCCAGGATGTTCTGGACGTGGTGGCCGAATTCATGCGCCACCACGTATTCCTGGGCCAGCGGGCCGCCGGAAGAGCCGAAGCGGTCCACCAGGTCCTGGAAGAAGCCCGGGTCGAAGTAGGCGGTGGTGTCGGCCGGGCAGTAGAAGGGCCCGACGTCCGAGGTTGCCCCGCCGCAGCCGGTATTGGTGGCCCGGCTGAAGATGACCGTCGTGGGGCGCGGATACTCCGTGTTGTACTGGGCCAGGTAGGCCGGCCAGAATGCATTGAGGCTGTTGACCGTTCCCGTGATGCGGCAGTCGAGGCGGGCGTCGGCGTCGGCGCCGCTCTGGCAGGCCGGTGCACTACCCTGGCTTTGCGGGTCCGGCGCCGTCCCCGTCAGGCCTTCCAGCAATTGCGGATTGACCCCAAACAGGGCGGCCAGCAGGAGGATGATTCCGCCCCCGATTCCGCCGCCGATTTTCGTCCCACGACCCATGCCGCGCCGGTCCTGGACCTGGGACGGATCCAGCTCGACGTTGTCATTGAAACTCATATTGCCACAATAGCGTTACCGTATATGCCGGGACCCGTACCTGGCCGGTAAAGTTGATCCGATGCCTTTCCTCAACAGAATTCAACGCTGGGCCGATGACCGGCCCGACGACACTGCCGTCGTCGTGGCCGGCCGGCACCTCAGCTGGGCCGCCCTTCGGGACGCCGCCGCGGCGCGGATTCCGGATGCCGGAGCGGTGACCGTACTCGCCGAGGCCAACTCCGTGGACTTCGCCGTGTCCTTCGCAGCTGCCGTGGCAGGGGGCCGGCAATGCGCCGTCCTCGATCCCACCTGGCCAGGGCAGCTCAAGGCTGACATTGCGGCCCGGCTGGACGCCACCGTCGGCACTCCGATGCCTGTGCCGCCGGAAGTTGCACCGGCCCAAGCCGGCCCGGCCCTGCGCACGGAACTCCGTGACGGGCCACCGGAATCGCCCTTCCTGATCGGCCTGACGTCCGGCACCACCTCCGTGCCCAAAGCGTTCACGAGGTCGAGGCGGTCGTGGCAGCTTTCCTTCGAAGCGTCCATCGAGTTCTTCGGACTCACGCAGCAGGACAAGACGCTCGCCCCCGGCCCGCTGGCAGCCAGCCTCAACCTGTACGCCCTCTCCGAGTGCCTGTACGCCGGCTCCGAGTTCCATACCCTGGAGTCGTTCGACGTCGGTGACGTGCACGCCGCCATCACGCATGACGGCATCACCCGGCTGGTCCTGGTCCCCACCATGCTCCGGCTGCTCAGCGAGCGGGGACTGGCCGGCGGCGTGGACGCGTCGGGCGTTACTTCCATCATTTGCGCCGGGTCCAAGCTGGATGCCCGCACCCTCGAGGCCGCCCGCCGCTGGGCGCCAAAGGCCACCATCTTCGAGTACTACGGTGCGTCCGAACTGAGCTTCGTTTCCGGTGCGGGCCTGATCGCCGGCAAGCCGCTGGATGCCGGCGGAACCGGCATCGGGAAGCCCTTCCCCGGCGTGGACGTCCGGATCCTGGGCGACGACGGCGAACGGCTTCCCGACGGCACGGACGGCAACATCTGCGTCCGCAGCGGCATGGTCAGCAACGGCTACCTGTGGGGTGACGACGGGCAGGCGCTACGCTGCTTCGACGGCTGGTACACGGTGGGGGACCAGGGGTACCTGCAGGACGGCGAGCTCCACATCCTCGGCCGCCGCTCCGACATGATCATCACAGCGGGCAAGAACGTCTATCCGCATGAGGTGGAACTGGCCCTGGCCTCCGTCCCCGGTGTCGCAGCCGCTGTCGCGGCGGGCATGGCCGATGACGTCCGCGGCCAGCGGGTGGTGGCCGGCGTCGTCCCCTCCCATGGCGGCATCACGGCCACGCAGCTCAAGGCGGGGCTGGACGGGGTCCTGCCCCGGGGCAAGCGGCCACTGCAGTATTTTGCCCTGGCGGAGCTGCCAGTGACCGACCGCGGGAAAGTCAGCCGGCAGTTGCTGCTGGACTGGGTTGAGGCCGGCGACACCAGGATCCGCCGCCTTGCCTGAGCCGCTGCCTGAGACGCTTCCCGGTCCGGCTGGGGTCCGCGCCGGTAATACGGCGCTGCCGCCTGACCGCCAGCCGGTGGTCATCGCGGCCCTGCGCACGCCCATCCGGCGGGTCAACGGGGCGTTCAAGGAACTCCGAGCGCACGAGCTCCTGGCCCCCGTCCTTCGCGGCCTCCTGGAAGGCACCGGCCTGCCGGCAGCGGCCGTTACGGACGTGGTGATCGGCAATGCCGTGGGAGGCGGCGGCAATGTTGCCCGCCTGGCCGCCCTGGAGGCCGGACTGCCGGTCAGCGTTCCCGGGGTCACCGTGGACAGGCAGTGCGGCTCCGGCCTCGACGCCATTGTGCTCGCAGCGCGGCTGGTGGCAGCCGGGGGAAACGGGGCGTACCTGGCCGGCGGGGTTGAAAGCATCAGCACGGCCCCTCTCCGCGCCAACAGGGCACCCGACGGCAGCCCCGAATTCTTCCGCCGGGCGCAGTTCGTGCCGCTCAGCTACGGCGATCCGGACATGGGAACCGCGGCGGACAACGTCGCCGGGGCCTTCGGGATCAGCCGCGAGCGGCAGGACCGGTTCGCGTTGCAGAGCCACCGGCGGGCCCTGGCGGCAGCAGCATCCGGAACGTACGCCGGCGAAATTGTCCTGCTGCGGACGGCGTCCGGGACCGTGGAGTCCGACGACGGTCCGCGGGCCAGCCTGACGGCCGCCCTGATGTCGCGCTTCCCGCCGGCGTTCACGGAGGGCGGTACTGTCACCGCCGGGAATTCGTGTTTCGATGCCGACGGCGCCTCCGCCGTCGTGATCACTTCACTGCAGCGGGCGCGGGAACTGGGCGCAGCCGACGGCTTCCTGGTGCTCGGCACCGACACGGCGGGAGTGGACCCGCGGGTTCTGGGCATGGGTGCCGCTGCTGCGGCGGAGCGGCTCCTGGCCGGGCACGGCGTTCAGGCCGCGGACATCGGCCTGGTGGAATTCAATGAGGCCTTCGCCTCACAGACCCTCGCCTGCCTGGACGCCCTCGGCATTGACCCCGAGCGGGCAAACCTCGACGGCGGTGCGCTGGCCCTGGGCCACGCGTACGGCGCGTCCGGTGTTGTCCTGGTGACGCGGCTGCTCGCCCAGGCGCGCAGGGACGCTGCCCGGGCGCGCGGGGACGCGGTTCATGCAGGAGGGGACGGCGCGGCCGGACAGCTGGCACTGGCCATGATCAGCATTGCCGGCGGCATGGGAACCGCGGCCCTCTTCAGGTACGAATGTCTCAGCCGGATGGCCGAAACGTCCTAACGGTCTCCCTGCCGCGGGTCGTCGTCATCGTCGGGTTCTCCCAGGCCGCGGGCAGCCAGGGCATCGCCGGTCTGGCGGGCATAGGCCACCGTGGTGATGAAGACCGGCAGCACCAGTGCCCGCGGGTTCCGTTCCAGGCCGCGCGCCCGCGCCGAATCCCGCACCTCCGAGTATGCTCCGGCGATGAACGGAATGCTCCGGAGCATGATCGCGACGGTCAGGGCGAAGCGCTCGGGGTCCGCGCCGAAGCGCCGGAACGGCACTGCCAGTGAGACGACGCCGTCGAGGAGCCGCTGCATCGGCGTGGTGGCCGTTAATATGGACGCCGCCACGACGCAGACCAGGATGTTAAGGACGATCCGCGCCGCAACAGGACCGCCCAGCTGCCACCACTGGAACAGGCCGATGGCAAGCAACACCGGCAGGATGGGCCGGATGGCCTTGTACAGGCGCACGGGGCCGGCGCCGCTGAGCAGGAACAGGGCACACATGATCCCCAGCACCGCCGCGGCGACCGCCCAGTCAACCACCAGGAACGATCCCATGCCGCAGCCCACCACCACCAGGAACTTCAGCCACAGCGGCGCCCGATGGACAGGTGACGTGCCGGGAACGTAGTTCACCAGCAGGAATGCCTGGCCGCTCACCTGACCTCCGGACGCCGCAGCGGCACGGTGGCGCTGACCGGCGGCAGGCCGGCAGCGGACAGCTCCCGGTAGTGCTCGACGGCGGCGGCAGCACCGCCGTCGAACACCACCTGTCCGGATTCCACCACCAGGACGCGGTCCATGTCCCGGACCAGCTCCAGGTCGTGCGTGGACATAACAATCTGCTGGCTGAGGCCCGAGATGGTCCGCCGCAGCAGTTCGCGGTTGCGCAGGTCCAGCAGCGTGGACGGCTCATCCAGCACCAGGACTGCAGGTTCGACGGCGAGCACGGCGGCCAGGGCCATCAGCTGCCGTTCGCCGCCCGAGAGCTCGTAAATGCTTTGGTCCGCCAGCGGCATTAGCCCGAAGCGGTTGAGGATCGCCTCGGCAGCCAACCGGCGCTCCCTTGTGTTCCGGACGGATCGCCGCAGGGACAACTCAACATCCTCCCGTCCGGTGGGCATCACCAGCTGGGACAGGGGATCAGTGAAAACAAATCCGACCTTCCGGCGCACGGCACGCACGGACCTGACGGTATCGTCGCCGTCAACGGTCACGGTTCCGTCACTCGGTGCCACGAGACCATTGAGGAGCCGCAGGAGCGTGGACTTCCCGGACCCGTTGGCTCCGATGACGCCGATCCGCTGTTCCGTTAGATTCAGCGAGATGCCGCGCAGGAGTGTCTTGGGCTGCGGGCTGCCGTCCACCGCCACCCGGACCTCGACTCCGTCCAGAAGGATGCTGCCCATGCTAATTGGCTGCCTGGCCCGCTCCGGAGTTCCGGACGCCGGCGCGGCGGATCAGGAGATCCGGGAACGCCTTGTGCAGGGCGAGGGCGATGCTGACGGCCAGGATGTTCTTGATGATGTCGCCCGGGTAGTAGGCCAGGTCCAGGAGGAATGCCTTGGAAAGGTCCAGCTTGGCGTTAACCATCATGCCCAGCACGCCCAGGCCGTGGACCAGCACAATGCTCGTGGCCATGGCCGCGGCGAAGAGGAACAGCCCCCGGTACTTCAAGGTGCGGCGGAGCACAATGGTGGCGAGCCAGCCGACCGCCAGGGCAGCGAGCGGAAAGGCGATGATGTAGCCGGCGGAGGGGCCGGCGAGGATCCCGAGGCCGCTCCTGCCGCCGCTGAAGATCGGCAGGCCGGCCAGCCCCAGCAGGGTGTACAGGCCGACGGCGGCGAACGCCCGGCGGGGACCCAGGGCAAGACCTGTCAGCATCACGGCGAGTGTCTGCAGGGTGATGGGGACGCCGAGCCCGCCCACGGGGATGGCCGCGATGAGCGCGGAGCCGGCCACGAGGGCGGCGAAGACGGCGATGAGGCCGAGGTCCGTCGCGTTCCAGCGCTTCCGGCCGGGTTTGCTGCCTGACTTAACGCCGGAGGCGGTCTGGCTGTTGACGCCACTGTCGGTCTTGGTCATGGGAGGTCCTGTCGGTTAGTGCAGATGCAAGGCAACTGGGGATGGGGCAGCCGCCTGCGTGCAGGCGCTTCCCCCTTCCATTCCGACGATACGTCTCCGGCCGCGGCCATATTTTGTAGGGGATCCACTAACGGAGGGCGCCCGCTCTGGACAGGGTGCCCAAAAGATGACATCCACGGGCCCCGGTGCCGGGGTAATCCGGGTGGAGTGGTGCCGGTAGACTGGTAGAGGCCGTTCTCTCGGCCACATTGCCCCGGCCCTGCCCAGACTCCATCCGTTGTGCCGCGGCGTTCCCTGTTCTGAAAGGCCTTAGCTGCATTGATTACCGTCCAGGATCTCGAACTGCGCGCCGGCGCCCGCCTCCTTATGGACCAGGTGAGCTTCCGGATCGACAAGGGAGACAAAATCGGCCTTGTCGGCCGTAACGGTGCAGGCAAGACCACGCTTACCCGGGTCCTTGCCGGCGAAGGCCTGCCTGCCGGCGGCAAGGTGACCCGCAGTGGCGAGATCGGCTACCTTCCCCAGGATCCCCGCACCCCGGACATGGAACAGCTCGCCCGCGACCGGATCCTCTCTGTCCGCGGACTGGACATCGCCGTCGGCAAGCTCCGGCTGGCCCACGAAGAGATGGCCAGCGAGGACGCCGCCGTCCAGCGCAAGGCGATGAACCGCTATGACCGGCTGGAATCCGAATTCCTGGCCGCCGGCGGCTACGCTGCCGAAGCCGAGGCCGCAGCGATCTGCTCGAACCTCGCCCTGCCGGACCGCCTGCTGAACCAGCCGCTCAAAACCCTGTCCGGTGGGCAGCGGCGCCGCGTGGAACTCGCGCGCATCCTGTACTCGGACGCGGAGACCATGCTCCTGGATGAGCCCACCAACCACCTCGACGCCGACTCCATCTCCTGGCTGCGCGAGTTCCTGAAGAACCACCAGGGCGGCCTGATCGTGATCAGCCACGACACGGAACTGCTCGAAGCCACTGTCAACAAGGTGTTCCTGCTGGATCCCAACCGCGCCCAGATTGACTTCTACAACATGGACTGGAAGCGCTACCTGCAGCAGCGCGAAACGGACGAGCGCGCCCGCAAGCGGGAGCGTGCGAACGCGGAAAAGAAGGCCCAGGTCCTCTTCGACCAGGCCAACAAGATGCGCGCCAAAGCTACCAAGGCCGTCGCCGCGCAGAACATGGCCAAGCGTGCCGAGCGCCTGCTGGGCGGATTGGAAGCCGTGCGCGCGACCGACCGCGTGGCAGCCCTGCGCTTCCCGGATCCGTCACCCTGCGGCAAAACTCCGCTCACCGCGGACGGCCTCAGCAAGTCCTACGGCTCCCTGGAAATCTTCACCGACGTGGACCTGGCCATCGACCGCGGTTCCAAAGTGGTCATCCTGGGCCTCAACGGCGCCGGTAAGACCACCCTGCTGCGGATGCTGGCCGGCGTGGACAAACCCGATACCGGTGAAGTCGTTGCCGGCCACGGGCTGAAGGTGGGCTACTACGCCCAGGAGCACGAGACGCTCGACGTGGACCGTTCCGTCCTGCAGAACATGCGCTCCTCCGCCCCGGACATGAATGACGCGGAAGTACGCAACATCCTGGGCTCGTTCCTGTTCTCCGGCGACGACGTCGACAAGCCTGCCGGTGTGCTGTCCGGCGGCGAGAAGACGCGCCTCGCCCTGGCCACAATCGTGGCCTCAAGCGCGAATGTGCTGCTTCTCGATGAGCCCACGAACAACCTGGACCCGGCCAGCCGCGCCGAAATCCTCGGGGCCCTGAGTAACTACACCGGCGCCGTCGTCCTGGTGAGCCACGACGAGGGTGCCGTTGCGGCGCTGAACCCCGAGCGCGTCGTGCTGCTGCCCGATGGCATCGAGGACCACTGGAACGAAGACTACCTGGACCTGATTACGCTGGCATAGGACTCGTTTGCCGAGGTAACCTCCGCGCCACGGTGCGGGTGTTCCGTGGTTGCGTCCGCTTCGCATCGCGCACGTTGCGAAAGCGGACGCAATTGACGACGCGAAACGCGACGAGCATCAGTACCCCTGGGCGTCCAGGATCGCGTCTTCCTCTTCTTCCGTCGTCGGCTGTTTCCGTTTCCGGGGAGCGGGGCGGCGGCGGTTCGCGGCCACGGCATATTCGGGCGCACCATCCGCCGTGGCGTCCTGCACGTCAATCTCCGCGTTCCTCGCCTGTTGGCGGGCCGCGTAGCCGAACCCGATGAACATCAGCACGCCGAAGGCGAACCACTGCAGCGAATAGGACAAGTGGGTTCCCTCTTCCACCGAAGGCTTCGGGAACGGGTACGGCATTGCGGCGGCGGCCGGCGTTTCGGAGGCTAGCTGTCCGTAGGCGCCTGTCAGCACGGGGTAGCCAAGCTGGGCGGCGTAGGCCGGGAGGTCGATGGAAGCAAGCTGTCCGTCCGGGGCGCCACGCTGGAGTTCGGGTTCGCCCGGTTTCAGGCGCACGATCACCGTGACTTCGCCCGGGGGCGGCTCAGGGACTGAATCGGGGCGGCCCGGGGTGTTGTTCCCGATCGGGAGCCAGCCGCGGTCCACCACAACCGCCTGTCCGGTGTTGAGCTTGAACGGAACCACCACTTCGTAGCCCGGCTGCCCGTTGAGGGGGCGGTTGCGCACCACCCTCTGGCCGTCGACGTCGTAGCGGCCCTTCAACTCAACCTGGGTCCACTCCTTGTCTGAATCCAGCCGGGAAAACTGCTCCTCAGCTTCGGCGAACGGCAGGGGAGTGGCCGAGTAGTTGGACGTGACCCGGTTGATCTCCGCGAGGGTCTCGGCCCTGCGGTCCATCTGCCAGCGGCCAAGGAACACGCAGGCTGTGGCAAAGATTGCAGCCAGCAGCAGATAGCCCAGCCACTTGCTGGAAAAGAGGAAGCGGTACATTCAGCTTTCCCTGCCTGACGCGGTTGCCAGGTCCAGCGGCACCGTTTCTTTCCACAGGCCGCGGGTCTGCAGGTAATCTTCCAGCCATAGCCGGTGCTCATCGCAGGCGAGCCAGATCTTGCGGCGTTCGGGCGTGTGGATCTTGGGGTTGTTCCACAGCAGCTGCCAGGCGGCACCGGACCGGCAGGCCTTCCTGGAGCACATGGGCGCCACCGCTTCGGCAGGCGCAGCGCCGCCTCCCGCCAGGTCAAAAATGTTCATGAAGCTGCCCGTTCCTGGCCGTCGTTATTGTCTTCGTCCTCGATGAGTTCGCCCTGGAGAACGGTTGGACCTTCGTCTTCAGCAGCTGCCGGTGCTTCCGGTGCTTCGAGCTCCGCCAGCGGGGCGGAGTCGAGAAGGTAATCGCTGTGAATCTCCGCCTTGTCGCTCCCGTTGGCTATGACCACTGCAATCCAGGGCAGGAACACCGCACCGGCAATCGGGACAACCTTGAACCAGCCGTCAACGACGAACACCAGGATCAGGCAAACCATGCGGATTCCCATGGCCACTGCATACTTGATCATCCGCCCGCGCATCTCTTCCGAGTGGGCAGAGGCGGCATCCGTAATGCTGTGCACCTGGGCGTCACCGGAGACGGCGTCCGGTCCACCGGACATCGAATGTCCGGGTCGTTTTGCAAGTGTCACGGCTGATTGATCACGCTCCCAAGGCTTAACCCAATTCTCTCACCCTCAACAGTGCCGCCCAAACGCGGGCTAAGATCGGAGGCAGTAAAAATCCCGCCCCTTACCGCGGTGCCCCATGCCGCAGAATCCCGGAGCAAACTATGACTGAAGCAGCATCGACCGGCCGCAGCGTCCTGATCACGGGCGGCAACCGTGGCATCGGACTGGCCATCGCCGAGGCCTTCCTCGCCAACGGTGACAAGGTTGCCGTGACGTACCGCAGCGAGTCGGCGCTTCCGGAAGGAATCCTGGGCGTCAAGGCCGACGTGACCGATGAGGCTTCTGTTGACGCTGCCTTTTCAGAGGTTGAAGCTGCGCACGGACCGGTGGAGGTTTTGGTGGCGAACGCCGGCATCACCAAGGACACGCTGCTGATGCGCATGAGCGAAGACGATTTCACCTCGGTCATCGACACCAACCTGACCGGCGCCTTCCGGGTCATCAAGCGGGCCTCCAAGGGCATGATCCGCAAGCGCAAGGGTCGGGTTGTGTTGATTTCCTCGGTGTCCGGACTGTACGGCGCCCCCGGCCAGATCAACTACTCCGCCTCCAAGGCCGGACTGGTGGGCATTGCCCGTTCACTGACGCGCGAACTCGGCGGCCGCGGGATTACCGCCAACGTCGTGGCCCCGGGGTTCATCAACACGGACATGACGGCGGAACTTCCGGAGGCCACCCAGAAGGACTACCTGTCCAAGGTTCCTGCGGGCCGTTTCGCCGAAGCCGCAGAGGTGGCGAACGTGGTGCGCTGGATCTCCAGCGATGAGGCCTCCTACATCTCCGGTGCAGTCATTCCGGTGGACGGCGGCCTGGGCATGGGGCACTAGCCCGTTCCCTTACTCCCTGCCCCGCTCCAAGGTCCGCGTGCACGACGGGACCTTTTGCCCATTACACGCCCCACGCCCGGGTGTGTAATGGGCATACGGACCGGTCCATGCCACGGCCGGCCGCATCTGCGGGGAATCAACACTAGGGAGTGATCATGGCCGATCTCAACAAATGGACGCCATCGGACTTTCTGGAGCCGTTCCGGCGGTTCCTCGACGGGGACCTGACACAGTCGTCAATCCGCGTGGAGCAGTTCCTGGACGGCAGCACCCTCGTGGTGCGTGCGGAAGTGCCCGGCATTGATCCCGAGACGGACGTTGACGTCTCAGTGGCCGACGGGATGCTCCACATCAAGGCGGAACGTGAGGAAAAGTCCGAGCAGCAGGACAAGTACGGCTACCGCTCGGAGTTCCGTTACGGCTCATTGTCGCGAAGTGTCTCCCTGCCGCCCGGAACCCGCGAGGAAGACGTCACGGCCACCTACAAGGACGGTGTCCTGGAAGTGCGCGCGCCGGCACCCGAGCAGGCGCCCGCCACCGAGAAACGAAAGATCCAGGTCAACCGCAGCTAGGGCCCTTCAGAACCGCCAAAAACCTTGGGACGGGCTGACGACGGAACCCGGCCCGCTCCGGCGTCAGCCCGCTTCCTTGCGTGCTTCCCCAAGCCAGCCGGCCACTTCGTCGTCGAGGTCGGCCATCGATCGCAGCTCCAGGTGATGCATCCACACGCCCTTGGCCGGGTTGACCACCTCCTTGAACCGTCCCGAACCGAGCCGCCGGTGCAGTGCGATGGACAGGGCGGCGGGAACGTCCGACTTGATATACCGGGCGGGCCACCACATGTAGGCAAATCCCCGCCGCCCGCGGAATGCCACCTGGCTTTTGGTTGCCCGCACCGTCGACGGCGGGAGGCCGGCCAGTATGCGCTCGACGCCCCGAAACAGTTCCAGCCCCTGCGGGGAACCGCTGAAGACCTCCTCCGGAGTGGACTCCTCGGCAGCGCCCCGGCTCAAGGCACGGCTCCGGATGACTCGCCCCGCAGTTTCATGGCCGTGAGCCTACGCCGTGCAGCCCTGCCCAACAATGGCCGCTCCGCGCACCTGGGGCGGCGCTGGCCGACAGTGGCCCGAGCCCGCCGGGAACTAGCCCGGGTCCGCTTCTTTGTTGACGTCAAACAACTGAATTCTTCCCCTGCGCTGGCATGATGGATGGCAGACCCACAGATTTTGGACGTTTGTAACAAAGGAGCTCGAATGGGATTGCTGGACAACAAGACTGCCATTGTGACCGGTTCGTCGAGGGGGATCGGCGCCGATGTTGCCAGGCTCCTCGCGGCCGAAGGTGCCGCCGTTGTGGTGAATTACCGCCAGAAGGCCCCGCGCGCCAACAAGGTTGTGGCCGAGATCGAGGCGGCCGGCGGCCGTGCGGCGGCGGTCGGCGCCGACCTCACCACGCAGGAAGGTGTCCAGGCCCTGGCCAGCGCGGCCATGGAGAACTTCGGCTCGCTCGACGTCCTGGTCCTGAACGCTTCCGGCGGCATGGAGTCGGGCATGGAAGAGGGCTACGCCCTGAAGCTGAACCGCGATGCCCAGGTCAACATGCTCAACGCCGCCGTGCCGCTGATGCGCGAAGGCTCCCGCGTGGTGTTCATCACGAGCCACCAGGCCCACTTCATCGGCTCCGTGCCCACCATGCCTGAATATGAGCCTGTGGCACGCAGTAAGCGCGCCGGCGAGGACGCCCTGCGCGCCCTGATCCCGAACCTTGCGGACAAGGGAATCTCGCTCGTGGTGGTTTCCGGCGACATGATCGAAGGAACCGTTACGGCCACGCTGCTTGACCGGTCCAACCCGGGCGCCATCGAAGCCCGCCGTGCGGAGGCCGGCAAGCTGTATTCCGTTGCGGAATTCGCCGCGGAGATCGCCAAGATGGTCACGGCCGACGTCGAAACCGGCCACACCGAGTACGCCGGCGGTGCCGACTACTTCGGCAAGAGCACCGGCCAGGCAGGCTGACGCGCACTACGAACCACAAAGGAAAGGCCGGGCGAATGCCCGGCCTTTCCTTTGCGCTGTTTCATCAGGCGCTGGCAATGCCAGCGCGGCCTGCGTCTCAGACCCCGGCGATGTGCCGCACGGCATCCAGGTACGGCATATTGACGGCTGCATCCGCTGCCGCGCGCACGGCGGGCTTGGCGTTGAAGGCCACGCCGATCCCGGCGGCACTGAGCATGTCAAGGTCATTGGCGCCGTCGCCCACGGCGATGGTGTGCTCCATGGGGATACCCTCGGCAGCGGCCCACTCGCGGAGGTACTTCTCCTTCGCCGCACGGTCGATCACCGCACCGAGCACCTTGCCGGTCAGCGCGCCGTCGACAATTTCCAGCTCGTTGGCGATCCAGTAATCCATCCCGAGGTCCTGCGCGATGGGGCGCAGGATCTGGTTGAAACCGCCGGATACCACTGCCACGGCGTGGCCGGCCGCTTTGAACGCCGCAACAAGCTCCGCGGCGCCTTCGCTGAGTTTCACCTCGGCCCGGACGGAATCGACGACGTCGGCCGGCAGCCCGGCGAGGACGGCCACCCGCGCATGGAGGCTCTGGGCGAAGTCGAGCTCGCCGCGCATGGCCGCCTCGGTCACCGCGGTGACCTCTTCCTTCTTCCCTGCGTACGCGGCCAGGAGTTCAATGACTTCCTGCTGGATCAGCGTGGAATCCACGTCCATGATGAGGAACTTGCGGGGCGCCTGCCGCAGGGCCGTGGGAACGATCGCCGTGTCCATTCCGCTGAAGCCTGCTGCGGCCACGTCCTGCCGCAGCGCGCCGATCTCGGCGGCGGTCCCGGACTCCACGGAGAAGTCCACCGTATACACCTCGAAACGCTCGTCGCCGGTGCGGGATTCGACGGCGAAAGACGCGCCTGACCCGGTCAGCAGGGAACGGAGGTGCTCCAGTTCCGCAGGGGACAATTTCACGCCGTAGCTGACCGCAGTCACGTTCGAACTCATGGCTGCAATCTTAGCCAGCGCCATCCCGCCGCCCGAATTCGTTTCGTCCCGCCCTGCGGCCGGTTTCGCCCGGGATGTTCCAGTTATCAGTCCCACGCTGTTTTGTCCTAGTGTCTACTTCTATGAGTGATGTTCTTGAAATGGCTGCCGTCAGCGTTGTCCGCGGAGCTAAAACGCTCCTCAACAAAGTGGACTGGCAGGTCAAAGAAGGCGAACGCTGGGTAATCCTTGGACCCAACGGCGCCGGCAAGACCACACTGCTCCAGATTGCGGCGGCACGGCTCCACCCCACGAGCGGAATGGCCGGGATCCTGGAAGAGATGCTGGGGGCCGTTGACGTCTTTGAACTCCGGCCCCGCATCGGACTGTCTTCCGCCGCGCTGGCCAACCAGATTCCCGAGCACGAGAAAGTGCTCAACGTGGTGGTGACCGCGGCCTACGGCGTGACCGGACGCTGGCGCGAAGGCTACGAGAAGGACGACGAACGCCGCGCGTTCCGGCTCCTGAACGAGTGGGGCATGGGTCCGCTCCTGAACCGCGCGTTCGCGTCCCTCTCCGAAGGCGAACGCAAACGCGTCCAGATTGCCCGTGCCCTCATGACGGACCCGGAACTGCTCCTTCTGGACGAGCCTGCCGCAGGGCTGGATCTTGGCGGCCGTGAAGACCTGGTGCACCGCCTCAGCGAACTGGCACTCGACGACACGGCCCCGGCCATTGTGCTTGTGACGCACCACCTTGAGGAAGTCCCGCCGGGCTTCACCCACGCCATGCTGATGCGCGACGCCGGCGTTGTGGCAGCCGGACCCATTGCTGAGGTCCTGACATCGGAGCACCTCAGCGAGACCTTCGGCCTGCCCCTCGACGTTACGGTCAACGCGGGACGCTACGCCGCCACAGCACGCCGCTGATCGCGCGGCCAGCCTAGCGTGGACTTACTCAGCGGCGTCTTTGTCTTTTTTGCCGGGCTGTGGGCCGGAACCATCAACAGCGTGGTGGGCTCGGGCACCCTGGTCACCTTTCCCGTCCTCATTGCCCTGGGAATTGCCCCGGTAACAGCCTCCATCAGCAATGCCATGGGGCTGGTGGCCGGCAATGCCGCCGGTGCCTGGGGGTATAGGAAAGAACTTGCAGGGCGCGGCCAGCAGCTTCTCCGGCTCCTGCCTGCATCCCTTCTGGGCGGCATCAGCGGTGCCTGGCTGCTGTTGCACCTCCCGGAAAAGGTCTTCCACTACGCCGCCCCCGCCCTGATTGTGCTGGCCCTGCTGATGGTGGTGTTCCAGCCCCGGCTCCAGCAGTGGGTGAGGGACCGGGAGGAGAACCCGGAGCATGCCATCCGGGACAAACGCCACGGCGTGCTCCTGATCGTGCTGGTTTTCCTGGCCGGCGTCTACGGCGGCTACTTCGTGGCGGCGCAGGGCATCCTGCTGGTGGGCATCCTGGGCGTCTTTATGACGGGAACCATCCAGAACGCCAACGCCATGAAGAACATCCTGGTGCTGGGCGTGAACATCGTGGCGGCGGCGTCCTACCTGCTGTTCGCGTTCGGCCGTATCAACTGGGCGGTGGTGGGGATCATCGCGGTCAGTTCCCTCATTGGCGGCGTCATAGGGTCCAAGGTGGGCCGCCGGCTATCCCCGCCGGTACTCCGCGGTGTCATCTTTACCCTTGGCCTCGTGGCGCTGGGTTTCATGATCGCCAACCTCCTCAAATGACCCGCTTAAAATGCCTGTAGAAACGACCTTCCGGTGACCCTCCACTACCTCGAATCCTCTGACGATCCGCGCGTGTCCGATTACACCCGGCTGACGGATGTCCACCTCCGCAAAGTCCGGGAGCCCGCGGAAGGGATGTACATCGCGGAATCATCACGGGTTCTCCGCCGCGCCTTGGCTGCTGGCCACCGGCCCCGGTCCTTCTTCCTCGCGGAGAAATGGCTTGAGGACCTGGCCGATGTGTTCAGCGACTTCCCGGACGTGCCGGTCTACGTCGGCAGTGCCGCCCTGCTGGAGGACATCACGGGCTTCCACCTGCACCGCGGCGCAATGGCGGCCATGCACCGTCCGGCACCCGTCCCGCTGCCGGAACTGCTGGCAGGTGCCCGCAGGGTGGCCGTCCTTGAGGACATCGTGGACCACACAAACGTCGGTGCCATCTTCCGGTCCGCGGCCGCCTTGGGCGTGGACGCGGTGCTGGTCTCGCCCCGGTGCGGCGACCCGCTCTACCGCCGCAGCGTCCGGGTGAGCATGGGCACCGTGTTCCAGGTCCCCTGGGCGCGCCTGGAGTCCTGGCCGGCCGATCTTGAGGTGCTGCGCGGGCAGGGCTTCACGGTCGCGGCGATGGAGCTCACCGGCGACGCCGTGGACCTCGACGAGCTGGCCGCCCGGAATCCGGACAAACTGGCGCTGGTCCTGGGCACGGAGGGCGCCGGCATGAGCGCCGAGACCCTCGCCGCCGTCGATCTCGCCGTCAAGATTCCGATGCGGGCAGGCGTCGATTCGCTCAACGTCGCTGCGGCGTCCGCCGTCGCTTTCTGGGAACTGCGGCCCCGGGTCTGAGCCCCGGAAGGCCGCGCCCCTGCCTGCCGGACGCTTCTGCCGGGCCCGCTGCCGGTTCGTGCAGGGCGCGTGTTTAGGCTAGGATTGAGTGTTGGTCCGGGCACCTGAGGTTTTTGGCGTTGTTCCGCGACCCGCATCCCATTCATACCTGGCAGCTGGCAAAATCCAGTTGTACGAAACAAAGGTCCCATTATGAAGGCTAATACCCACCCGAAGTACGAAGCTGTTGTATTCAACGACCTGGCTTCCGGCGTCAAGTTCCTGACCAAGTCCACCGTGTCTTCCAAGAAGACCATCGAGTGGGAAGACGGAAACACCTACCCGGTCATCGACGTCGAAATCTCCTCCGAGTCCCACCCGTTCTACACGGGCAAGCAGCGCATCATGGACTCTGCAGGCCGCGTCGAGCGCTTCAACGCTCGCTTCAAGGGCTTCGGCGGCAAGAAGTAACAACTTCTCCCCAAGGTCTATTGGAAAAGCCCGCACCGGGAACGGTGCGGGCTTTTGCGTTCTTGGGGCAGGATGGAATGCATGACATTCCCTCCTTTTGAGACCGCCCCGGCGGACGGCACGCACGACGGCGGCGGCCGGCGCCACGGTGAGTACAAGGTCCCGGGCGGCAAGCTGGTTGTGGTGGATTTCGACGTCGTCGGTGGGCACCTCGCACACGTTTCCGTCAGCGGTGACTTCTTCCTGGAACCCGACGAAGCGCTATTGGACATCAACCGCGCCCTGACCGGGCTTCCGGAGACAACGGCTGCGGCGGACATCTCCGCGGCCGTCACCGCAGCGCTCCCCGACGATGCCGTCCTGTTCGGATTCTCCGCCGACGCCGTGTCCGTCGCGGTCCGCAGGGCCCTGGCGAAAGCCACCGGCTGGGCGGATCACCACTGGAATGTCATAGCCCCGTCAGTGCTGCCGACGCACGTCAATGTCGCCCTGGACGAGGTCCTTACCGAGGAGGTGGGTGCTGGCCAACGCAATCCCACGCTCCGGTTCTGGGACTGGGAGGAGCCGTCCGTGGTGATCGGCAGCTTCCAGTCGGTGCGCAACGAGATCCATCCCGACGGCGTCGCCCGCCACGGCATCACTGTGGTGCGCCGGATCAGCGGCGGGGGAGCGATGTTCATGGAAGCGGGCAACTGCATCACCTATTCGCTGTACCTGCCGCAGACCCTCGTGGACGGTATCAGCTTCGCCGACTCCTACGCGTTCCTTGACGCCTGGGTCATGGCCGCACTGGAGAAACTGGGCATCAGCGCCTTCTATGTGCCTCTCAATGACATCGCCACGGAACAGGGCAAGATCGGCGGTGCGGCGCAGAAGCGCCTGGCCAACGGCGGCATGCTGCACCACGTGACCATGAGCTACGACATCGACGCCGACAAGATGGTGGAGGTCCTGAGGATCGGCAAGGAAAAGCTCTCGGACAAGGGCACCACCAGCGCGAAGAAGCGGGTGGATCCGTTGCGCCGGCAGACGGGCCTGGCCCGGGCGGAGATCGTCGAGGCCATGATGGATGTCTTTAGCGGCCGGTACGGGGCAACACCGTCGGTCCTGAGCGACGCGGAGCTTGCCGCCGCCAGGGACCGTGTCGCAACCAAGTTCGGAACCGAGGAGTGGCTACACCGGGTGCCCTGAGTAAACCGGGTCTCCTAGGACACGGCGGCCTGCAGCGCCGCGGCTTGGGCTTTGAGGGCACGGTGCAGGTGGCTCCGCTGCTCGATGATGATCCGGCGCAGCGCCCGCGGTGCCGCGGGATGCCCTGTGAGCCAGCCATCGGCACGGACCAGGACCGGGTGCTGGTCGGGCAGTCCGGCGAGGAGGTCCTGCCCTGCGGGGAACAGGCCGCGAACGATCCGGCTGGCAATCTCGATGCTGCGCTCCGCCCAGACTTTCTCCAGGCAGTCGAAGTATGGCCCAACGAACGGGTCCAGCAGCGTGTCCGGCGCGGTGTTGAAGCCCGCGATCGTGGCGCTGAGGAGCTGGTTGGAGAGAGCGGTGCCGTTGACGGCCGCGTCCCACGCAGCGGCTTTGACGGCGGCGTCCGGCCGCGCAGCCAGCGCTGTGGCATGGCCGGCGCGGCCGGACGCCGTGGTGTCGCGGGCCAGTTCGGCAGCCAACTCGGCCTCGGACGCCTGCCCGTTGGCTGCCAGGGCGTGCCACAGGCTCCAGCGGAGCTCCGGGTCAACGGCCAGGCCGTCCACCACCGTTGTCCCGTCCAGGATTCCCCGCACGAGGTCCAGCCTGCCCGTGGACTGCCTGCTTATGGTGGCGAGGGCCCTCGCCCAGGCCAGCTGGTGGTCCGACCCGGGGGCAGCCGCGAAGAGTTCGCGGGCAGCAGCGTCGAGGAGGCTGTTCCGGACCGCAGCGCGTTCCGGAGCGGGGACAAAGCGGTCGATGGCAGTGCTCGCGTTTCCCAGGACATTCAGCAGCACGCCGATGCCCTGTTCGGCAGGGCCGAATTTTTCCACCGCCGCAACATAGCGGTCCGCGGGTGCCACGGCGTCACGCGCAGCGTCCCAGAGGGCTGTCCAGCAGAGCGCCCGTGCCATCGGGTCCTGCAGGGCGCCGAGGGACGCCCGGGCGGTCGCTTCCGAGCGGGGATCAAAGCGGACCTTCACGTAGCTGAGGTCGTCGTCGTTGACCAGGAGGAGCGCCGGTACGGGCCTGCCCGCGAGCTCCGTCACGACGGTGCGGCCGCCGGCCAGGTCCGTCTCGACGCTGTCCACCCTGACCAGTGCGCCGTCGGCGTTGAAATCGTAGAGCCCGATCCGAAGCCGGTGCGGCCGCAGTTCCTGGCGTCCCGTGCTGGGGTCCACCGCGTCCTGGACGAGGGCAACGCTGCCGAGCACGCCGTCGTGCTCTTCGATTTCGGCAGTGACGGTGGAGATCCCCGAGGTCTGCAGCCACTGGCGGGCCCACAGGGTCAGGTCCCGGCCTGACGCCTCGCCCAGGGCGGCCAGCAAGTCAGCCAGGGTGGTGTTGCCGTAGGCGTGGTCCCGGAAATACCGGCGCGAACCGGCGATGAACGCCTCAAAACCGACATAGGACACGAGTTGCTTCAGCACGGACGCGCCCTTGGCATACGTGATGCCGTCGAAATTCTGCTTGGCTGCCTCCAGGTCCGGAATGTCGGCAACAATCGGGTGGGTGGTGGGCAGCTGGTCCTGGACGTAGGCCCAGGCCTTGCGGTTGTTGGCGAAGTTCACCCAGGCCGTATCCCAGTCCGTGGCGCGGTCCACGCCCAGGGTGCCCATGTAGTCGGCAAAGGATTCCTTGAGCCAGAGGTCGTCCCACCACTGCATGGTCACGAGGTCGCCGAACCACATGTGCGCCATTTCGTGCATGAGGGTGTTCGCCCGACCCTGGTACTGGGAGTCGGCCGCCCGCGACGTAAAGACGTAGTTTTCGGTGAAGGTGACCAGGCCGGGGTTTTCCATTGCACCGAGGTTGTATTCGGGCACGAAGGCCTGGTCGTACTTGCCCCAGGGATACGGATAGTCGAACAGGTTGTTGAAGAACCCGAGTCCCTGCTTGGTGAGCTGGAACAGGTGGTCGGTGTCGAAGGACTCGGCCATGGATGCGCGGCAGTACAGCGCCAGGGGGATCTCCAGGGCGGTCCCGTCGTCGAGGGTTCCGCTCCAGTGGTCCTCCGCCCTGAAGTACGGCCCGGCCAGGACGGTGGTGATGTAGGTGGACATCCGCCCCGTGGGCGCGAAGTCCCACCGGCTGGTTGCCGGATCACTGGTCAGCTGGGTGCGGCCGGCTTCGGCACCGTTGGAGGCGACCTGCCAGTCCGACGGCGCCATCACGTGGAAGGTGAACTCCGCCTTGAGGTCCGGCTGTTCAAAGTTCGCAAACACGCGGCGGGCATCGGCAGGCTCGTATTGGGTGTAGAGGTAGCACTGGCCGTCCGCCGGATCGAAGAAGCGGTGCATGCCCTCGCCGGAGGTGCTGTAAAGCGCCGTCCCGGTGACGGTTACCTGGTTGTCCGCCTGGAGGTTGTCCAGCCGGATGCGGGATCCGTCCACTACGTCCTTGACGGAGAGCCCTTTTCCGTTCAGGAAAACGCTGTGCACGTCGCTGCTGATGAAGTCCAGGAAGGTGGACGCGCCCGGTTCCTGCGCCGAAAAATGGATGACGCTGCGGCTGGTGTATCCGCGGACCTCCGGATCCTGCGCCAGGCGGACGTCAAGCGAAACGTCGTAGCTGTGGGTGGTGATCAGGGCTGAGCGTATTGCCGCTTCATCGCGGTGCAGGTTCTCATTCGACACCAAGCTATTGAATCACGAGCTTTGCCACGGCATCCGCGCGCGGCAGTCAGCGCGGGCAGTCAGGGCGGGCAGTCAGTAGGGCCGGACGATCAGCACTGCGGCCCCGAGGCCCAGGAGCGCGATCAGCAGCCACGCTGCGAGGGCGGCCAGCAGTGCCCTCGCCCCGGTATGCAGCAGGGTCTGCACGCGGACCGCCGAGCCCAGGCCGAACAGCGCCGTGCCCAGCAGGAGGTCCTGTACTGCGGCCGCCGACTCCAGCCACCCAGGGGACAGCCAGCCCGTGGAGCGCAGACCCACCATGGCCACAAAGCCGATGACAAACAGCGGAACAACCGGCGGCAGCCGGAGTTCCGCGCCGTCGGTGTCCGGGTCGCCTGCCACGCCGCCCCCGGTCCGGCTCAGGCCGGCCCCGTTTTCAACGGTTCCGTTCAGCGCTGCCCCGTTACGCGCGTCCCGGCTGATGACCGTCCGCTGGTGGACGCCGGCGGCAGCCACTATGGGGGCCAGCAGGATCACCCTGGTCAGCTTGACGACGACGGCGATCGCCAGGGCTCCGGTTCCTGCGGTCTGCGCTGTGGCCACCACCTGGCCGACGTCGTGCACCGATGCGCCGGTCCATGCGCCGAACACCTCGGGTGTGAGCTGAAGCGGGTGCAGGAGGAGCGGCAGGACGCCGATGGCCAGCGTGCCGCACAGGGTTACCAGCGCCACCGGCAGCACGGTGTCCACATGCCGGATCCGGCGGACCGCGGCCATGGCACCGATGGCCGAGGCGCCACAGATGGAGAAGCCCGTGGCAATCAGCAGCGACGCGTCACGGGTCAGCCGGAACATCCGCGATATCCCGTAGGTCCCTGCGAAACTCACCAGGACCACCCCGGTGATGAGCAGCAGCGCCTGCCAGCCGAGCCCGAGGACGTCCATGACGCTGACTTTCAGGCCCAGGACCACGATGCCGGCCCTCATCAGGTGCTTCCCGGCGAAGTCGAGCCCGCTGCGTGCCCCGCCTGCAACCCACGTTCCCGTGCCCGGCAGGTTGGCGGCAAGCAATCCCAGCACCACGGCGACAGTCATGGCAGGCAGGACCGGCACCATTGCGTGTACGGTAAAGGCCACCCCGACGGCGAAAACGGCAGTGAGAAGTCCCGGCACGATGGGTGGGATCCGTGCGGAGATCCGCCCCAGGGGGGCGGCGGGGAATCTGGGCAGTGGCACTCACCTACCTTGCCGGACATGTGCGGAAAAACACGAACCGGAGGGGGTGGCTCCAACACGCCACAATGGGCACCAGTAATGAATTCGAAACAAAAAGGTGGTTGGCTAATGACCATGTCTGACCTATTCCAGGATTACTCCGAGGCTGCCGGCCGCTCCGGTGCCTACGACGAGATGTTTACCCCCGGCCAGCAAGCCAGGAAGTCCTACGGGCAGGTCGCAGGGGCTCTTCGTGAGCTTTCCCTCGCCGACGTCACCGCCCGTGCCGACTCGATGGCGCGGACGTTCCTGGACCGCGGCGTCACCTTCGACTTCGCAGGGGAGGAACGGCCGTTTCCCCTGGACATCGTGCCCCGGGTGATCCCGGCCGATGAATGGAGCGTCCTCGAAAGGGGAGTTGCGCAGCGGGTCCGGGCGCTGGAAGCCTTCCTCAACGACGTCTACGACAAGATGACCGTCGTTGCCGACGGCGTCATTCCGCGCCAGCTTGTCACCACGAGTGCCCACTTCCACCGCCAGGTACACGGCTTTGAGCCGGCAGGCGGAGTCCGCGTTCACATTTCCGGGATCGACGTCGTCCGTGACGCGGCGGGAACCTTCCGGGTGCTGGAAGACAACGTGCGGGTGCCCTCGGGCGTCAGCTACGTACTGGAAAACCGCCGGGCCATGGCCAAGGGCCTGCCCGAGGCTTTCGGCCAGCAACTGATCCGTCCGGTCGAAGAGTACCCGCGCCGGCTGCTGTCCGCGCTCCGCAAGACGGCGCCCTCCGGCGTCGACGACCCCACGGTAGTGGTCCTTACCCCCGGAGTGTTCAACAGCGCGTACTTCGAGCACACCCTGCTGGCGGGCCTGATGGGCGTGGAGCTCGTGGAGGGCCGTGACCTCATCTGCCGCGGCAACCGCGTGTACATGCGGACCACCGCCGGCGAGCAGCGCGTCGATGTCATCTACAAGCGGATCGACGACGACTTCCTCGATCCGCTGCAGTTCCGTGCCGATTCCATGCTGGGCTGCCCCGGCCTGGTGAATGCCGCCCGCGCCGGCGGAGTCACCATCGCCAATGCCGTGGGCAACGGCGTGGCTGACGACAAGCTCGTGTACAGCTACGTGCCCGACCTCATCCGCTACTACCTCAGCGAAGAGCCCGTGATCGCGAATGTGGACACGTTCCGGCTGGAGGAAAAGGAGGCGCGCGAGCACGTCCTGGACAGGCTGGATGAACTGGTGGTCAAGCCGGTGGACGGCTCGGGTGGCAAGGGCCTGGTTATCGGGCCCGACGCGACCAAGGACGAACTCGAGGCCCTGCGCAAGCGCGTCATCGCCGATCCCCGCGGTTGGATTGCGCAGCCGGTCCTGCAGCTGTCAACGGTTCCGACCCTCAGCGGTGATAAGTTTGGCCCTCGGCACGTCGACCTGCGTCCGTTTGCCGTCAACGACGGCGACGACGTGTGGGTGCTCCCCGGCGGACTGACCCGCGTGGCCCTCAAGGAGGGCTCGCTGATCGTCAATTCCAGCCAGGGCGGCGGGTCCAAGGACACCTGGGTGCTGTCTGACTCTCCCGAGGTTCCGGTGGAACTCCTGCCAAGGCCGTCCATCACCGTCCGCGAGCGGGTTTCGGTGTGGCCGGTCGAGAGCAACTGGCGCGACCGCCAGACGGAGCAGCAGCAGTGAGCCGCCGCCGTCCGGTGCAGCCCGCACCATTTTCACCATTCACGTTCACGCAGATTTCGGGCCCGCAGGAGGTAGCCGCAAATGCTTAGCCGTATTGCCGAGTCCCTATTTTGGATCGGCCGCTATGTGGAGCGCGCGGATGGCACCGCACGCATCCTGGATGTCCACCTTGAGCGGCTCAACCACCTGCCCACGGAGGAGAGGGACAACGTTGCCCGGGAACTCCTGGCCGTCATGGGGGCCCGGCCCGAGAGCGACGAGTTCGGCCTCGAGGAGCTGCTGCACGCCCTCGCCTATGACAAACAGAGCGCCACGTCCATTGCGGGGTCGCTGGGCGCTGCCCGCGAGAACGCCCGCCGTGCCCGCGAAACGGTTTCGTCCGGGCTCTGGGAGAGCCTGAACACCACGTACTACGGGCTGAACCAGCACCGCAAGGACGTGGTGGGCACCTACCGGTTCTGCCACTGGGTGCTGGAACGCACGGCCATGGTGAGCGGGCTGGCGGACACCACCGTCAGCCACGACGACAGCTGGCTGTTCCTGGCCCTGGGACGCTCCCTGGAGCGTGCCGATATGACGGCGCGCATGCTGTCGACCCGCGATGTGCTCTCCGCCGGCATGTCGTGGGTGAACATGCTCCGTTGCGCCGGCGCCTACGAGTCCTTCCTACGGACCCGGCGCGCCGCCTTCGGTGACCAGCATGCCGCCGAGTTCCTGCTGCTGGACCGGCTGTTCCCGCGCTCCATCGTCTATGCCCTGCGGGATGCGGACGACTGCCTGGCCAAGCTCGATCCCTCCGCGCAGCGCGTCGGCTTCATCAACGACGCCCGCCGGATCGTGGGCCAGGCCCGCACCTTCCTGGAGTTCCACCGCACGGACGACCTCATGTCCGAACTGCCGGAGCACATGGAGCGCGTCCAGAAGGCTGTGTCGCAGGCTTCCGACGCAATTTCCCGTAAGTACTTCAATCAGGCGGACGAACTGGCCTGGGTGGGAGAAGTTTCATGACCCGGCTGAGCATCATTCACAAGACCGGCTACAAGTACAACAAGCGCGTCACGCTCTCGTACAACGAAGCCCGCATGACGCCGCTGACGGATCCGCAGCAGGTTGTGCTGGAATCGTCCATGAAAGTTGCGCCGTCGCAGGCCGCCGTCAGCAGCTACCGCGACTACTGGGGTACGCGTGTTACCGCCTTCGACATGCAGATGCCGCATGAGTACCTTGAGGTAGTCGCCACCACCACGGTCGAAGTCCACCGCGCTGAACGCGTCCCCGCGGAAGCCGACATCGTCTCCTGGGACGTGCTGCAGGCGTCCGAGACGCTCAACCAGTTCAGCGACTGGATCCCGCAGTCCCGCCTGAGTGGTCCGGGAGACGAAGTCCTCGGCATCATTCCGGGGATCGTTGAAGGCCGGAACCCGCACGGCGCCGCCATGGCCATCTTCGAATGGATGCGCGGGGAGATGACCTACATGAAGGGCTCCACCGGGGTCACCACCAACGCGGCGCAGGCCTGGGGCCAGCGCCAGGGCGTCTGCCAGGACCTGGCGCATCTCGCTGTCGGGGCACTGCGGAGCTGCGGGATTCCCGCCCGGTACGTTTCCGGCTACCTGCACCCGCGTTCGACGGCGGACATCGGCGAGACGGTGGCCGGCCAGTCCCACGCGTGGCTGGAGTGGTGGGACGGTGAATGGCGCAGCTGGGATCCGACCAACCACAAACCGGCCGGTGACTTCCATGTCACGGTGGCCCGTGGCCGCGACTACCGGGATGTGCCGCCGCTCAAGGGCATCCTGTCGGGCGGCGGCGGTTCCGCGCTGAACGTCAGTGTGGAAATCACACGCCTGGCCTAAGTCCGCACATTATTCGTCCGCAGACCGGGTGGCGTCATCGAGCGGCGTCCACCAGGTCAGCGGGGGAGCGACCTTGAAACGGCGGCCGGTGACCGCGTCAGGGGTGATCCGGACGAAGTGCTCCTTCGTTCCGGCCTGCCAGGGGAACAGCAGCAGCCCCACGGTGTCCAGGACCTCCTGCGGATTCTTGACGGGGGCGGCCTGGCCCTTGACCACCACGCTCCAGGCGATCCCGGAGTCGGAGTCCACCCCGTCGGCCTCCACGGCTACGGGCGTGTCGCCGGTTGCTGACTGAAGCTTGGTGCCTTCTGCCGTACGGAACACCAGCGTGCCGTGGTCCACCTTGTAGTTGATGGGGAAAATGTCCGGGTGGTCATCCACCCAGACGGCCAACCGGCCCACTGAGACGCTCCGCAGCAGCCGCCAGCATTCATGGCTGTCAAAGTTTTCGACCTCGTACGGAGTATCAGCGCCCGGTTTCCGATCTGTGCTCATGACGCTGAGCATAGGCAAGGAACACCAGGCAAGCTAGAGCACAATGGCCCCATGCCGCCGCAACCCACTGTCCGCCCCCGGGAATTGGGGCTTAACGGTATTCTGGCCTCACGCCGCCGGGGCGGACGGAAACGGTCAGGAGTCGGGTTGTGGATATGCATGCCAATGGCGACGGTCCCGAACGGAATACAACAGCGGGCAGCCTGAGGATCGAAGACCTGCTCAAGGATTTCGTGTCACGGGCCGGTGAACTCCTCCAATTCCAGGAACGCATGGGCGGCCTGCTCGAAGCCGTCGTGGCGGTCGCGGAGGATTTGAGCCTGGACGCCGTCCTGGAACGTGTTGTCCAGTCCGCCTGCCAGCTGCTGCACGCCCGCTACGGGGCCTTGGGTGTTATCGGTGATGACCGCGCCCTTAGCCACTTCATCACCGTCGGGATCGACGGCGAACTGGCCAAGCGGATTGGTCCCCTCCCCACCGGCCATGGCGTCCTGGGATTGCTGATCTCCGATCCCAGGCCGCTGCGGCTCCATGACCTTCGTCGCCACCCTGAAGCCTACGGCTTTCCCAAACACCACCCGCCCATGCAGTCGTTCCTCGGCGTCCCGGTGCGTGTCCGCGACGTCGTCTTCGGCAACCTGTACCTGACGGAAAAGGAGGGCGGCGGAGATTTCACCGTAGAGGACGAGGAGCTTGCCGTTGCCCTGGCGGCAGCGGCCGGTGTCGCCATTGAGAACGCGCGGCTGTACGACGACGCCCGGCGCCGGGCACAGTGGCTTGAAGCCTGCATGGATGTCTCCGGGCTGATGCTGGGGAGTGATCCGGCGTCCTCCTCAGAGGGCCTTGATCCCATTGCCGGGAGGGCGCTGCGGGAATCCGGGTCCAGGCTGGCCCTGATCGTGGCACCGTCCGCGGATGGCGTCGGCTATGTTGTGGCCGGCGCCGACGGCAAAGACGCGGACTTGTTTTCGGGCCTGCCCCTCGCGCTGGAGTCGGAGTCCCTGCAGGTGGTTCTTGCCGGAGGCGAGCCGCTTCTCGTGGACAATGCCGCGGATGTTCTGGGCGTGCTGGAGGGGACCGTGACCGGTCCGCTCCTCGCGGTGGCTCTCAGCACCCAGGGCGCCCATCACGGACTCCTCCTCCTGGTCCGCGACGCCGGGGCCGGCGCCTACGGCCGCACGGACGTGGAGATGGGGGCTGTATTTGGATCCCACGTCGCTTTGGCGCTGGAACTCGCCAGGGTCCACCGCCTGCGGGAAGAACTGCTGGTCTTTACCGACCGGGACCGCATTGCCCGCGACCTTCATGACCTCGTGATCCAGCGGCTATTCGCGGCGGGCCTGAGCGTCCAGAGCCTGACCCGCTTCACCAACGAGGGCCTGGCGCTGGAACGGATCGGCGCGATCACCGGGGAACTGGATGAGGCAATCCGCAGCCTGCGGGACACCATCTACTCGCTCCGGACCGGCAACGGGGACACCGAGCTTCTCAGCGGAAGGCTGCGGCGTGTCACCCGGAGCGCATCCAAGTCCATGGCTTTTACGCCCGGGCTGAACCTGGAAGGCCCTGTCGACTCAGTCCAGCCGGACACGGCCAACCACGTGGTGGCGGTTGTTTCCGAAGGCCTGAGCAACGCCATCCGCCACTCGGGCGCAGACTTGATCGAGGTATCCGTCTCGGCCCTTAAGGGCAGGATGACCGTCCTGGTCACCGACAACGGCCGCGGGTTCAGGGACTCGGCGAAGCGCAACGGGCTCAACAACATGGAGGAGCGCGCCAGGATACTTGAAGGCACCTGCACCATCACCAGCGCCCCCGACGCCGGTACCAGCCTGGAGTGGTCAGTCCCGCTTTAGTGGCGGTGGCCGTCAGCATCGGTGCCCGGGGAGTGGGCAGCGGCAGAATGGGCCGGACCGGAGTGCCCCGAGGTGAACGGGGACGGCATTGCGTTGTTTGCGATGTACACCGCAGCCTGCGTGCGCCGTTCGAAGCCCAGCTTCGCCAGGAGCGAGGACACATAGTTCTTCACGGTCTTCTCTGCCAGGAACATTTCAGCCGCGATCTGCCGGTTGGTGAGGCCACCGCCCACCAGTTCCAGCACCCGCCGTTCCTGTGGTGTGAGCCCCGCAATCCTTGGATCCACGTGTTGGGGCGTGACGAGGCTTTCGACGATGCTTGCCGCCACGCCGTCGTCGAACAGTGACTCTCCTGCAGCGGCACGGCGCATTGCGCCGATCAGGTCCGTGCCGCCAATTTCCTTCAGGACGTATCCACGGGCGCCGGCGAGGACCGCCCCCCGCAAGGCCTGCTCATCGTCAAAACTCGTCAGGATGAGGCAGTTGAGGTTCGGATCCACCGACCGGACATCCCTGCAGACTTCGATGCCCGTTCCGTCGGGAAGGCGGGCGTCGAGCACGCTTACATCCGGGTGCAGGGCGGGAATGCGCCGCGTGGCCTCAACCGCGGAACCGGAACTCCCCACAACGTGGAAGCCCTCGCCTTCGAGAAGCTCCTGCAACCCCCGCCTGACAAGTTCGTGGTCATCGAGGATGAACACGCGGATCAGGTCAGTATGCGTTTCCTGCGCGGAGGGACCCTGGTCTGCCCTGGGAATCATGGTCCTCCTGTCCGGCGGCCGGAGCTGCCACTGTCGGTCCGCAACCGGCGTGCCGGTACGGTGCAAGTCCCATTATGTCTGCCCGGACCGGGTTTCGGTCATCCGGCTCTGCCATTCTCGTTCACGGTCATAAGTGCAACAAGGGTCCTTGGACCCGCGGGGCATGACTTTAGGCCCTACCTGCCCACGCTGCCGGCACACATCCTTGAAGAACACCCACCGGATCCCAGCGGGCTACGGCCGGCGGGAGCCGGATGCGAAAGAAGAGGAAATGAACGAGGCCAGGGACGTCCGTACGATAGTTGTCGGAGTGGACGGCTCCGAGGCTTCGGTGGAAGCACTGAAACACGCCCAGGGTCTCGCGGTGGGCCTCGGCGCACACGTGGTGGCGCTGGCATGCTGGGATTACCCGCCGGTGTACGACGGCTATGTGGCCATGGGGATCAACGACTTCGACGTGCGTGCCGGGGAGATCCTCCAGGAGTCTGTAGCCAAGGCCTTTGGGCCGGAAACGCCCGCGAACGTCGAGACCCGGCTGGTGCAGGGGCGACCACGGCACACGCTCATTGACGCCAGCCGGACCGCCGACATGCTGGTGGTCGGAAGACGCGGCCACGGCGGCTTCGGAGGGCTGCTGCTGGGCTCCGTGAGTTCCGCCTGTGTTGCCCACGCTCACTGCCCTGTACTGGTCGTCCATACGCCTGAAAAGCATTGACCGGGTTGCCCGAACGGGCCCTTACCTAGATCAGGTCCCTAACGGTCGCTACTCGAACGCAGCGCGCCGGGGATCGGACAGCCGGGTGTTCCACAGGTCCGGCTTCTTGACCTTGAAGCGCCGACCGGTCAGCGCCTTGGGCGCGAGCCGGACGTAGTAGTCCTTGTCACCGGGCTGCCATGGCTCCAGGAACAGGGCGTCCACCTGCTCCTTCTCCTCCTGGCCCTCCATCAGCTCGGATTCGCCGCGGGCAACAACGCTCCAGGCCATCTCTTCATGGGCGTCATAGCCGTCAATTTCGAAAGCCACCGGTTTGGACGTCATGGCCGCCCAGAGCTTGGTTCCGCCGGCTGTCCGGAAGACGATGCTCCGGCGTTGAAGCACGAAGTTCACCGGGAAGATTTCCGGATGGTCATCGACAATGAGCGCGATCCTCCCGACCGTCTCGGTGTCGAGCATGTCCCAGCACTGGTCAATGGACAGCTGGCCCTCGGGCGTCGTCGTGTTCATGTAGACCCACGTTACGGTCCCTCCGGCAGGCCCATTAGGGCCATAAGGCCTTGCCCGGCGCTCCGGTAGCCGCTGCTATGCGAGTGGTTGCGGAGTTCCTGCTACCAGGGGCTCGGTTTGTAGTCCTTGAGGAAGACGCCGTACTGGTCTTCGCCGTTTTCACCCATGACGATGGGATCGTAGACCCTCGCCGCGCCGTCAACCAGGTCCAGCGGTGCGTGGAAGCCTTCCTCCATGAGCCGGACTTTGGTGTAGTGGGGGCGTTCATCCGTGATCCATCCGGTGTCCACCGCCGTCATCAGGATTCCGTCGGAATCCAGCATTTCCTGCGCACTGGTGCGCGTCATCATGTTCAGGGCCGCTTTGGCCATGTTCGTATGGGGGTGGCCCGGGCCCTTATAGGCGCGTGAGAACTGCCCTTCCATGGCGGAGACGTTCACGATGTACTTCCGGTGCGCGGTGGAGCGTTTCATGGCCCCGCGCAGCCGGCTCACCAGCAGGAACGGTGCAGTCACGTTGCAGAGCTGAACCTCGAGCATTTCCAGGGGGTCCACTTCATCCACCACCTGGGTCCAGCTGTTGATCGCGGCCAAATCCGGGACCAGCCCGCCGGCGTCGATGGCCGTACCGGACGCAATCCGTTCCAGCGATGCGGACCCCGTGGAGAGGGCGAGGGACGTGATGGCATCTCCGGCGAGGACGGGATGCTCCGTGACGCTGCTGGCGAGGGCCAGGGGGTGCTTGTCGTGGGCGTGGCCGAACGTCACCAGTTCGGGACCCCCGTTAGCGGGTTCGAGTGCTGCCGGCAGGGGCTCGTCCTCGGCATCAACCAGCGGTTTGTAGGCGTTGCCGGACCGCCGGACGGTCTGGGCTGCGTTGTTGATGATGATGTCCAGCGGGCCTGCCGCGTCGAGCGAATCAGTCAGGGCCATCACCTGGGAGGGATCGCGGAGGTCGATGCCCACAATCCTTAGCCGGTGGAGCCAGTCCCCGCTGTCCTCCATCGCCGCGAACCGACGGGCTGCGTCCTTCGGGAAGCGCGTGGTGATGGTGGTGTGGGCGCCGTCCCGAAGCAGCCGGAGCGCGATGTACATGCCGATTTTGGCGCGCCCGCCGGTAAGCAGTGCGCGCCGGCCCGTAAGGTCGGTGCGTGCGTCGCGCTTGCTGTGGCTGAACGCGGCACACTCTGGGCACAGCTGATGGTAGAAGGCATCAACCTGCGTGTAGTGGTTCTTGCAGATGTAGCAGGGGCGGGACCTGATGAGGTGCCCTGCCACCTTGCCCGTCGCCGAGGGTTCCAGCTTGTTCCCGCGGGTCTCGTCATCGATCCGGTCGGGGGCCGCGGTGGCCGTCTGGGCGATGACGGCGCGGTCCGATTCGGCGATCAGGTCGCGCTTGGTGACCCGGCGGTGGCGCTTGACAGCCTTGAACATCTTGCCGGTGGCGCGGCGAACCGAGACGTAGTCGGGGTGTTCCTCGTCGTAGGCATGGATGGTGTTTAAAACCTTGAGGCAGGCCTGGATGTCCTCAGGCGTCAAATCGGGGGAGTTCATTGTTCCGATTTTACAGCCTGGGGAGCTTCCGGCCTGCCGTCAGGGTTTAGCGGCTAGTGCTGATCGACTCCTGGTCGGTGCCTGCCACACCGACGGCCGAAGCGTGGGCTTCCCCTACCTTGGTCACGGAGTCCCGTGCAGAAGGGTAGTTTTCCGTCGCCGCCTTCACCGCATTGGGCACCAGGTGCAGGTTGGCTGCTGAAAGCTCCCGTTCCGCTGCGTCCGGCTCAGGGACATGCTGGCCCTTGGACAGAACAGTGATACCGGAGTCCGTCACCTTGAATCCGCGTGCGCGGTCGCGTTCCGGATCGAGGCCGATCGCGGCCCCCGCGGGCACCTTGACGTTCTTGTCGATAATGGCGCGGTTGACCACGGCACCCTCGCCGATCTGCACCTTATCCATCAGCACAGAATCCACCACGCGGCTGGCCGTACTCACGTAGACGTCGTTGGACAGGACCGAGCCCTCCACGATGCCGCCGGAGATAACCACGCCGCTGCCCACGATGGAATCCAAGGCGGTTCCCACAGTGTTGTTGTCGCCGCGGACGAATTTGGCTGGCGGAGAAATGCTCTGGCGCGTGTAGATGGGCCATTCGGAGTTGTACAGGTTGAACACCGGAAGCGGCGAGATCAGGTCCATGTGCGCGTCGTAGAAGGAGTCGATCGTGCCGACGTCGCGCCAGTACGTGCGGTCCCGCTCGGTGGAACCCGGAATATCGTTCAGCGTGAAGTCATAAACGCCGGCTTCGCCCTGGCCGACGAAGTAGGGGATGATGTCCCCGCCCATGTCGTGCTTGGTGTCAAGGCGTTCGGCGTCAACGTGCAAGGCTTCCACCAGGGCGTCGGCGTTGAAGACATAGTTACCCATGGACGCAAGGAACTGTGTGGGATCGGCTGCTAGGCCCGGGGTCGAGGAAGGCTTTTCCACGAATGCGGCGATCTTCTGCGGATCGTTCTGGTCCACTTCGATCACACCGAACTGGTCGGCCATGCTCAGGGGCTGCCGCACTGCAGCCACGGTTGCCTTCGCCCCGCTGGCCACATGCTGTTCCACCATCTGGGCGAAGTCCATCCGGTAAACGTGGTCCGCGCCAACCACCACCACAATGTCCGGGTTGGCGTCATGGATCAGGTTCAGGGACTGGTAGATGGCGTTGGCACTGCCAAGGAACCAGCTCTTGCCGACACGCTGCTGCGCCGGAACCGATGCAACATAATTGCCAAGCTGCGTGGACATCCGCCAGGTCTCGGAAATATGGCGGTCCAGGCTATGCGATTTATATTGCGTGAGGACAACTATCTGGAGATAGCGCGAATTTACGAGGTTTGATAGCGCGAAGTCGATTAGCCGGTAACTCCCGGCAAACGGCACGCCGGGTTTAGCCCTGTCAGCCGTCAATGGCATCAGACGGTTTCCTTCGCCTCCGGCGAGGACAATAGCCAGGACTTTCTTATTCAACGGCATTATGGTCGCTCCTGTACGCCTTCGTAACTACCCCAAAAAGTCCGGCATGCCCGGACCCCTTCACACTAGAACAGATACGCCGGAACGACTACCTTGGGTAACGTGCGAATAGACATTGTGACTAAAGAGTTCCCGCCCGAGATCTACGGTGGCGCCGGCGTCCACGTTGCTGAATTAAGCCGCGTCCTGGCAAAACATGTGGATTTGCAGGTGCGCGCCTTCGGTGCGCCCCGGGATCCCGACTATCACGGGGCCAAAGTGACGTCCTACTCGGTTCCGGAGGACCTGGGTGCGGCCAATGCCGCCGTCCAGACCCTGGGCGTGGACCTGCGGATCGTTCCGGACATCGCCGGAGCGGACCTGGTCCATTCGCACACGTGGTATGCCAACATGGCCGGTCACCTGGCCTCGCTGCTCCACGGCATCCCGCATGTGCTGAGCGCCCACAGCCTCGAGCCGCTGCGCCCGTGGAAGGCCGAACAGCTGGGCGGCGGCTACGCGCTGTCCTCCTGGGTGGAGAAGACCGCCTATGAGGCCGCCGCAGCAATCATCGCCGTCTCCGAGGGGATGCGCCAGGACATTCTGCGCAGCTACCCGGACGTCGACCCTGCCAAGGTCCGCGTGGTGCACAACGGCATCGACGTCGAACTCTGGAAGCGGGATGAGGGTGATGACGCCATCAGGGCGCTTGGCATCGACCCGGAACTTCCCAGCGTGGTCTTCGTGGGCCGGAACACCCGCCAGAAGGGTGTTCCGTACCTGCTCCGTGCAGCGGCAAAGCTGCCGGCGGACGTCCAAGTGGTGCTGTGCCTCGGCGCAGCGGACACGCCCGAACTCGCTGCGGAAACCGCACGGCTGATCGAGGAACTCCAGAGCCAGCGCAGCGGCGTAATCCTCATTGAGCGGATGCTGCCCCGCAAGGAACTGATCCAGGTCCTCAGCCACGCCACCGCCTTTGCCTGCCCGTCCATCTACGAGCCGCTCGGCATCGTGAACCTGGAAGCCATGGCCTGCGGCGCTGCCGTTGTGGCCAGCGCCACCGGCGGCATTCCCGAAGTTGTCCAGCATGGCGAAACCGGTCTGCTGGTGGACATCGAACAGGTCACCGACGGGACGGGCACTCCGCTTGATCCCGAGAAGTTCGTCACCGAGTTTGCGGCTGCCCTGACCGAAGTGGTGTCGGATCCCGAGCGGGCCCGCGCCATGGGGCAGGCGGGCCGGCGCCGGGCGGAGGAGCACTTCTCCTGGGAGTCCATCACGGAAACGACACTTGAGGTGTACCGCTCGGTCCTTGCCTGAACCGGAACGGACGGCCGTTGCCAATCGCCACGGGTAATCGGTAGCGGGCAATAGACGACGACGGCGCCGCCCCCACTTAGGGGGCGGCGCCGTCGTGGTTTCCGCAGTTTCCTACGGAAATCCGGGCGAAGCTAGCGCCGCGGAGCTTTGGCATCCCGGACCTGCCGGGCCAACAGGACCTTTTCCTCCACCGGCGCCTGTCCGTCGGCGCGCTGCGCCCGGAAGTACGCACGAGCCTCGTCCTGGCGGATCTGCTCGGCCCCGGTGGCGATGGCCGCACGAAGGTGCTCCGGCCCGTACCCGAAGGCATCCACAAGGTCCAGGGCATGCGGGCGGATTTTGGCCAGCAGGCGGTTGATGTAGTCGCCTACAGTGCGTCCGCGCTGCATCGAAAGCCGCCCGTTCATGAGGTACCAGGACAGGTTTTTCTCGATGAGCGAGAGCCCGAACAGATCCCGGAGCCAGGTCAGCACGCGCCTGGTACCCGGGTCGGCCACATTGGCCAGCGCCTCCGTGAAGGCCTCCCACTGCAGAAGCTCCGCATGGGCCTGCGCTGCCTCGATCAGTTCATTCTGGTGCTCGTTGAAGACGGCGGCCGCCTGGTGCTGGGGCATCTTGTTGGTGCCCTTCAGCTCGGCTCCGACCTCGGCCACCATGGTCTGTACCCGGTCGGTCAGCAGCAGCCGCTGGGTGTCTCCGTCCCTGAGCGCGATTGCTGCCTTCTGCACCGAACCCGTGTCGGCAACGAATTGCGCAACCTGGCGCAGGCCCGTCCGGTGCACTGCGACTCCGGCGGCCTGGCTCACGACGTAGCGAGCCAGCACGCCGACGCCGACGGTTCGGAACTCCTTGGCGTAGTCGGCGAGGAGGCGCTTGGCCACCAGCTGGAGCAGCACGGTGTTGTCGCCCTCGAAGGTGACGTACACATCCAGGTCTGCGCGCAGTGATGCGAAGCGGTTCTCAATCAGGAAGCCGGCACCGCCGCAGGCTTCGCGGCATTCCTGGAGGGTATCCAGGGCGTGCCATGTGCTCAGCGGCTTGAGTGCGGCGGCGAGGGTTTCCAGGTCCTGGCGGTCCTCGTCCGTATCGTGTGCGCCGGAGAAGACGTCGTCGAACTTCTGCAGGAGCTGCTCGTGGGCGAAGCCGGCGGCATAGGTCGTGGCGAGACGTGTGAACAGACGCCGCTGGTGGCGCTGGTAGTCAAGCAGCACCTCTTCGTCAGTGTGGGAGGAAGCATTGAACTGGCGGCGCTCGGCGGCGTACTGGATGGCGGTCTTGAGGGCGAGCTTGCTGGCCGCGACTGCGGCACCGTCCAGGGACACGCGGCCCTGGACCAGGGTGCCCAGCATGGTGAAGAAGCGGCGGCCCGGGCTGGCGATGGGGGAGGTGTAGGCGCCGCCGGCATCGACATTGCCGTACCGGTTGAGCAGGTTGGTGCGCGGGATGCGGACATTGCTGAAGTGCAGCCGGCCGTTGTCGATGCCATTGAGTCCACCCTTGACGCCGTCATCCTCACCGCCGATGCCCGGCAGGAATTCCTTGGTCTCCGGATCCCGCAGGTCAACGTAGAACGCGTGCACTCCGTGATTTACGCCGTTCGTCACGAGTTGGGCGAAGACCACGGCGCCGAGCCCGTCAATTGCGGCGTTGCCGATGTAGTCCTTCCAGGCGGCGCGGAAGGGTGTGTGGATCACGAACTCCTGTGTCGCGGGGTCGAACGTGGCAGTGGTGGCAATGCTGGCCACGTCGGAGCCGTGCCCGGTTTCCGTCATGGCGAAGCAGCCGGGGATGTCCAGGTTCATGATGCCGGGCAGCCACTTGGCGTGGTGCTCCTCGGTACCCAGGTGCATCACGGCTGAGCCAAAGAGCCCCCATTGGACCCCCGCCTTGATCTGGAGCGACGGATCGGCCGTGACCAGTTCCTCGAACCCGGCGATGTTTCCGCCGTGATCGTCGGAACCGCCCAGTGCTGCGGGAAATGCCCGGTGGACGGCTTTGTTCTCGACCAGGTACTTCAGTTGGCCAAACGTGCGCTTCCTGTGCTCGGTGTGGGTGAGGCCCTCGGTCTTATGCAGTTCGGGGCGGCCGGACAGCTCGCGCGAGTGCCGGCGGATGTGGGCCCACTTGCCCAGGAGCTGCTCGCCCAGGGCGGCGACGTCGACGGCGGGCTGCCCGTCGGCAGGTTGCTTTGTACGGCCGGCGGGCCGGCTGGCCTGGCCAGACGGTCGGTCAACTACGTCAGTCATGTCGATTCCTTCTTTGGTTCTGACAATTCACTAAGGGTTTGGGGTCTGGGGGTCCGCAGTTTCCAGTTCCGGGGCTATTCCGACGCACAGCCAGGCAGTGATCTGGCGGGCCATGGCGTCCTGCGTCGGTTTGGCAGCAGACTCGGGGGTGCCCAGCCACTGCTCCCCGGCGTTCCGCACGAGCCCGATCGCCGCGGTGGGCCAGTAGCCGATCACGGCTTCCTTGCCGGTGCCCAACTGCGCGCGCATGGGCCGGGCAATCATGTCGCGCACCTCTTCGAAGAAGTGGCCGAGGGCTCCGGATACTGCCATGCCCGCGTTAGCTGCCCCTGGCTCGCCTGAAGAGTAGGTGGTGACGAACGTATAGACGTTCGGGCTGGTTTCCGCCATTTGCAGATAGGCCGAAACCATCGCCAGTAGCCCTTCCCGGGGTGTCTGAGCGCTCTGGGCAGCTTCCTGGATGCGGCGCTGCATCTGGCTGAGCACCACTTCGCCCACTGCCTGCTGCAGTCCGGCCTTGTCGCCGAAGTAGCGGTAGAACACTGACTTTGACGTGCCTGCGGAGGCCGCGATGTCCTCCATGGAAGCATCGCTGCCGAGCGCGTGGACGGCTTTCCGCGCGGACTTGATGAGTTCACGCCGGCGTTCCTCCCGGTGTGACTGCCAGCGGGCGGCGCGCCCGTCGACAGTGCCGCTCGAGGCGTCACTGCCTGAGGCGGCCCCGCCGGAAGGCGCGGGAAGTTCAACGTGGAGGATGTTCACGATACCCAGCGTATCAGGTACGCTGGGTATCGGTAACCAGCGTTGATCAAGAGGAGACATCACATGTCCTTTACCGGACAGTCCGCAACCGGACCAGACGAATCATCCACCACCCGCTCGCCAGCACCTGCTGCGGGCTCGGTGCGCAAGGCCGTGGTGGTAGGCGGCAACCGGATTCCGTTCGCGCGGACAGGCGGGGCCTACACCAAGTCTTCCAACCAGGACATGCTGACGGCCGCACTGGACGGCCTGATTGCCCGCTTCGGCCTGCAGGACGAGCGGATCGGCGAGGTTGCCGCAGGCGCAGTCCTTAAGCACTCCCGCGACTTCAACCTCACACGCGAGGCGGTGCTGGGCTCTGCCCTCTCTGCCGAAACGCCCGCCTACGACCTGCAGCAGGCCTGTGCCACCGGGCTCGAAACGGTCCTTGGCCTGGCCAACAAGATCAAACTGGGCCAGATCGAATCGGCCATTGCGGGCGGCGTCGATTCCGCCTCCGATGCGCCGATCGCCGTAAGCGAGGGCCTGCGGGAGGTGTTGCTGGACCTCAACCGTGCCAAGTCCCTGCCCCAGCGGCTTCAGGTCCTGAGCCGCCTCCGGCCGAAAGACTTGGCACCCGACGCACCGAACACGGGGGAGCCCCGGACGGGCCTTTCCATGGGCGAACACCAGGCTCTCACCACGGCACAGTGGAAGATCGCACGCGAAGCGCAGGACGAGCTGGCCTACAACAGCCACCGCAATCTTGCAGCCGCCTATGATGCGGGGTTCTTCGACGACCTGCTCACGCCCTACCGCGGCCTGAACCGGGATTCGAACCTCCGCCCTGACACAACCCTGGAAAAACTGGCCACGCTGAAGCCCGTCTTCGGTAAGAACCTCGGCGCTGAGGCAACCATGACCGCCGGGAACTCCACGCCGCTGACCGACGGCGCGTCCACCGTGCTGCTGGCCTCGGAGGAATGGGCGGACGCGCACGAGCTGCCGAAGCTTGCAGCCGTCGTGGACGGCGAGGCGGCCGCGGTCGACTTCGTCCATGGCAAGGACGGCCTGCTGATGGCGCCCGCCTTCGCGGTGCCCCGGCTGCTGGCGCGCAACGGCCTGACACTTGATGACATCGATCTCTTCGAGATCCACGAGGCGTTCGCCGGAACGGTCCTCAGCACCCTGGCCGCGTGGGAGGACGAAGAGTTCGGGCGCACACGGCTGGGCCTGGACGGCGCATTGGGCAGCATTGACCGTTCCAAGCTGAATGTCAACGGCTCCTCCTTGGCGGCGGGGCACCCCTTTGCCGCCACCGGTGGGCGGATTGTGGCCTCACTGGCCAAGATGCTTCACGAAAAGGGCCAGGTGGACGGCCGTCCGGCCCGGGGCCTGATTTCCATCTGCGCTGCCGGCGGCCAAGGGGTCGTCGCCATTCTTGAAGCACTCTAGGGAGGCCGGCGTGACAGACAAGTACACACAATTCGTAAGCCGCGGAATCGGAAAGGATGTGGCCAGGAAGCTTGGCCTGCCGCAGCCGGCAGTGCTCAGGCGCTACCAGCCGGGACAGTCCCTCGTTCCCGGCCCGATCCTGGTCCAGGGATCCAGCGGGGGCGCTGACGAACTGGCCGCCACCCTCCTGTCCTGGGACCTCGACGTCCGCCGGCATGCAGTGCCACGGGAGAACCTGGGCGCGATCGTCCTGGTCCTGGACGAACTCGATCGCCCGGAGGACCTTGAAAAGCCGGTTCTCTCGGCGGCATCATCCGTCAGGGATCTGGCGCCCAACGGCCGCGTCGTCACGGTGTCCCGCACCCCGGCGAGCGCGCACGGCCCGGCCGCCGCTGCAGCGCGCCAAGGCGTGGACGGCCTGCTGCGTTCCCTCGCCAAGGAGTTGCGCGCCGGCGCCACGGCAAACGGCATCGTACTGGCCGAGGGGGTAACAACCGCGAGCCCCAGCGCTCTCGGCGCCGTGCGCTTCTTCCTGTCCGGCCGCTCCGCCTTTGTCGACGGGCAGCTCCTCACCGTCGCAACAGGGGAAGGGCAGCTCCCCGCCGATCCGGAAAAGCCGCTCGCCGGCAAAGTCGCAGTCGTGACCGGCGCCGCCCGGGGAATCGGCGCGGCAATTGCCCGCACGCTCCACCGGGACGGCGCCACCCTGGTGGTCGTCGACATCCCTGCCGCCGGAGACCACCTGGCAGCGGTGGCAAACGAAGTCCGGGGGACTGCCCTGCAGCTGGACATCAGCCGGGAAGACGCAGGCCAGCGGATCATCGACCATGCGGTGGGAAGGCACGGCCGGCTGGACATCGTCATCCACAACGCAGGCATCACCCGGGACAAGCTGCTGGCCAACATGGACCAGGGCCGCTGGAATTCGGTGATTGCCGTCAACATCGCGGCGCAGCTTCGCATCAATGAGGCGCTGCTGGCGTCCGAACACTTCCGGAACGCACCGCGGATTGTGTCGGTCGCGTCCACCAGCGGCATTGCCGGCAACCGCGGGCAGACGAACTACGCGGCGTCCAAGGGCGGCGTGATGGGCATGGTGCGCGCCACGGCACCGCTCCTGGCGGAACGCCACGGTTCCATCAACGCAGTTGCCCCGGGCTTCATCGAAACTGAAATGACTGCGCGGATTCCGTTTGCGACGCGTGAAATAGCACGGCGCCTCAACTCCCTGCAGCAGGGCGGGCAGCCCGGTGACGTCGCCGAGGCCATTGCGTTCCTGGCCAGCGACGCCGCCGGCGGCATCACAGGCGAGGTGCTGCGGGTATGCGGACAGAACATGGTGGGCGCATGACCGGTGCCCAGCCCGTAATCCTCGGGGACATGCCGTCCCTGTCCAAGCTGTACGTCAATGCGGCCGCCACTGCGGCAAGGCGCCGCATCCTTGGTACCGATGCGGGGACCGCACTGCCCCCTTGCGGGCATGAGGTCAGGGGCGTCAAAGCGCAAGTGGGTAACCTCACCGCCTACCAGCACCTTGTGGGCGAGACCGCAAGCGACGTCCTGCCGGCCGGATTCATTCATGCCCTCACGTTCCCCGTGTCGATGAGCGTGATGAACCGTGACGATTTCCCGCTGCCGTTGCTGGGAATGGTGCACCTCAACAACAACGTGGAGCAACACGAACCGGTCCTGTTCACTGAGGCATTGGACATCACATCCTGGGCCGAGAACCTGCGCGGGCACCGTGCCGGCACTCAGGTGGACATCGTCGCGGAGGTCCGCCGCACGGGGGAAGCCCAGGTCCGCTGGAAGGGAACCTCCACCTACCTGGCAAAAGGCGTCTTCCTTCCCGGGATCGACAAGCCCTCGGTACCCGCCACGTCCACAATGTTCGCGGCGCCTGACCCGACGGCACTCTGGCAGCTGGGCGTCGACACCGGCAGGGCTTATGCTGCGGTGTCCGGCGACTTCAACCCCATCCACCTGAGTGTGCTCTCGGCCAAGGCCCTGGGCATGCGGCGCTCCATCGCGCATGGCATGTATCTGGCCTCGCGGGCACTCGCCGATGTCGGCGCCGTGAAGGGGGATTCCTTCCGCTGGGATGTTGCCTTCGAAGCGCCGGTGTTCCTGCCGGCCCGCGTGGCATTGGACATCAGTTCGGTTCATGCTCCGGCCGGCGCCTGGCAGCACTCCGAGTACGTTGCGTGGAATCCGAGGTCAGGCCGGCGGCACTTCAGCGGTTCCGTGGCGGCGCTGTAGCGCCACGGTCCCGCAACAGCGCCGAAAATCACGACGCCGGTGGTCACCTCGTATGGTGACCTCCGGCGTCGTAATTGACGCGGTGGCTAATCCTGAAGGTCTCTCCCGACGCGGTTCAGGACTGCCCGGCCGTGACCGCACGGAGAATGCGGTGAAGGTTCAGGACGATGGATTCGGCTGCGCTCGGGGCCTGCGGGTTGACGTCATCGGAGGCCATCCGCCCGGCCAGGGCGTCCACGGCCGCATTGGCCGCGGCAATCAGCTCGTTTTGTTTGTCGGGGCTTTCGTCCTCCATGGACCTCATCACCTCACTGACCGCGTCCAGCGCATCAGCAAGGGGCTCGCTGTAGGGCAGGGGGATCACGAAGGGGACGTCCTTGTCCCAAATGACGTCCGACAGGACTTCAGTCATGTCCTGGATGTGGAAGGTCACGCTCTCCAGGCCGCGAAGGTCTTTGTAGTCCTGTTCCAGGTCGTGGTCGTGGAGACGGCGGCGGGGATTGGCCTGCCTGCTGGCATCAGCCTTCTGGACGGCCGCCCGTACCGCACTGGCCGACTTCGCCAGATCCTCCGAACGCACCGCCCAGTCCTCATGTTCGGGCGGCCATGTTTCCCGCAGTGCTGCGCCCATGTCCGAGAGCTGCTTGGCGAGCGCCCACCGGAGTTCGGCGAGGCTGAGCGCTGCAGCTTTGAAGTGGAGCGGGGGAAAGACCAGCAAGTTGACGGCGATGCCCACCATCACCCCCACACCCATCTGCAGGAGGTAGCCGAAGGAGAAATCGTCCGGGTTGTCTCCCCCCACCAGGAGGACCAGCAGTGCCGCCGTTGGAATCCAGTCGCGTCCGGCTCCAAGGCGCGGCAATCCGGCCAGCAGGACTCCCAGCCCCATCACGACGGCCACTGTCACAGGCGACGGGTCGCTGAAGCTGACCAGCAGGAAGGCCAGGCCAATTCCGAGGCCCAGCCCCACCAGCGTCTGCACGCCTTGCTTCATGGAACCCGAAACGTTCTCGTACATCGCCACGAGGGCGCCGAGCGGGGCGTAGTAGGGGTACTGGGCTGCGGCGCCGGGCATCAGCGGTGCAATGAGGAAGGCCAGGCCCGCCGCGAGGGCCGCCTTCGATGCCAGCTGCAGCCGCGGGCCCGAGAGCGCAGCAGCCACGCTGTCCCGCACGGACTGCCATATCCTGCCGGTCCGCGATGGGCTGGCTTCGTCTTGCCGTTTTGCGATTTCCATTTGGCCTCACCCTAAGCGGGTCCTGATGGTGCTACAAGTGGACAAACCTACTCACGGGTATGTGCCGCCGCCGGCACGTGCCTGGCCGTGCCTGCTGCCTGCCGCACCGCGTGGGCCAAACGATGTGCCCGGCCCGGGGTGCGGCCTTCCTCCTGCCTTCCGGGAATGTAGCCGTAAGCGAGATCGTAGGCGGGGTCCGCGAAGCCGAGCGCGGCGTTGGCGCCTTCATGGCCGAACGCGCGGTGGCTGCCGAAATTCCGGCTGGGGTGCGGCTTCATAAACACAATGGCAAAGGCGTTGTCGAGGCCCGACGCACGGTCCAGGCCCCACACCTGTTCCTCGGACATGGTCCGGACGGTTTCTGCCGAAAGGAAGGATTCGCCGCCGTCGAGGCCCGTGGTGGCGGCAGCATACAGGCGTGCGAGGCCGTCGGCGGATCCCACGCCTCCGGCGCTGCTCATGCCGTGCTCGCGGATGACCCTGTGGTTGGGGAGTTCCATGACCGTGCTGACGGCGGCGTTGCCGTTCAGGCCATCGAGTCCCAGCGGATCCAGCCACGGCTGGAGGGGGTCGACGTCGTACAGCACGTCCCGGTAGCGGGGTTCCTCGTCCTCCGGCAGTCCCAGGAAGAAGTCGACGCCTAAGGGCACGCGGATGCGGGCATCGTACAGTTCCTGTAGTGTGCTGCCGGTGACGCGGCGGCAGATCTCCTCCATGAGGATCCCAATGGTCAGGGCGTGGTAACCGAATGTGGCACCGGGACGCCACAGGGGAGCGGTTGCCGCGAGCCTGCCGGCCGCGCCCGCCGTCGTGAATTCACTGAGTGCGAATCCGCCCTCCACGCCAAGCAGCCCTGCCCGGTGGGAGAGCGCATGCCGGACGGTGATTGCTCCTTTTCCATGGGCCGCGAACTCCGGCCAGTAGTGCGCCACTGGCCGGTCAAGGTCAAGTAGTCCGTCCTGGACCAGGAGGCCGATGACGAACGCGGCCACACCCTTGGTGCAGGAATAGGCCCCCGTGATGGAATCCGAAGCCAGGTGCGGGCCGCCGCTGAGGTCCAGCACCTTGTTGCCTGACTGGTAGACGGCAAGCTGGGCACTGTATTCCGGATCATCCCCGAGGAACGATTCAAAAAGGGCCCGGACCGCTTGGTATTCGGGCGCGGCAAATCCTGACGAGAGTGGCATGGCTCAACATTAGCGGGGCGTGCGGATGACGGCGGCGATCAGCGTGCGCCGTGTCCCGCGGCAACTTCTTCGCCGCTGCGGACGGCGCCGGGGGCGGTGCCGTCTCCGAAGGGACGGCCGCCAAGCGCCTCCCGGCCGTGCCGGGTCAGCCAGCCGGAAAGATCCGGTCCCTGCGGCACGATTCCGGTGGGGTTGATGTCCTCATGGACGATGTAGTAGTGCTGTTTGATCTGGACAAAATCGATGGTGTCGCCGAATCCCGGTGTTTGGAACAGGTCCCGGGCGTACCCCCACAGGACCGGCATCTCGCTGAGCTTCTGGCGGTTGCACTTGAAGTGGCCGTGGTAAACGGCATCGAACCGGACGAGGGTTGTGAACAGGCGGACGTCCGCTTCGGTGATCGTGTCGCCCACTAGGTAGCGCTGCCCGGCAAGCCGCTCTTCGGCCCAGTCCAGGGCAGTCCAGAGGCGTGCGTAGGCGGCGGCGTAGGCCTGCTGGGAACCGGCGAAGCCGCACCGGTACACGCCGTTGTTGATTTCGGTAAACACTCTTCTGTTGACGTCGTCGATTTCCGGGCGCAGATGTTCCGGGTAGAGATCGGGGGCCCCGGGACGGTGGAACGCTGTCCACTCCGTGGCGAAGTCCAGGGTGATCTGGGGGAAGTTGTTGGTGACCACCTCACCTGACCGGACATCCACGATCGCCGGCACGGTGATTCCGCGGGGGTAATCGGGGAACCTCCGGAGGTAGGCGTCCTGGATCCGCTCGATCCCCAGCACCGGGTCGACGCCGTCCGGGTCCAGATCGAATGTCCACGACCGTGCGTCATGGGTGGGACCGGGCTGCCCGAGGGAAATGGCGTCCTCGAGCCCCAGCAGCCGCCGGACGATTACCGCCCTGTTCGCCCACGGGCAGGCACGGGCTGCGATGAGGCGGTACCTGTCCGCTTCCACCGGCCAGCCGGGTTCGCCGTTGGGGCCGGCAGAGCCGTGGCGGGTTATCCGGTCCTCGATGTAGTTGGTGTCCCGGGTGAATTCTTCTCCGCCGGTGACGTAGGACCCTCTGGTGCTGGACCCGGGGTCGGATCGATGTTCGGCTGCAGCGCGGGAATCGGAAGTCATGCTTCCACCCTATTGCCGCGCAAGCCCCGGCAGTGCCGTCAGCACTTGGGCCATCGGCTGCCAGGCCACCCACCAGGAACCGGCAACGACGGCGGCGAAAAGCAGAATCCAGATGGCTGAGGGCACGGACGTGGCGCGGTAGAGGAGGTGGGCGTCTGACGTGGGCAGCTTGTCCCGGCGCCGCAGATGGACGTTGGAGAGTTTGGCGAGGTCACGGACGGCGGCCACGAGCAGGGCGAGCCCCAGGGAGATCACCACGTGGGCGGTGAATTCAGGCGGAACGAACAGCACCAGGAGCGCTGAGCCAAGGACGGCTGCAGACGTGATTAGGAGCCCCATGGCGTTGCGGATGAACAGGAAGGAGCCCAGCAGGACCAGGGTGCCGACAGACATCGCCGCCGGTCCCCAGCCGTTGAAACCGGACCACACCATGGCGGCTCCGACGACTCCGGGCACCGGATAACCCCAAAACGTCGACCAGATGGCTGGGAAGCGGCCCCTGCTGTACGTGGTGGTTGTCCCGGAGTGGTCCAGGCTCAGCCTGATGCCTCCCAGGCGTTGCCCGGTCATGAGGGCGGCGAACGCATGGCCGAGTTCATGGGTGACGGTGGCCAGCAGCCCGAAGTACCGCCAGGACCCCTTGGGGAGGGATAAGGCTGTGGCAACCAGGATGACCAGCATCAGTTCCATGGCCGTCACCTGCGGGGACGGGGACTGCGAAAATCCCGACAGAATCCGCTGCCACAGCGAACCGGCAACGTCCGTCATGCTTTCCGGCCCAACGTTCCGCCGGCATGGTCGATGCAGAACGGCGTCCAGGGGCGGGCTTCGAGCCTGCCTTCGGCTATGGGTGCCCCGCAGACTTCGCAGTAGCCGTAGCTGCCGTCTGCGATCCGCCCCAATGCCGCCTCGACCTGCACGAGTGTGGCGCTGCTTTGCTGCATCAGTGCGGCGGCCTGGGAGAGCTCAAAGGCGATGGTGGAGCCCTCTGGATCATGTTCGTCATCGACGTTTGAGTCCTGGCGTGCAGCGTTGGCGGAGCTAATGTCCGCACGGAGGGCCGGCAGCAACAGAGCTTTCCGGGCACGCTCCTCTTCCAGCAGCATCCTGAACCTCTCGACGTCGACCATAGTGTCCTAGGCTAGCCCGGTCCAGGCAGCGAGTCGAAAGCGGCCGGGCCGCGGGCCGCGGAAACCCCGCAGGGCTAAGCTACGGACAAAATGCGCAGGCGGCTGACCGTGATGCCGCCCGGCAAGCCCATAGAGTAGTGGCCATGGCGGATGTAACGGCACAGGACCACATGGAAATTGACGACGAACTGCTCCGGAAACTGGCGGCAGCCCGCGGCGTGAGCACCTCCTTCCGCGGCTGGGACGGCGTTGCACATCCCGTTGCGGCCAGCACGCTGCGCAGCGTGCTGACCGCTTTGGGGGATCGGACGGAGACGTTGGAGGACCTTCAAGGCGCCCTGCACGAAGCGGAACTGGAGCCGTGGACGCGCGTGTTGCCGCCGTCGCTCGTTGCCAGGGAAGGCACGGAAATCCATGTTGCCGTTCATGTGCCGCACGGTACCGGCGTCAACGTGTGGGCGGTGACCGAGGACGGGAACCGCGTGGACGCGGAGCAGCGTGAAGACTGGCAGGCGCCGAGGGACGTGCGCGGCGTCCTTACAGGGAGGGCTGCGTTCGCCATTCCCGGCGGTTTGCCCCTGGGCTGGCACACCCTGCATGCCGACGCCGACGGTGAGCGGGCAGAGTGTGCGCTGATCATCACACCCGAACGGCTGGAGACTACCCGGCGCTTGGCGTCCGAGCGCCATTGGGGCCTTACCGCCCAGTTGTATTCGGTGCGGTCGTCCCGGTCGTGGGGCATCGGCGACTTTTCAGACCTTGTTGACCTTGCCGCGATTGCAGGCAACGACGGTGCGGGTTTCGTCCTGGTGAATCCACTGCATGCGGGGGAGCCCCGGCCGCCCATTGAAGATTCACCGTACCTGCCCACGACGCGCCGTTTCTTCAATCCGCTCTATATCCGCGTGGAGGACGTGCCGGAGTACGGTTACCTCGATCCGGCGTCCAGGGCCGCGATCGGGAACAGTGCGGTGGGCCTGCACTCCGCCAATACGGCCGACGGCCTGTTGGACCGAAATTCCAGCTACGAAGCCAAACTCGCCGCGCTCGAGCTCATTTTCAAGGTCCGCCGCAGCCCCGGCCGGTCCCTCATGTTCAAGAATTTTTGCGCAGCGGAAGGGAAGGGACTGGATGACTTCGCGCTGTGGTGCGCCCTCGCGGAGCGGCTTCCGTCCACGGCACCCGAATGGCGCGGCGAGGCGTCGTCACCGGACACGCCGTACTGCGACACCATGCGGGAGGCATTGGCGGACCGGCTGGAGTTCTATCGCTGGATGCAGTGGATCTGCGACGAGCAACTGGCCACAGCGCAGCGCGCGGCCAAGGCGTGCGGGATGGCCATCGGGATCGTCCATGACCTTGCAGTGGGCGTCAAGACGGACGGGGCGGACGCCTGGATGCTCCACGGCGTGCTCGCCCAGGGCGTCACGGTCGGCGCCCCGCCGGACGTTTTCAACCAGCAGGGACAGAACTGGACCCAGCCGCCGTGGCATCCTGGCCGCCTCGCGGCTTCAGGGTACAGGCCTTACCGAGACATGCTCCGGACCATACTCCGTCATGCAGGCGGCGTCAGGGTCGACCATATCCTGGGTCTGTTCCGCCTATGGTGGATTCCGGAAGGCGCCGGACCGGCTGAAGGCACGTATGTCTACTACGACCATGAAGCCCTGATCGGCATCCTCGCCCTGGAGGCCCAGCGGGCGGGCGCAACAGTGGTCGGGGAAGACCTTGGCGTGTTCGAGCCCTGGGTCCGTGACTACCTGACGGAGCGGGGCATCCTTGGCACCTCCATCCTGTGGTTCGAACACGGGGAAGCCGGACCCCTTTCGCCCGAGGAATACCGGCAACAGTGCCTGACCAGCGTCAACACCCACGACCTTCCCCCGACGGCGGGGTATCTCGCCGGGGAGCACGTCACCCTCCGCGAATCACTGGGACTGCTGCTGCGTCCCGTTGAGGAGGAACGGGCCGAGGCTGCGGCCGAGCAGGAGGCCGTGCTTGCCATGGTGCGTGAACGGGGTCTGCTGCCCGACGAGCCAGGCGACGTTCAGCGTACGGTGGAGGCGCTCTACGCCTTCACTGCCCTGACGCCGTCGGCCCTGCTGGGCGTCGCCCTCGTTGACGCCGTGGGGGAAACGCGCACCCAAAACCAGCCCGGAACGGACGCTGAACACCCTAACTGGCGCATCCCGCTTGCGGGCCCCGATGGCCCCGTCCTCATTGACGACCTGCCGGCGAACGACAGGTTCAATTCCCTGGTCGGGGTAGTCCGCGACGCGCTGAAGGCCTCACGGTAAAGAGCGTTGCCCCGCTGCGCGACCTTTACCGCCCGGGAGCCGGCGGATACCCGGGCTGAGCAGGGCCGAGGATCCGCTGTGCCTCGTGTTGGGACTCCAGCTCCCCGGGGCTAAGGGTGCGCCCGCGCATGAAACCGGCGCCCGCCAGGAGCTGGCGCAGTTCGGAGAGGGACCGCGGCGTGGTCGCACCGATGTGGGCCATGGCGTGGCAGTTCGCACAGAGCGGCACCAGATCCGTGACCGGATCCAGCCGGTAGTTGCTGTCGAGCTGCGAAGCCGGCACCGTGTGGTGCACATCGATGAAGTCCCTGCCGGTTTCACCGTAGGCGATTTCGAAGGAAAAACCGCAGGCAGCACAGATGGTTCCGTAGTGGGCGATGCAGGCACGCCGCGCCTCCGGGTTCCGTTCATAGCGGTTCATTCCAACTGTGCTGACCGCCCAGTCGGGGTAGGTCCCGGGCACCGGCAACGCAGACTCCGGGATTGGCGCCGGGCCTTCCACCTGCCATAAGTCACGGATGCGGGCCTCCGCGGACGGCGCTATGGCCTGGCCGCTGCGGACAACGTTCCAGTGCACCTCCGGAACGTTGTCCCTCAGAACCTCGGGCGCCACCTGGTCGCCGAGGGGAAGGAGTGAATCGAAGGCGACGATCAGCTGCGTGGATGCCGTACCGGCAGCGGCGGCGGGCGCCCCTGCGCAGGGCTGCACCGGGATCACCGTGCCGTGTCCGAGCAGGCCCCTCCCACGCTTGCCCCGCAACAGCAGCCAGGCGTCCCCGCCGGCGGGGATGTCTGCCGGGCGGGCAACATCCCACCGGCCGTGGAACTGCCCGGTTTCGCGAACCTGTTCGACGACGGACGTGTAGTTCCAGTCGTTCCAGCGGTCCGGGTTCCACACCAGGAAGATGGCTGTCATGCGCCCATTCTTTCAGTGCTTCAGTCCGTCGGACACGCCGGTCCGTGCGGTGGGGAAATTCATTCGCTGACGGTTTGGAGCCAGTTCAGTGCTTCGTCCTCGTCGGTGAAGTATTCGCTCGGACAGGCCGGCAGCGGGAGTCCCAGCAAACCGTGGGCGATGACGCGGTCCACGGGAGTGCTGCCAAGGATGGCGAAGGCGCTGACTGTCACGGCCGAGCTGTAGACGCCGATCGCTTCCCTACTGACGGAGCCCACTCCGGTGATTTCCAGCAACACGCCACCGCGGGAGCCCCCGGTCAGGGCCAGCAGCTGTTCCCGGGTGCGTACCCCGTCCTCCTCCGTGATCCGGGCGCTGGGCCGCAAGGTAATGCGCGATATTCCTTGGCGTACGCGGACCACACAGACGTTGGCCTCCGTATTGTTTGTCATTGGCTCCCCCAAGGGGCAGTACTCGGCGCAGCCGGACGGCCGCAATCTTTCCCCGGCGCTTCCGGGCCGGGAAACCTACCCCGGCGTCAATCTAACGGGACGGACCACCGTTGTCCATCAACCACGCAGCATGAGCTGCCCCTCAATTGCGGGGGAGGACATGGTGCTCCAGGAGATGCTCGGCAATGGCCATTGCGGAGGTTGCCGCCGGGGAGGGTGCGTTCCGCAGGAGCGTCACCGGCCCCATCTTCTCGATTGCGAAGTCATCGAGGAGGCTACCGTCCAGGGACCATGCCTGGGCCCGGACGCCGGCGGCAGTCTTCGCCGTGAGGTCGTCCATCTGCAGCTCGGGGATGAACCTGCGGGCCTGCCGGAAATACAGGGGCTTGACCAGCGATGCGGCGATCTCTTTCGCGCCCATCCGCCAATGTTTCCTGGCCAGGGCGCCGGCACCCGGCCACAGGATCGACGCGGCAGTGTCCTTGAGGGACACGTTGCCCCAGCTGTAGCCCTCCCGGGCCAGGGCAGGAACCGCATTCGGTCCTACGTGGATAGTGTCGTACACGCCGCGGGTGAAGTGCACTCCCAAGAAAGGGAAACGCGGATCCGGCACCGGATAAATCATGCCTTTGACGAAATGTTGCTTCGCTGCGGACAAGCCCCAGTATTCGCCGCGGAAAGGAAGTATTTTGGGAGCCGCTGAAGCGCCTACAAGCCCGGCAACGACGTCGGACTGCAGGCCGGCGCAGACGATCAGGCGATCGAATACGAACTCCGCGTGGCTGGTGGTGACTCGCACCTTACCGCGTTCGGTGGTGATGGCAACGGCTTCATGCCCGAACAGGATCTGCCCGCCCGCGGACCGGATATCCTCGGCCATGGCTTCTGTGATGGCCACAAAATCCACGACGGCGGTATGCGGCGAATGAAGCGCCGCCACCCCTGCGACGTGCGGCTCGACGCCGCGCATCGCTCCGGCATCGAGCCGGCGCAGCCCGGGCACGCCATTCGCGACGGAGCGGCTTTCAATGTTCGCCAGGGCAGGGAGTTCATCGTCCGTGAGGGCAACGACGAGCTTGCCCAGTTCCCGGTACGGCAGATTCCGCTCCCGGCAGTAATCGCGCGTAAGTACCCGGCCCCGTTGGCACAGCCGGGCCTTTAGCGAGGCCGGCGCATAGTAGAGTCCCGCGTGCACCACCCCGGAATTGTGCCCCGTCTGGTGCATGGCAACACGCTGTTCCTTTTCCAGGACAGTGACGTCCGCCAGTCCGCGGGTGCTGAGGGCTCGCGCCATGGCGATTCCGACGATGCCGCCGCCAATGATGCCTATGGTCTCAGCCATCGCCCCGGCGCCCCTGCCTGCTTGCCGATGATTCGCGGGCCATCAAATCCATGCGGTCCGCCGCAGCGGCGGTTCGGTTCCGCCGGAGCGTTGCACGAGCACCTGGTTGACGCCCGTGAGTCCGTCCTCGAAGCCCAGTGCGCTGGCGGCCATGTAGATCCGCCAGATGCGGGCCCGCCCGGGGCTGCTGGCGCTGACTGCCTCATCCCAGTGCTGCTCCAGGTTGCGCACCCAGGCGCGGAGCGTCAGCGCATAGTGCCGCCGCAGCGCTTCGACGTCGAGCACTTCGAACCCGCCGGACTCAAGCGCCCCGACCATGTCGGCGAGGCTGAGCATTTCGCCGTCCGGGAAGACGTAGCGGGGAATGAAGGAGTCGGGGTCTTCTTTGGTCGGTCCCGCGTTCCAGGAAATTGCGTGGTTGAGTAGCCTGCCGCCGGGACGCAGCAGGCTGTGCAGCTGGGTGACGTAGCGTGAAATCTGCTCGCGGCCCACATGCTCGGACATGCCGATGGAGCTGATCGCATCGAACGGCCCGTCGTCCACGTCGCGGTAGTCCTGGACCCGGATGTCGATGCGTTCGGTCAGCCCGGCTTCGGCCACGCGTTTGCGGGCCAGTCCCGCCTGCTCGTTTGAGAGGGTGACGCCGACGACGTCGACGCCGTAGCGCTGGGCGGCGTGCAGGGCGAAGCTGCCCCAGCCGCAGCCGACGTCCAGTACCCGCATGCCGGGTTGTAGCCCCAGCTTGCGGCAGATCAGGTCGATTTTGGCCTCCTGCGCGGCCTCCAGGCTGTCTGGTCCGCCGTTGCCGCCAGCGTGGTGGTTCCAGACAGCGCAGGAGTAGACCATCGATGGGCCAAGGACCATGGCGTAGAAGTCGTTGCCGACGTCGTAGTGATGCGAGATCGCCGCGGCATCCCGGGTCTTGGAATGCCGGCCGCCGAGCCGGTGCACCTTTGATTCCTCCGGCGGGGGAGCAGGATTCGGACCGATTGCGCCGACCCGGACCGCGGTCTTGAGCAGAGTCCATGCTTCCCGCGCGGTGAGCGGCGGGAACGGCCCGGGCTCGGCGAACTTTCCCGCCGAGCTGAGCGCGGCGAAGCTGGCGAATACATCGCCCGGGGCATCGATTTCCCCTGATACATAAGCCCGGCTGATGCCCAGCTGCCCGGGCGACCAAAGCATCCGCCGCAGTGCGCGCCGGGAGCGGAACTCGAGAACCGGGGCGCCTTCCGGGCCTGCCTCCGAGCCGTCCCAGGCGCGAAGCCGGAGCGGGATCCCTTTAGTGCCCAAAACGATGGCAAGCGCTTCCGCCAGCCTTGGTGCCACACCCGTAGTCTTCGTCATGTGCACTGCCTTTCGTCCAACTGATCCTGCTGCCTGCCAGATCCTCATCTCATTGCTGCGGGAGCGCTCTGCCCGTACTCACGCACCTGTAGCTGTTCAATCTATGGTGCAACCCCGGCCTCTGTCTTGGGCCGAACGACACCCCGGACCTGTCATCCCAAAAAACTTGTCGACCGCCGGGGGAATTGGGAGGAGGATTAAGGAGCATTCACTATGAGGAGGTCAGTGATGTGCTATCCGTATAACAAGGATTACCGGAGGGACATTCGGAAAGAGGAGTCGCGGGAACCTGAAAAGCAGCCGGAACCCCGGGTGGAAGCAAAGGACTTCAAGTTCTGGGCCTTCCCCCGCCGGGAACGGAAGTTCACGGGTTCGGAACCGGTTGTGGACCGCACGCCCGAGAAGGTCTGAGGGAACTCCGATAACGAATCATGCCAAAGGCCCCGCAGTGCGGGGCCTTTGGCATGAGTATCTGGCTTGCGTTAGAGATCTTCCTTGGACAGCGCCTTGGTCTCTGCCGGGGTAGGGCGGCCCAAACGTTCGTCGAGGGCCACACGGAGCTTGGCTGCCGCAACCTGGACTCTGTGCTCTGAGGGGGTCAACTGCCTGCCGCGGGAAGTGGAGACGTGACGGGGCGTCCGGGACTTTTTCTGTTCCGGCGTGCTGGTGCTCATGGCTTTTCCTCCTCCGTACCGTCGGTGCTCGTGGTTCCATTGTCGCCGATTGGTTCCTCGGAGTCCACGGCTTCGACATCCTCGTCCCAGGCACCCTCGTCGCCGTTGGCCTCCGTCACCGATTGCCACGCAATGTCCAGCAGTTCCAGTTCCTCTTCGCGGGCAAGATCGCTCCGCGCCAGGACTGCCAGGGATGCCAGCCCAAGGGCCTTGGCGTCCCCGTCGGCGTCCAGGGCTTTGTCGAGGGCCCACTGTGTTCGCTTCCACCATTCGGTTCGGTCATCGGCCCGGGTTCTTTGCTTCAGTGCCTGGGCGTCCGCCACTGCTTTTTGCCGCAGGGTCCGCCACCCGATGAAGGCAGCGAGGACAGCGCCGGCCAGAACCGCAAGCGGCCCCAGCGCAGCCACGATCTGCCACCATTCGGCAGGGGCAGCAACAGCAAGTTCAAAAGGGCCAGGGGACAACGTCACAGACCAAGACTAGGCGTTGCCTGCTTGCAGGAACGGCATTTAGGGAGACGCAGCAGCGAGTCTCCTGACCCGGCGCGCCCCTGACCGGTACCGTTATTTCGGGGGTGCATGGAAATGGAAAGCGGCGTAACGGACCGGCTGTGGGACAAGGACGTGCAGGAGTTCATCATTGCCTGCCGGCACGAGCAGCTGAGCGACATCACGTTGGGCTATACGGTGCTGGGTGGCGGGCAGATGCTCCTAACGGCCTCGGCCTTTTACCTGTCCAAAAGAGGACGCCGTGTGCCCGTTGGTTACCGGTGGACGGAGTCAAAGTCCGGCGCGGCCGCCGAAATCTTCGTCGGCAGGGCAAAGGCGTCCGCCGGGCAGGAACTGGACGGACTCTTTGGGCTGGCCCTGAGGGCTGGCCTGTGGGGCGAGCGCCGGCACGTCGCCTTTGCCCTCATGGCGCTGGCTGACGTCCGGTCAAAGGCCGATGGCGTCCGCGGCCGCCTGCAACTTGAGTACCTCAAGGCGCTGTTCGGCGATGAACCGGTTTCCGTAGAACCGCTGCAGTCCGGGCCGGATGACGCTGCCGGCTCTCCGGGACGCCAGTCAAGGATTGCCCAAGCGCAGGAGCTGACCCTGCAGACACTCAATGACCTCGCCTACCTTTACGGTGCCCGCGCCGGGAAAGAAACGCTCTAGGCTCATTTCGAGGCGTGCGGATCGTGGCGGCCCGTGCGCCGGCGGGCACAACTGTGACCGGCGCCATCGTTTGGCCTGCGAGGCCCGGACCCGCGGCGAGGATAGCCTGAGCGGGACCGCCGTATAAATGAAGGACAAGACGATCTCACGCCGCCGCTCCAAAGCACTGACCCTCCTGACCGCCGCTCTGCTGCTTGGAGGCCTGGCAGGCTGTGATGCCGCAGCCTCCGCGGGTCCGGCGATCGCGAAGGCCGCCCGCGGCGCCGCGCCGTCCACGCCCGCGGAAGATCCGGCAGCGAACCCGGATGAGGTGGCCGCCGCCATTGCCCGGCTCGCCAGTATTCCGGTGAAGGGCCGTGCGCCGAAGACCGGCTACAGCCGCGATCAGTTCGGTGCCGCCTGGGCGGACGTGGACCACAATGGCTGCGACACACGGAATGACATTTTGGCCCGCGACCTGACAGGGGAGACCTTCAAACCCGGCACGCACGACTGCGTGGTGGCTGCCGGTACGCTGGCTGACAAATACACCGGTAAGACAATCGAGTTCGTCCGAGGCACGGACACAAGCTCGGCGGTCCAGATAGACCACATCGTTCCGTTGTCACTGGCGTGGCAGACCGGTGCCCAGCTGATCAGCGAAGACAACCGGAAGCAGTTCGCCAACGATCCTCTGAATCTCATGGCCGCCGACGGTCCTTCCAACATGGCCAAGTCCGACAAGGACGCCGCCACCTGGCTGCCACCGAACAAGGCCTTCCGGTGCGAGTACGCTGCCCGGATGACGGCGGTGAAGGCCAAGTACGAGCTCTGGGTCACCCGGCCGGAACACGACGCGATCGAGAGCATCCTGGCCTCCTGCACGTAGGCTGCCGTAAATCGAAGTAAATTTTGTCCATCGAAACGCCAAACAGCCCCCGCCGGCCCGTACGATGGGCTCGTCTCGTCACTCTGAATCCATGGGGGAATACCTTGAGCTATCAGCAATACCCGCAACAGCAGACGCCGCAGCAGACCTGGCAGGGCGGCGAACCGCCTCTCTGGGCGCCGTATTACGGTGCCCCGTTCCCGGCAGCGGTCAAACGGTTCTTCAAGAAGTACGCCACGTTCTCCGGGCGGGCCAGCCGGAGCGAATACTGGTTGTGGACCCTCGTCTCCGTTGCTGTGAGCATCATCCTGAACATCATCATCGGAGTCGGGTCCGCCGCAACGACTTCGGCATCCGCCCTCACGAGCCAGGCAGCTCCCGGTCCTGGTGCCATTGTCGGTTACATCCTGCTCGCCATCTGGTGGGTGGCCACTATCGTTCCGTCGCTTGCCCTCGTTGTGCGCCGCCTGCACGACGGCAACTTCAGCGGCTGGCTGGTGCTCATCGTCCTGGTTCCGTTCCTCGGCGCCCTGGCACTGCTGGTGTTCATGATCCTGGGCTCAAACCCGGCCGGCCAGCGGTTCGACCAGCCGGCCAGCGCCTAGGACGCAAAACCCCGGCCAGCATCTGGCTGAATCACCAACGCAGAAGGGCCCGTTCCTGAACGGGCCCTTCTGGCGTGCCGGCTACCGGAGACTCACCGAGCGGCTGTGTTCCCGGAGATCGCGAGGTCGACGCCGCGGGTCTCCGGGAGGCCGAAGGTGGCGAAGAGGCTCACCAGGCTCACGCCGGCCAGAAGCAGCCCGATGGCCGGACTCCCCAGGCTGGCGCCGAGCGATGCCGCCACCAGTGGCGTGACGCCGCCGCCGACCAGCGCTCCGAGGTTGTAGGCCATTCCGGCACCGGTGTAGCGGTAGCGGGTGGCTCAGAGCTCCGGCAGGAAGGCGCCCACCGGACCGTAGATTCCGGCGACGATCAGCAGCGTGCCGGACAGCCCTACTGCAAAGGACCAGGTGGTGCCGATGTCGAGGATCGGGAAGAGCAGGAGCGACCAGGGGATCGCCACGACGCACGAGCCGACGATCACGGCTCGGCGGCCGATCCGGTCGGAGAGCATTGCGCTGCCAATAGTTCCTGCTGCGAAGAACATCGCGCCGACGATTCCCAGCGAGAGGATGGGGGGCCGGCTGTGGCCAAGGCCCTCGGCACTTGTGCCATAGGCGCTGAGAAAGGCTGTGCCGATGTAGAAGAAGGCGAAGAGCATCATGGTGGAGGCGCCGCCCAGGAGGATCTGGCGTGGCTGGTTTCGCACCGACTCCCACACGGGCAGCTTGCGGGGGCCAGCCGGGACCGCGCTCGAGTCGCTGGCCTCCTTGAAGACCGGAGTCTCTTCTATCTTGAGGCGGATGTAGAGACCGATCATAACGAGCACGGCACTTCCGATGAACGGAATGCGCCAGCCGAACGTGAGGAATGCCTCCGACTTGTCGCCGAGTGACAGATTGATGATGAGGAAGGTTGCACTCGCGAGGGCGGAGCCAATCGATGGGCCCAGCTGGGGGAAGGCTGCGAAGAGGCCCCGGTGTTTGGGCGGGGCGTACTCGGCGGCCATCAGTGCCGCGCCGGCCCATTCGCCGCCGACAGACCTGGGGGAAGACGAGGGCTGCAGCCGTACCGTAGATGAGGAAGTCGTAGAACTCGATGATGCTGCCCATCGAGCTGGCGACGGCGACCCTGGCCATCGAGGTGGGGCGCGGACCGGACCGGTTCGCAACCGGTGCGAGGCTTTCGAGCATGCGATATCTCCTTTGACATCGGTCGTCGAAACGATGTTTGTCTCGACGCGAAGATGTCATCGTGCCAGCGCCGTGCCTTCGCCACCACCTCCCGATGGAGGTGTTTTCGCGCCACCGGTCAGGGCAAAAGGCGGAGCCTGCGCGCGGCCACTACGGCCTCCGCACGGCTATGAGGTTCCGGTCCGGTGGCTCCGCGGCCAGGCTTTGGACGACCCGGAGAATCGAGACCCGGTGGTCCACCTCGTCCCGAATGGCCAGTTCCCGAGAGATTCTCGAGGCGCTGGCGCTGAGTTCTGTCACCACGCACTCGCCGATCGATGTGCGCTCCCGCGTTGCCGCGTAGAGGATGCACCGGGCGCGGCCGTCCACGAGGATGGGGAGCGCCACCATCGTCCGTAGCCCCTCGATGCGCACGGCGTCGTCATGATGATGGGTGATGCTGTCCGAGTCAAAGTAATCGGCCACCCAGACGGTGCGCGCCTGGGAGAGGGCGCGCCCGCCCACCCCCTCACCGGGCTGGACGCTGAGGTTCTTCAGACCGTGCGTCGCAGTGCCGAAGAACTCGGTGATGGTGAGCTCGGTGCGGTTCACGAGGCCTGCGAAGTACACGGCCGAGCCAGTCCGGGCTGCGGTTTCCCGGATCGCCAGCTTCAACAGGTCGCGGTCGCTCGGACGGTAGAACCCGGACGGTAGAAGTCGTTGTAACGAGCGGTCATGGGGCCCTTCCCCAGTCACACGGAGCGGCCGTCGAGCTTGTCCTGGATGCGCCGGGCCAGCTCAGCAGTGGGTGTGGAACGGGGAAAAACGGCCACGACCAGGTCGTCCCCGGTCGGGAGGGATGCGGGGTCACCCTGCGGCAGTACCCCGAACATACGGCGCACCGCCAACAGCTCGTGTTCCAGGTTCCGGAGGGAACCGCGGGAGGAGTCCAACATCATTTCGCGCAGCACATAGTTATGGGTTGAGGTGACGGCAGCGGCGAACCGGATTGCATCAAGCGTTGATATACCCGGCAGTGCCCGGCGAAGGTAGTCCGAGAAAAGCCGTTCATAACGGGAGACCATGATCGTTTCCCGGTCCCGCAGCGCGGGGACTGCCTGCACTACGTGGTAACGCTTTTGGGACAATTTGCGGCGTTCGGAAAATTTCACGAAGACCAGCTCTGCGGCCTGGCACACAGCCTCCCACGGATCGGGATGGCTGGCTGCCAGGTAGACGGTCAGCTCAGCGAGCAGGGCTTCGTGGTCCGCAAAGATCACGTCTTCCTTGGCGCGGAACTGACGGAAGAAGGTGCTGCGGGAGATTCCGGCAGCGAGGGCAATATCGTCCACGCTGGTCGGGTCGTAGCCATTGTCGGTGAACAGATCCAACGCGGCCTCGGCCACGCCGGAACGGAAATTAGCCACTGATGCCATCCCGGTACAGTAGCAGCGCGTCACCCTGTCCGCCGCCGCCACAAAGCGCGACGGCGGATTTGCCGCTCCCGCGCCGCATCAGCTCGTGGACGGCCGAGACCACCAGCCGCGCTCCGGAGGCGCCGATCGGATGTCCGATGGCGATGGCACCGCCGTTAACGTTCACCTTGTCCAAACCGAGACCCAGGGCCGCTGCGGAGTGCGCCACCACTGAGGCGAACGCCTCGTTGATCTCCACGAAGTCAAGGTCTCCGGCCGTCCAGCCGGCGCGGGCCAGGGCCGCCGTGATTGCCTGTGCCGGCTTGTCCGGAAGTGTTGTGTCCGGCCCGGCGATCTGCCCGGCGGGCCCGACGACGGCCAGCACCTCGAGCCCGTGGGCATCGGCGTACGCGCGGGTCACCAGCACGACGGCGGCGGCGCCGTCGCTTAGCGGCGAAGCGTTTCCGGCGGTGACTGTTCCCGCCGCGGTGAAGGCCGGCTTCAGCCCGGCCAGCACCTCCTGCGTAGATTGCGGGCGGATGCCCTCGTCATCGCTTACCAGCACGGACGCGCCGCGCTTCTGCGGCACCGAAACAGGGGTGATTTCGCCGCTGAATCTTCCCTCAGCCCGGGCCGCGGCCGCCCGCTGGTGGGACAGCGCCGCGATGTTGTCCTGCGCTTCGCGGGAGACCTGAAGGTCCCCGTTGGCGCGGTCTGTGGCAATGCCCATGAGTTCCTGGTCAAAGGCATCCGTGAGCCCATCATGGCCGGCTGAGTCCACGGCCGTGATGCCCCCGTAGAGGTAGCCTGCGCGCGAGCCGGTGAGCAGGTGCGGCGCCTGGCTCATGGATTCCTGGCCGCCGGCGACCACCACGTCGGCCTCGCCCAGTTTGAGCAGCCTGACGCCCTGGATGATGGCGCTCAGCCCGGAGAGGCAGACCTTATTGACGGTGACGGCGGGGGCTCTGAGCGGTATTCCTGCCGCGACGGCGCTTTGGCGCGCGGGGTTCTGGCCGGCGCCGGCCGTCAGGACCTGGCCCACAATGACCGCATCAACGGCGGCCGGCCCGACCCCTGAGTGTTCCAGGGCCGCGGCGATGGCGGCGGCGCCAAGCTGCACAGCGCTTTGTGAAGCCAGCTGGCCCATCAGTTTTCCCTGCGGGGTGCGGGCCGCGCCCACAACAACTATGTCCTGGCTGCTCATTTGGTGGGTTCCTTGATGGGGGCCGGGGTGCTGAGGTCCAGGGCACGTAACCGCGACTTCAGGACCTTGCCGGTGGAGTTGTGGGGGAGCTCGTCGGGGAAAAGGATCCTGTCGGGAACCTTGAATCCTGAGAGCAGGCCCTTGACGTGCGAGCGGATCTGCTCGGCCGTGACCGAACTGGGGCTGCTGCGGATGACAAAGGCCACCGGGCGTTCGCCCCATTTCTCGTGCGGGACGCCGATCACGGCCACGTTCAGCACCGCCGGGTGGCTGCTAATGGCCTGCTCCACCTCAATGGTGGAGATGTTTTCTCCGCCGGAGATGATGATGTCCTTGGCCCGGTCCTTGAGCTGGATGTAGCCGTCGGGATGCATCACGCCGAGGTCTCCGGTATGGAACCAGCCCCCGCGGAAGGCGTCGGCCGTGGCCTCGGGATCCTTGAAATAGCCGAGCATCACGTTGTTGCCCCGCAGCACGATCTCGCCCAGCGTTGCGCCGTCCGCCGGGACATCGAGCATGTCCAGGTCCACGATGCGCGCCGTCTCGGCCTGCAGCATCCCCACTCCCTGGCGGGAGATCTTGACGGCCCTGTCCTGGCTGGAAAGATCATCCCACTCGGTTTGATGCTCACAGATCGTGTACGGGCCGTACACCTCGGTCAACCCATAAACGTGGACCACGCTGATCCCGATGGACTCCAGTGACGTGATGATCGAGGGCGACGGCGGCGCGCCCGCCGTCGTGATCCGCAGCGGCCCCTTCAGCTTGTGGGCCTGGGGCGCCTCGGCAATAATGCTGCACACCGTCGGGGCGCCGCAGAGGTTGGTGACTCCGAGAGTGTCGATGGCGTCCCAGACGGCGTCCGCGCGCACAGCCCGCAGGCAGATGTGGACGCCTGCGGCCGCCGTTACGGCCCAAGTGGTGCACCAGCCGTTGCAGTGGAACATCGGAAGGGTCCAGAGATAGCGTGTTTCGCCGGTGAAGTGATTGTGGAAGGTTTCCCCGAGCGAGTTCAGGTAAGCACCGCGATGCGAATACAGCACGCCCTTGGGCTTGCCTGTGGTGCCGGAGGTGTAGTTCAGGGTGATCGGGGCGCGTTCGTCCTCCACACTCCACGGAAGATCAGCGTCCTGGTGTCCGGACGAGGCGAGGAAGTCCGCGTACTGCGTCGTGCCGATGCCTGCCGGGACTTCCGGATACGGGATGGTGCTGTCAGGCACTTCGATCACCTCAGCCAGCTGTGTCAGGCCCAGGTCCAGGCCCGCCACCGTGGCCAGCAGTTCCGAATCGGCAAACAGCAGCCTGGCCTCGGAATGCTCCAGGATGAATTGGAGTTCCCGGGCGGACATCCGCGAGTTCAGGGCCACCAGGACGCCCCCGGCCAGGGGGACGGCGTAATGGGCAATCAGCAGCTCCGGCACATTAGGACACAGGAAGGCCACCCGGTCGCCGGGCTGGATCCTGCTCTTGATCGCTTTGGCCAGCCCCTGGGCTTCGGCAGCGAAGTCCCGGTAAGTATAGGAGCGGTCACCGTGGATGATCGCCGTCTTCTGCCCGAACACCTCGGCGGAGCGCTGCAGGAACCGCAGGGGGCTCAGCGGGGTTTCATTGGGAAGTTCAATTGTGGTCATGGCGAATCCTTAGGCGAAGGCGCTTTGTCCGGTGACATCGCGGCCGATCAATAGGGTCTGAATGCTTTGCGTGCCTTCGTAGGTATGGATGGATTCGATGTCCAGAAGGTGCCGGATCACGTGGTTTTCCAGCAGGATGCCATTGCCGCCCAACATGTCGCGGGCAATGGATGCCAGCTCGCGAGCCTTGCGGGTGTTGTGGTACTTCGCCATCGAGGCCTGGGTGGGGCGCATCTGGCCGGCCGCATCGAGCCCCGCGAGGTGGATACAGTGCAGCTGCATGCTGGTCAGCTCCGAGAGCATATACGCCAGCCGCTCCTGGACAAGTTGGAACTTTGCCAGCGGCTTGCCGAACTGTGTCCGCTGCGTGGCATAGTTCAACGCGGCCTCGTAGACTGCGGTGGCGTGGCCGAGGGCGGACCAGGCCACCCCCAGGCGGGTCGCAACAAGGACTTCGGACGTGTCCTTGAAAGTGCGGGCACCGGGAAGAAGATTGGCTTTTGGAACGCGGACGTCATTGAGCTTGATCCGGGCCTGGTGTATTGCGCGCAGCGAGGCCTTTCCTGTGATTGTCTCGGCCTCGTAACCCTCCCGGTCCTGTTCCACCAGGAAACCACGGACGTCGCCGTCGTCATCGCGTGCCCAGACAACCGTGACATCGCCTACGGAGCCGTTGCCGATCCACTTCTTTTCGCCATTGAGGACGTAGTCCTCCCCGTCGAGCGAGGCGGTGGTTTCCAGCGCCACGGAATCGGACCCGTGGTCCGGTTCCGTCAGGGCGAAAGCGCCGAGCTTTTCGCCGCGGGCCAGCGGACCCAGCCAGGTCGTGCGCTGGGTGTCGGAGCCAAAGAGGGCAATCGTCCGCAGTACAAGGCCGCCCTGGACTGCGATCACCGTCCCCAGCGAACCGTCCCCGCGGGAGACCTCCATGTTGACCAGGCCGGCGGCCAGCGCGGACATGGGCTCCAGGCCCTGTACATCAATGCCATCGGCCAGCAGGTTCATGGTGCCCATCCGCTTGGCCAGGTGAGCGGGGAACTCGGCCCGTTCCCAGTAGTCGTTCATCTGCGGCAGGGCCTCCGCGGTGAAATCCCGGGCACGGCTCCACGCTTCGCGGTCGGGTGCGGAAATGTTGGCGAAGACGGAGTAGTAGTCCGTGTCCAGCGGTTCAGCGACGTCATAGTCGGGCATGGGCTTGCATCCTTATTTAGGGAGGAATTGAAGAATGGCTCGGAGGTCGCGGCGCTTGATTGGGCGGGCCGCACGCCCCTTGCTATGCTGCGAAGCCGGACCCGGGGTGGAAGTCCCTACCCCACACCCGCCGGGAGGCGCCGCTTTGGTCTAGCAGCGGGGTGAGGCCCCCCTGATGCTGGGGGAAGTTGGCGCCCAGCAGCATGCACAAATCCACTTCCGCGGGACCGGCCACCACTTTTTCGGCGAGCATCAGGCCCACCTCCTCGGCCAGCGCGTGAAGTATCCCTGCCCTGATGGCCTCCGCGTCCGGTGCCGGCACTGAACCTCCGGCGTCGGCAGCCGGCAGCAGGGCGGCCGCTTCGTGAAGCACCGTGCCGGACTTAGCCAGGTAGCCGCGGAGCCGGGCATCCGCAATGGCTGCCAGGCTGGTGCTGACATAAAACCGATCGGGGTAGGCGGCGTGCATGGTCTCGCAGATGTGCAGTTGGACCGCGGGTCCGATGAAACCCAACAGCGTCAGCGGGGTCATGGGTAGCCCGAGCGGGTCCAGGGCATGGTCCGCCAGTTCGATATCAGTCCCGTCATCAATGACCTGCAGCAGTTCGCAGAACAGCCGGGTCAGGATCCGGTTCACCACAAAGCCCGGCGTGTCCGTTACCAGGACCGCAGTCTTGCCCAGAAGCCGGGCAAGCGAACAAGCGGTGGCGACCGTGACGGCGTCGTTGTTTTCAGTACTGATGATTTCCACCAGCGGCAGCACGGCCACCGGATTGAAGAAGTGCAGTCCCATGAGGCGTTCCGGATGGGCCAGGCCGTGGCCCATCGCCGTCACGGAAAGGGACGACGTGTTCGTCAGGAGCAGCGCATCAGTGCGCAGCAGGGGCTCGATCTCCGCGAAGACGGCGCGTTTGACGGCCAACTCTTCAAACACCGCCTCGATGACCACGTCGCAGTCCCGGTACTCGCGCTTGTCCACGGTGCCGCGGATGAGACTGCGCAGGTCGCGGGCCGCAGTTTCGCTGAGTTGCCCCCGGTTCACCAGCTTCTCCAGGTGCGCTGCGATCCAGCCAAGCGCGCTATCCACTTTTGCCTCGGAAAGATCCGTGATCAGGACCGGAACGCCAAGCTGTTTGGCAAAAACAAGGGCAAGCTGGCTGGCCATGAGTCCAGCGCCGATCACCCCAACGCTGCGGACGGGGCGGGGATCTATTCCGCGAGCGCCCGCCGGCCGGTACCGTTCAGCGTCCAGGAGCGCGGCAGCGTATGCGCTGGCCGGTTGAATGGCGGTTTGGCTAGTTTCTACGACAGTGTCAGGAACCATAACACCGTTCTACAGTGAAACTCAGTGTCAGGTCAAGTGAAACTTAGTTTCACGCGGGAATTCCGGAGGTACGCGTACCGGCACCCGACGTGGGCGGCGGATGGATAGCGATATCTCCCTATGGGCGACGGTACGCTCCCTTACAGTAAGGAGGGTGAGCAGCAGAATCAGCACGTACGAGGCATGGCATCGCCTGCTTGACGGCAACGAGCGTTTCGTCTCGGGAGATTCGCTGCACCCGAACCAGAACGCCTCCCGGCGGAGCGAACTGGTGAACACCCAAAATCCGTTCGCCGTCATCTTTGGCTGCGCGGACTCCCGTCTCGCCGCGGAGATCATCTTCGACGTCGGGCTCGGCGACGTCTTCGTGGTGCGCACGGCCGGCCACGTGATCGACGACGCCGTTCTCGGCTCGCTCGAGTACGCGGTCTCGGTGCTCCATGTCCCGCTGATCGTAGTCCTCGGGCATGACAATTGCGGCGCCGTCACGGCCGCGAAAGACGCCGTGGAAACCGGGGAGGAGCCCCAAGGCCACATCCGCGACCTGGTTGAACGGATCACCCCGTCGGTGCTGAGGTCGCTCCGTGAGGACAAGACGGACATCAACGACATGGTCGTCGAACACGTCAAACAGACCGTGCGGCGGCTGCTGGACAGTTCACGGGCGATTTTCGACGCGGTGGACAATTACTCCACCGTGGTGGTCGGCGTGGCCTACCGGCTCGAAGAGGGCCGGGCGCAGCTCCTCTCCACAGCTGGCGTCCTCTAAAGCTGACGAGGCTGACCTGGCTGAGGAGGATGGGCCCGCTCGTCGAAGGCACGCACGCATGGAGTCATCACCGCCCACAAGCAGGAACGCCGTGAACGCATCCTCGTCGCCGAGGGAGGCCCGGTCCGCTTCAGCTTTGGAGGGTGGTCACAGTCTTCGACGCCGCCTGGATGCTGGTCCAGCCCCGCCGGCATGCCGCCGTGGTGCGGAGGTCGAGTTCGACGCCCTTGTTCTGCAGGATGGCCAGCAGGGTCGCGTTGACGATGTCCTCGCGGAGTTCGTTCAGCCAAGGGCCCCTGATGTTTGGCATGACCGGTACGCGCGCCCGGATCGTCAGGAAATGCCCACCGGTCAGGGCCGCCGCGAAGCAGACGGCGCCGACGACGATGAGCTTCACGATGTTGTCGTGGTCGGTGGCCACAACGTACGCCGGTGGGGTGATCAGGGCGACGAGAAGACCTAGACGCAGGACCAGGATCTCCCGGGCGCTGCCGGAAGCCTTGCGGCGTCCAACGAGCCCCGCCAGCTGTTTGTCGCGGACGTCCTGCGCCTTCAGGCGCCACTGCCGCTGGGTCCCCAGATGCACCTTGACCAGGGCGCGGGCCGCGGCCAGCTCCTCCGGGTTCTCTTTCCGCAGGGCAGCCACGATCTGATCCGGACTGTCGGCCCAGAAACTGGCCAGCCGGCGGTCGATGGCGGCGGCCATGTCGTCCAGGCCCAGGAGTGCGGCGCCTTCGGCTGTCTCCTCGACGCGGACGGCCCCGGCGGGTGCTGCCTGCTCGGTGGGGGTGCCTCGGTACGGTGCCCGTAGCGCGGTGAGCCGTCAGCGAGATGGTATGCGTTGCTCATTGTTCCCCCAATGTGGATGCCCGGAGTGCTAATCCTTCGATTTGTGCACTCTGGGCTGGGCGGCGGATTGGGCCGGCCTGAAGCTATTGTGCGGTACGACGACCGACTGGATGCGAGCCGACGGTTTCATTACGGCTGTGCAGGGCTGGTGCGCAGCTCCTGCGCGCTTCTGTGCATGCTTGTCAGTGACAGCACAGATCGATGGGGGAGATCATGAAACTACGCCGTGCAGTCCCACTGGTGGCAGTAGGAATGCCGCTTCCACCCAGCACCTACGATGCGAGCACCACGGAGCCTGTCTTCAAGCACACCTATACGGACGAGTTCGAGGGAGAGTTGGCTCTGCGGGTCTCGAACCCGATCGGCAGCACACACGTCCTGAGGATCCCGGTTCACGTCAGCACGAAGCCTTATCATCAGCAGCTGGCCCCGCCGAAAGACGTCCAGGCCGAGGTGCTCTCCACCGTGAACGGGGTCAGTGAAATCAAGGTGACCTGGGAATCCGACGACCCTCCGCCGACTCCTGGGCCATCGCCATCAACGGCATGCCGGTCGGACGGATCGAAAAGGCAGCACGCTCCATCACGGTCACCGACATCCAGCGAAAAGAGGACGTGCTAGTAGAAGTCTTCGGGGTGACCAAGGACATGGAAGTTGGCCTGCGGGCCGGCACGACACTGCCCGCAGCCAAGTAGGGGCCTCTTGAGGCGCGGCGTACGTCCCGAACCATCATTCCGACGGCACTCGGAGTCTGACTAGTGGTGGCAAGATGGACGTGCCCTGCAGCCCCAACGAATGACCGCGACACCTGAGCGAGGAACATTGAAAGCCGCCACCGAAGCCACCCCGGATAACTATGCCCTCGCATACGCCCAGCGCCGGACCTGGGTTCTGGGCTCGTGGTCATACGGAGCTATCCTGGCCGCGTCGGGGACTGCTTACGTTCTTGCCTCGGCCATCACCGGCAATGACCCAGAAACAGGGGTCTTCATGACTGTCCTGGGCGGTGCTATTGCCGGGTTGGGATGGTTTGCGTCTGCGCCTAAGCGGTTCAGCCGCAAGATCCCCAAGCCATCGATGGATGTGTGGCGGGCAGAGCAGGCGATCCGCATCAACAAGCCCGCCGCTATCGCCTCAAACGTCCTCATGGCGGCAATCCTCCTCGCAGCGACGTTCCTTGCCCCAAGGGGAATGGCCGCTGATGTCATTCCAATCACCGCGATGCTTTCGGTCTGGACCCCGCTGGTCGGAGCCCTCATGCTGCGAGCCACGAAGCTTCTGGTGGAGCGTGGTGCCATCTATGACCGCTGGCTGCAGAGCCGCGAACCCGGGAACAGCTGACCGAGCTTCCGTCCACCTGACCTGCGCGGAAACCATCCCCGGCCTGGACTTCACCGTCATCGACTTCGAAGCAGCCAAACTCTGACTGTGCCTCGCCTGCGCCGGGCGGCGGCGCTGACGTTCCCTGAGCTGAGCGAGAAACGGTCCCCTTGCCCCCCGTTCCAGCGCCGTGCTGTAGTTGACGCATGCACGACACAGCGGATCCCGCAGCTGACGATCGAGCCCAAGCGGCCCCGATCCGCCTTGCTGTGAGCAGCAACGCCCCCGATGAGGCCTCGGAATTGGGCGGACGCGTCTGGTACCCTCACCGGCTGGACATCGGCCGTTCAGCTGCCGGTTTTCAGTGGCGCGTCAATGCCATCAACCTGCGGGGGGTGACCGTTGGCCTGCTGGAGTACGGCACGCCGGTCAAGATCACCACCGGCGACCTGGAAACCGCCTACCAGGTCAACTTTCCCCGGTTCGGCCGGCTGAGGTTTTCCCAAGGAAACCACGTAGTGCTGGGTAGCCCGTCTGTCGCAGCCATCCACGGACCCGTTCGCGCGACTGGAATCCAGGGCTGGTCCGAGCCGACGCAGTTGCTCGGGCTGAAGATTCCCACGTCCGTCCTGCATCAGGAACTGGAAGCGCTACTCGGACGCTCCGCCCGTCAGGAAGTTGCCTTCGAGGGTTCTTTTGACCTGACGTCCCACAGGGGAAAGGAATGGCGTTCGGCCGTGGAACTGCTGGTAGCCGGCCTGCGCAATCCGGACTCGCTGGTGACCGCGCCGTTAATGGCGCAGGCCGCGGTCCAGTACGCCGTGCGGGGGTTGCTGCTGTCCGCGCCCAACAATTACAGCGAAGAGCTGGCAGGGGACACTGAGGCTGTTGGATCTGCCGCCGTCCGGCGCGCCATCGAATTTATGGAGTCCAACGCCCACCTGCCCATCACACTGGAGGCGCTGGCCACCCGCGCCTTTGTCAGCCCGCGGGCTCTCCAGCTGGGCTTCCGGAAGCACCTGGACACAACGCCGATGGACCATTTACGCACCATCCGTCTCCGTCGGGTGCGTAGCGAACTTCTTTCGGCTCCCGCCTCCACTCGGGTCAGCGACGTCGCTGCACGCTGGGGGTTCCCGCACGCCGGCCGGTTCGCTATCCACTTTGCGAAGACTTTCGGCGAATCCCCCTCGCAAACGTTGAAGAAATCAACGGAATTACCCGGGCTGTAGCTCGCACTGTCCAAATCGCGCAAAAGCCCGTTGCCTGCCCCTTTAGTGACGTGAATCATGATCCACATCACATCAGATCCTGCTCGGAGTGAGCGCCCGGTCTGAGATTCACGCGAACAAGGGAGTTCAAGAGAAAATGACTATCCAGGAATTCCGGACCCCATCGCCCACGCTTCCGGGCGCCGTCACCAGGGGCCAGTTGTTCATCGACGGCGAATGGCGGCCTTCGTCCGACGGCGGGACGGCGAACATCATCAACCCAGCTACCTGTGCAGTCGTCTCAACCGTCGCCGCCGGAACAACGGCGGACATCAATGCCGCAGTCAATGCGGCCAAAGCCGCGTTCGCCGACGGACGATGGTCCGGCCTCAGCGGACGGGAACGCTCACGCGTTCTGAACAAGGCAGCGCTTCTTATCCGTGAACGCGCCGAGGAACTGGCGCTCACCGAAAGCACCGACGTCGGAAAGCCCATCACATTTGCCCGCGTCGTGGACGTGGCGACGGCGGCCGACCAGTACGAGTACGTCGCCGCAATGGCACAGCAACTGGACGGTTCCGTCCGGGAAACACCCTTGCAGGCGCATGCGTTCACGAAGAAGGAACCACTGGGTGTTGTCGCGGCGATCACCCCGTTCAACTTCCCGCTGATCCTTTCCAGCACCAAGATTGCCGCCGCACTGGCGGCGGGGAACTCGGTGGTGCATAAGCCGGCGGGCGACACCCCGCTCAGTGCGCTGCTCATGGCCGAAATCCTCACTGATGCCGGTGTTCCGCCGGGCGTATTCAACGTTGTGACAGGATCGGGAGGAAGCCTTGGCGACCACCTGGTGGCGCACGCGGAGGTCAGCAAGGTGGCCTTCACCGGCTCCACTGAAGTCGGCCGGCACGTTTCAGCCCTGGCGAGCCAGAATCTCCGCCCGGTCACCGCTGAGCTGGGCGGCAACGCCGCGAATATCCTCTTCGCCGATGCCGATCTCGACAAGGCCATCGGCACCGTCATCGGAGCTTTCGTCTTCAATTCCGGACAGTTCTGCATGGGCGGCCCCCGGCTGCTGGTGGAACGGCCAATCTACGAAACGGTCCTGGGGATGTTGAAAGGCGGCGTCGCCGGTGTGCCGGTGGGAGACCCTAGCGACCCGGAAACAGTCATGGGTCCGTTGGCGAGCCGCAAACAGTTGGAAAAGGTGGCCGGCTACGTCGACGCCGCCAGGGCCGAAGGCGGCGAGATCATCGTAGGCGGGGAACCCCTGGACCTGAACGGCGGATTCTTCTACAAGCCGACGGTCATCGCCGGGCTCGGCAATAACTCCCCGGCCGTACGGGAAGAAATCTTCGGGCCGGTCCTCACCGTCCAGCCCTTCGATACGGACGAGGAAGCGATCGAACTGGCTAACAGCACCGAGTACGGCCTCGCCTCAGGTGTCCAGACATCGAGCATCGCCCGGGCGCACCGGGTTTCGTCGAAACTGGACGCAGGCATCGTCTGGGTCAACTCCTGGGCGTTGCTTGACCCGGCCGTTCCCTTCGGCGGCGTCAAGAACTCCGGCTGGGGACGCGAATACGGGCCCGAAGCGCTGGAGTCCTACACCCGGACAAAGTCCGTCATCATCGCCACCGACTAGGAGCAAGCCATGCCCGTAACCACCGAAGCCGCGGTCGTTGAATCCGCCGGCGCCGAGTTCGTCATCCAGTCCGTGGAGCTCGATAATCTGCAGCCCCTTGAAGTTCTTGTCGACATCAAAGCGGCGGGCCTCTGCCACACCGACCTGTCCGTTGCCGGGGGAGGCCTGCCGTTTCCCCTGCCGGGTGTGCTTGGGCATGAGGGGGCCGGCATTGTCGCGGAGGTTGGTTCTGCTGTCACCCGCGTTCAGCCAGGCGACAGGGTCGTGCTGTCCTTTACCTCCTGTGGGGCCTGCGGCAACTGCCGGGACGGTCATCCGGTCTACTGCGACACGTGGCTTCCGGCGAACCTGATCGGCGGAGCCAGAAACGACGCAACGTCCCCGATCTCAAGGAGCGGGGAATCCCTCGGTGGTCACTTCTTCGGTCAGTCATCATTCGCGCGAATGGCGGTGGTGGATGAGCGCAGCATCGTTAAAGTGGACACCGCCCTCCCGCTTGAGCAACTGGCACCGCTGGCCTGCGGCGTGCAGACCGGTGCGGGTGCCGTCTGGAACGCCGTCCAGCCCAAACCCGGCTCCAGCCTTGTGGTGTTCGGCGTCGGAGCCGTCGGCCTCTCGGCCATCATGGCCGCGGTGCTCACCCCGGCCGTCACCATCATCGCCGTGGACAGGGTTCCATCGCGCCTGGAGCTGGCCCGCGAGCTTGGAGCAACCCACACGATTGACGCATCGCTGATCCAGGATGTCCCGGCCGAGATCCAGAGGATCACGGGAGGGGGAGCGGACGCCGCCATCGAGGCGACCGGAAATACCAGGGTCCTGGAGCAGGCAGTCTTCTCAACGGCGGCACGAGGCCAGATCGTGGCTGTCGGCGCCCCGGCGTTCGGTGCCACAGCCGCCGTGGATGTCAACTTCATCATGCCCGGCCGCCGGGTCCAGGGCATCACCCTGGGCGACAGCGAAATCGAATCGCTCATCCCAGCCATCGTGGCTCTGATGGAGGGCGGACGCTTTCCCGTGGACAAGCTGATTTCCACTTACAAGCTGGAAAACATCAACCAGGCAGCGGAAGACATGAAAACTGGCTCAGCCATCAGACCCGTCATGGTTCTCTGAAGGGTCGGAGTACAGCAAGTCAGCGAGGGCGATGTCCGCAACTTAAAGGGCGAACGTGGTCGTGGCTAGCTTATGCAGGGTCAGTGCGAGCGATAGGCGTACCCGTCCCGGCGCTGTGCGGAGGTCAAAACCGAGCTCCGTCGAATAATCAGCTACCCGGGCCTGAACGCTGGAGTGGTGAAGGCCGACCTCGTCTGCGACAGCCCGAAGGCTGTTGGCGGAGGCAAGGGATTCGAGCAACCTGAGAGCTTTGGGGTGCTGCGTCACGAGGCGCGTGAGCGCCGTGAGGTCAGGGGTTTGGTATGCGGAAGAATCGGCTGCTTCCGCTAAGACAAGAAGACCGCCCAGGTCGTCTGCGAGCTGCCGGGGCTGGCGCTCGGACGTTAGGCGCAGGGCGAGCAGGGCAGATGCCCACGAGCGGTGGAGCACGCCTGGTTCCATGGCCAGGCCAACCCCTGAGCGCGATCCGGCCCCCGCCGGAAGCTGTGCGTCGCCGAGCTGTGGAGTTGCGGGAACCCGGGGGACGAATGCCCGCACCGGGCCAACAACCGTGAAAATCACGGCGCTCGGGGTGGTGCGCAGTTCGGCGGATGCGGGAACGGCCACCACCCTATAGGCCGTATCACGGTCGAGGCGAAGCATGGCTGCGGCGTCCATCCGCCTGTCGAGAGGTGCCATAGCATCGATGAGCACCTCCACGGCCCTGCGGGAAGCGGCCACTGGGCTGGTGCGGTCAAAGAAGATTCCGAGTGCGATCGCCACCCGCTCCAGGATCATTTCGTCGTTGACGAAGGCCGTCCCGGACCGCTCAATCCAGACCCGCCCGCCAGCGCCGAAATCGTGGCCGGGCCAACCGTCGGGTCCCTTGGCACTGTCCGAACCAGATCCCTCGGAAGCGCCGGGGCCTGTTCTCGTACCGGAGGCATCAACGCGTAAGGATTTGCCGTCCACCGCATATCCGGCCGTACAGCCGCTCAACACTGCAGCGCCACTCAACAGCACCTGGGCACTAGCGTCACCGTCGACGAGCGCATCAAAGTACGCGATCACCTTGAGGCTTTCGGACGCCTCAGGGTCAAGCGCTTTGAGGCGCCAAACCAATCCCTGCATATCTGCCGCTCGTTGAGTTACTCGTCATCCGAATTTTACTCCGCCCAGAAACTGGTACTCCGACACCGCCCCGTCAGGCGCCAAGGATGCGGCGAACCCATTTCGTTCGTACGTCGCGGGCATGGATCGACAGGGCGGCCTGCGGCACGATCATGTCGAAGCCATGGAATCCGCCCGCCCACACATGCAGTTCGGCAACGCCTCCTACGGCCCAGATTCCCGAGGCGTAGGCAACCACTTCATCGCGGAACACTTCTGCCGTTGCCACATCGATGAAGGCGGGCGGCAGGCCGGAGAGGTCAGTTGCCCTGGCCGGCGCCGCATAAACGGACACTTCCGGCGTCTTGCGCCGGTCGCCGAGCAGGGCATCCCAACCGGTGTCGTTGCTGGTACGGTCCCACAACCCGAAGCCATCAATCTGGTAGCTGGAGACCGTTTCGTTGCGGTCGTCGAGCATGGGGCAGATCAGAACCTGGCCTGCCAGGGTCGGCCCGCTTCTGTCCCGCGCCAAGAGGGCCACCCCGGCGGCGAGCCCACCGCCGGCACTCGCGCCGGCGATGATCAGGCGCTCCGGGTCGAAGCCGAGCTCTTCCGCATGCCCGGCCGTCCAGACGAGGCCCGCATAGCAATCCTCCACAGGTGCAGGGTCGGGATTTTCGGGGGCCAGGCGGTACTCAACCGACACCGCAACGGCGTCCATGAGCTCTACCCATTCAATGAGCATGTCCGCCCCGAGGAAGCGGTCGCCGATCACCATGCCACCGCCATGCGTGTGATAGATCCCCGGTCCGCCGGGGACGTGATCGGTCCTGGTGAAGATGGAAACAATGAGGTCCGGAGCGCCGTCAGGGCCAGGGATTGTCCGCTCCTGGTGGGACACGGCGTGGCCCGCCAGCTGCTCTTCAATGGATGCCGTGAGGGGCCCACCCCGCATCCCGGCAATCATGTCGGGCGTCAGCGTGGGATTGAGCAGATCACCCAACGCAGCGAGTGTTGAGCCCAGCTCAACATCAAACGGTGGGGCTTTGTGGACTGGCGTCATGGTGTCTCCTGGGTGGCCGGTCACCGCGTTGTGACCTGAATTCAGCCTAGGCATTTCGTTCCGCGATTCTAACCGCCAGCAACTCGCAAAGGACTCGTGTCTAACCGCCAAGTGGCGGTCCTCCACCGCGGAGACCAGCTTACGGTGCCGGGGCCGGCTCGTCACCGGACGGTAACGTCCATATCTGCGACTTTGGAACCTGCCGCCGCAATGGAGACAGAAAAAAACCCCTGGAATCCGTGGATTCCAGGGGTTTTCCCTTGTGCGCGGAGGGGGACTTGAACCCCCACCCCCTTTCGAGGACTAGCACCTCAAGCTAGCGCGTCTGCCATTCCGCCACCCGCGCAGGTGGTAATTCGGGGATCCGTTCCGCCTTTCAGCGTTTTGGATTTCTCCGAAGCAGCGAGAAAGACTCTAGCACGACTTTTCCGGAAACAAATAATCGGGGGTTGCAGGGGGCTTGTGGGTAGGCTGAAACCAGCAATCAAGCCGCCCCCACGAGGAGTGAAACATGACTGAAGTACGCCCCGAGGATGAAGTTGTCAGGATCTGCCAGGAACTGATCCGGATCGACACTTCGAACTACGGTGACGGAACAGGACCGGGGGAACGTGCGGCTGCGGAATACACGGCCGGCCTCATCACCGAAGTGGGCCTCGAGGCAGAGATTTTCGAATCTGCGCCGGGCCGCGCCAATGTCGTCACCCGAATTGCGGGGGAGGACCCCTCGGCCAGCGCCCTGGTGGTTCACGGGCACCTGGACGTTGTGCCCGCCCTCCGGGAGCAGTGGTCAGTTGACCCCTTCGGCGCAGAGCTCAGGGACGGCCTCATCTGGGGTCGCGGAGCCGTCGACATGAAGGACATGGACGCCATGATCCTCTCCGTCATGCGGAACTTTGCCCGGACGGGGCGTAAACCCAAGCGCGACCTGATTTTCGCATTCTTCGCCGACGAAGAGGCGGGGGGCACCTACGGCGCCCGTTACGCCGTCGAAAACCGGCGGGAACTCTTCGACGGAGCCACCGAAGCGATCTCCGAGGTGGGCGGCTTCTCCGCCACCATCGGCGGCCAGCGCACCTATCTCCTGCAGACCGCAGAAAAGGGACTCTCCTGGCTCCGGCTGGTGGCCCACGGCCGCGCAGGCCACGGGTCGCAGATCAACAATGACAATGCCGTCACCCGCCTCGCCAGCGCGGTCTCCCGCATCGGCGAATACCAGTGGCCGGTGGAGCTGACACCCACCACCCGGCAGTTCCTGGACGGCGTGACGGAACTCACAGGCGTCGAATTCGATCCGGACGATCCGGACAAGCTCCTCAAGGAGCTGGGAACCGTGGCGCGGTTCGTAGGAGCCACTCTGCAGAACACCACCAACCCGACCCTCCTCAAAGGCGGGTACAAGCACAACGTCATCCCCGAATCCGCCGAGGCCCTGGTCGATTGCCGGACCCTGCCAGGCCAGGAGCAGCAGGTCCTGGAAATCGTCCGGGAACTCGCGGGCAACGGCGTCGAAGTTTCCTACGTCCACAACGACGTCTCACTCGAGGTCCCGTTTGCCGGAAACCTGGTGGACTCCATGATCGATGCCCTGCATTCCGAAGACCCCGGCGCCAAAGTGCTTCCTTACACGCTGTCCGGCGGCACGGACAACAAGTCCCTCAGCCGGCTCGGCATTACCGGCTACGGCTTCGCCCCGCTCCAGCTCCCCGATGAACTGGATTTCACCGGGATGTTCCACGGCGTGGATGAGCGGGTGCCGGCAGATTCCCTCAAGTTCGGGGCCAGGGTGCTGGACAGGCTGCTGACCAACTACTGAGCCCCCCGTCGCCCAAGCCCATGAAAGCCAAACCATGACGCCGGACCAGATCCTCACCGAGCCCCTGCTGGAGCGGATCCGCGGCCGTGCCGCCCGCTATGACCAGGAGAACAGCTTCTTCACCGAGGATCTGGAGGAACTTGCCGCGGCGGGCTACCTCAAGATCTTTGTGCCGGCGTCCGACGGCGGACTGGGGCTGGGCCTTGCAGCGGCAGCCCAGCTCCAAAGGAGGCTGGCGACGGCGGCCCCGGCCACCGCGCTGGCGATCAACATGCACCTGGTGTGGACCGGCGTCGCGCAGGTCCTGGCCGCGCGCGGCGATTCCTCGCTCGATTTTGTCCTCCGGGAGGCGGCGCAGGGCGAAATTTTCGCGTTCGGAAACTCGGAAGCCGGCAACGACTCCGTGCTTTTCGATTCACGGACCGTTGCCACGCCGCACGCTGACGGCAGCTACGGCTTCACCGGACGGAAGATCTTCACCAGCCTGTCTCCTGCCTGGACCAGGCTCGGGATTTTCGGCAAGGACAGCTCCGCCCGGCAAGGCGAAGGCGAACTGATTCACGGTTTCATCACCAGGGCCGCTGCAGGCTATGAAATCCTCAACGATTGGGACACCCTGGGCATGCGGGCGAGCCAGTCGAACACCACCGTGCTGGACGGCGTCGTCGTGCCCGCTGACCGTATCTTCCGCAAGCTCCCGGTGGGGCCGAACTCCGATCCGCTGATCTTCGCGATCTTTGCCTGCTTCGAGACATTGCTGGCTGCTGTCTACACCGGCATCGGCGAACGGGCGCTGGCCTTGGGTGTGGAGGCGGCCAAACGGCGTACGTCCTTCAAGAATGAGGGGCGCAGCTACGCCCAGGACCCCGATATCCGGTGGAAGGTGGCAGAGGCCGCCATGGCGATGGACGCCCTGTACCCGCAGCTAGCCGAGCTGTCGCGTGACATTGACGGGCTGGTGGACCACGGCAGCCAGTGGTTTCCCAAGCTCGTGGGCCTCAAGGTCCGGGCCACTGAAACGGCGCGGACAGTTGTCGACCTGGCAATCCGGGTATCCGGGGGATCAAGCTACTTCCGGGGAACCGAACTGGAACGCCTCTACCGTGACGTGCTCGCCGGGATGTTCCACCCCTCCGATGACGAGTCAGCGCACAACACCGTGGCCAACGCCTGGCTGGGGCCGCTGGAGACGCCGTAGCAGCCGCTGGGCACTGGGAGGCTGTACTTGACCAGGGGCTTCGCTAAACGGTCCGCCGGGCGCCGCCAGACAGTCCGCTGGACTCCGCTAAACAGTCCGCTGGACCTGGATGACTTTGCGGCGAAGCCAGAAGCGCCTGCCGCCGCCCACGTAGAGACGGCTGCGCTCCAGCTCCCACTTGCCGTATTCGGAATGTTCGACCAGGCGGCGGCGCGCCTCCGGCAGCGAATCCTCAGGGCCGACCGTCAGTACCAGATACTCGTACTGCCTCGCGTAGTCCCGCTCCCGCTGGACTGAACTGCTCAGAAAATGTTCTTTCATTGCTCTCCATTTTCGTCCATTTCCGACTAACGTGAAGTCATGAGCATCGATCCGCGTGTCGCGCTTCAGTCCCTGACCACAGCCCTGGAAGAACACCTGATCGCTGCCTCCGCACGCCGGGGCGAGGGAGACCCAACGGTCGAAGCGGCGTTCTTTGCCGTAGCTGATGCCTTTGAAGTCTATGACGACTCCCTCTACGAGGCCTACGGGGAGGTTACTCCGCTGGAGGTCATCGACGACGTGGATGACGACGACGATGAAGTGGACGCCGAAGACGACGAAGACCTGGAAATCGTCCAGGACTGAGGAATCGTCCAAGACTGACCAGGGTCCCGGCGCCGGCCGGACCGCCTACTCCACCGCAGAAACGTCTTCCAGTGCCCGCGCGATTTCCGCCGGCACCGGCGTCAGCTGCGAATCCAAGATCTCCTTGAGCTGCACGGGGGACCTGGCGCCCACAATCGCCGTGGCCACACCGTGCTGAGACAGCAGCCAGCTCAGGGCAACATCGATCGATGACCGGCCGAGTCCGCGCGCGGCCATCGCAACTGCCTCCACGATCCGGGACGCAGGCTGCTCCAGGTAGGGCTCCACATAGCTGGCAAGCCTCTTCTGCGCCGCCCGCGAATCCGCCGGAATGTGCCCGCGGTACTTGCCGGTCAGCACACCGCGGCCCAACGGCGCCCAGGCAAACAGGCCAAGCCCGGCGTCTTCGACAGCCGGGATGACTTCAGCTTCCGGCCTGCGCTGCAGCAGCGAGTACTCCGACTGGCTTGCGACCAGGGGGAAGCCCGCTATCGCCGCGGCCTTGGCGGTCTGCCAGCCTGTGAAGTTCGACACACCCGCATACCGGGCGCGGCCGGTGCGCACTGCAAACTCAAGGGCGGACAGCGTCTCCTCCAGAGGAACGTTGGCATCCCATGCCTGCGCAAACCAGATATCGACATAGTCCGTGCCGAGCCGGGCGAGGCTGGCGTCCAGGCCGGACAACATGCCGTTCCGCGAGGTATCGACGCTCCGCCGGCCGTCCGACGTCGAGATCCCCGCTTTCGTGGAAATCACTACTTCGGAGCGGGAGACGACGTCACCCAGCATGGCTCCCAGGAGGGCCTCGGCCTGGCCGTCAGCATAGGAGGCGGCGGTATCGATCAGGGTTCCGCCTGCGTCGACGAACGTGCGCAGCAGCTCCGACGCGTCCTGCTCATCGGTCTCCCGTGCCCACGACATGGTGCCCAGGGAGAGTGAGGACACGCGCAACCCACTGTTGCCGACATAACGCTGCTGCATAGCTGTTAGCTTACGGGGATTCACCCTGCTTCATGACGTAGGGTCTATAAACGTGAACTGGTTTGAAGCGGCCCTGCTGGGTCTTGTACAGGGGCTGACTGAATTCCTCCCGATTTCCTCAAGCGCCCACCTGCGCATCGTCGGTTCGTTCCTGCCGAATGCGGCGGACCCGGGGGCGGCGTTTACCGCCATCACCCAGCTTGGAACCGAGACGGCCGTCATCGTCTACTTCTGGCGGGACATTGTGCGCATCATCAAGGCGTGGTCCGGTTCAATGACGCGGCGTGTGCCGTCGAACGACCCCGACGCCCGCATGGGCTGGCTGGTGATCCTGGGCAGCCTTCCCATCATCGTCCTCGGCCTGATCTTCCAGGACCAGATCGAGTCGGTGCTGCGCAGCCTGTGGATCGTGGCCACCATGCTGATCGTCTTCGGCCTGATCCTTGCCGTGGCGGACACGGTGGGCTGCCAGGAACGGGAACTTACCAACCTCACCTACAAACACGGCATCCTGTACGGCCTGGCGCAGGCCATGGCCCTCATTCCCGGCGTGTCGCGGTCCGGGGGAACCATCACGGCCGGCCTGCTGATGGGTTATACCAGGGAAGCCGCAGCCCGGTATTCCTTCCTGCTGGCCATTCCTGCAGTATTCGGCAGCGGGCTCTACCAGCTGTACAAAGTGGTCTCCAAGGACGGCATCACCGGTCCGTACGGCCTGCCGGAAACGGCCCTGGCCACGGTGATCGCCTTCGTGGTGGGCTACGTCATCATCGGATGGTTCCTGAAGTTCGTCTCCACGCGCAGCTACCGGCTCTTCGTTTGGTACCGCATTTTCCTCGGCATGGCGTTGTATTTGCTGCTCGGTTTCAATGTCATCAGCGCCTAGCACTAGGCTTGGCCTGTGAAATCCTGGATCTCCCGCCCTGTTCCTCAGCTCCCGGGCCGCATGCCCGCCGTTCGAATTTTCGACACCGTCGAGCGTGCCTACAGCACCCTTGAGGCCGCGGGTGAACAATCACTGTACGTCTGCGGAATCACCCCGTACGACGCCACCCACATGGGCCACGCCGCGAGCTATGTAGCGTTCGACCTTTTGAACCGCGCGTGGCGTGACGGCGGCCAACGCGTTGCCTACGTCCAGAACGTGACCGACATCGATGACCCCCTCCTCGAGCGGGCCACCGCCACAGGCGTGGACTGGCGCGAGCTCGCGGCAAGCCAAATCGAGCTCTTCCAAACCGACATGGCAGCACTCAATGTCCTGGCGCCCGACCACTACGTCGGTGCGGTCGAATCCATCCCGGAAATTGTCCCCGCAATTGAGCGGCTCCTGCAGCTCGGCCTTGCCTACCGTGTCGCGGGAACTGCCGGTGAGCCCGACGGCGACGTCTACTACGACGTCGAAGCCGCCAGCAAGCAATCAACCGACGCCGGGGCGTGGACCCTGGGCTCGGTGTCCGGGCTTTCCGAAACGGAAATGCTGGAACTCTTTGCGGAACGCGGCGGTGACCCGGGCCGCGGCGGCAAGCGCCAGGCGCTGGACCCGCTTCTTTGGCGTGTTGCCCGCGATGGTGAACCCAGCTGGCCCGGCGGGGAACTGGGGGAGGGCCGGCCCGGCTGGCACATTGAGTGCACGGTGATCGCGCAGAAGTACCTGCCGGCACCGTTTACCGTCCAGGGCGGCGGTTCCGACCTGGTTTTCCCGCATCATGAGATGGGTGCCGGCCACGCGTATTCCCTGTCCGGCGTTCCATTGGCCCGGCACTTTGCCCACGCCGGGATGGTGGGGCTCGACGGCGAAAAAATGAGCAAGTCCAAGGGAAACCTGGTGCTTGTGTCCAAACTGCGGGCCGACGGCGAGGAACCTGCAGCCATCCGCCTGGCTATCCTCGCCCACCATTACCGCAGTGACTGGTCCTGGACGGAGGCTGGCTTCGCCGAGGCCAAAGCCAGGCTCGAAGACTGGCGCGGCGCGCTTGCCATGGCCCCGGAAGGCTCGGCAGCCGCCCTCGTTGCAGAAATGCGGACCGAATTGGCGGACGACCTCAACGCCCCCGGCGCCCTCGCGGCCGTGGACCGCTGGGCCGCAGAGGCACGGAAGCAGGCGGTTGCCGCGTCGGCCATGGACGGGGCACTGGTCAGTGACGCCGTGAACTCCCTGCTCGGCGTCGAACTCTAGCCTTTTTCGGAAAAAGCTCCGGAGCCCGGCGATCTTCGCCGGACTCCGGAGCTTTTTTGTACGGCCTTCGCCTTACTGCTTATCCTTGCCGCGGCGCTTGAGGTAGCGCTCGAACTCGCGGGCAATGGACTCGCCGCTTGCTTCGGGAAGATCAGCAGTGTCCTTCGCTTCCTCCAGTTGCCGGACATACGCGGCAATCTCAGGGTCCTCGGTGGCGAGCTCATCCACTCCCCGCTCCCAGGCATCCGCTTCTTCCGCCAGTTCGTGCGTGTCCAGCGGGACCTGGAGCAGCTCCTCAATCCTGTGCAGGAGGGCGAGCTGGGCCTTCGGCGAGGGCGCCTGGGCCACGTAGTGCGGGACGGCCGCCCAGAGGGATACGGTGGGCAGGCCCGCCAGCAGCGCCACTTCAGACAGCACACCGACGATTCCCACCGGACCCTCGTACTGTGACGCCTCCAGGTTCATCCGTTCCCGCAGGACGCTGTCGTCCGTCGATGTGCTCACCGGAATGGGCCGGCTATGCGGCACGTCCGCCAGCAGCGCACCCACGAGGATGACGTAGTCAACGTGCAGGGCCTCGGCGTGGACCAGCAGCTCAGCGGTGTAGGCCCGCCACTTGTAGGACGGCTCGGTGCCCTGGACGAAGATCACATCGACATTCGCCTCCGGGGCACTGGCCTTATAGATGCGCGTGGACGGCCATTTGATCTTGCGTTCCCCGGACGACGTCCGCCGGATGGTGGGCCTGGTGAACTGGAAGTCGTAGTATTCATCGGCGTCAATCGAGGCCACTTTCTTGCCGCCCCAAAGTTTGTTCAGGTACCGGAGGGCATCGCTCGCTGCTTCGCCGGCATCGTTCCAGCCTTCAAAAGCGGCGAGCATCACTGTGATGCGCTGGCCTTCGGGCACGGGCTGCAGCAGCCGCTCCGGCTCGGGCGTGGCACCCGGTTCGCTGGTGTCTCCCTCGAAGCTATTCATTTCTTCACCCTACGTCCAAGACCCCGCCGGTTGCATGAAATGAAGCGCCACTAATCTTGGCCGAGCCGCGTCGATTCCGCGTCTGCACTGCGGCGACGCCGCGACAACTCCGCAGCATCCTGCAGGATATTCGCCAAGGGCGTACTGCAGGCCTGCGCCCGATTGCTGCACCGTAGACTTGGATCCATGCGATCCTCAGCCTCCCAGCCACTTCTCAAAGCCGCTTTATGGGACATGGATGGCACCATCGTCGATACCGAACCGTATTGGATCGAAGCCGAGCACGCGCTCGTTGCTGCCCACGGCGGCCAGTGGTCCCACGCCCAGGCCATGCAGCTGGTGGGGCAGTCCCTGGTGTTCTCGGCCGGCATTCTCCAGCAGGCCGGCGTGAAGCTGGAGTCACGGGAAATCATCGACACACTCACGGCCCAGGTCATCAGCAAGGTCCGCACCTCCGTTCCGTGGCGGCCCGGTGCGCGCGAATTGCTGGACCAGCTCCACGAGGCAGGCGTCCGGTGCGCCCTGGTGACAATGTCCGAGGCGCCGCTGGCGCGCGAAATCGTGGCGAGCCTGCCGAAGCCCTACTTCGAGTTCCTGGTCACCGGGGACACCGTCACCAACGGCAAGCCCCATCCCGAGGCATACCTCAAGGCGGTAGCCCTGCTGCAGCAGGAGGACCCGGACCTCAGCATCCACGAATGCGTTGCCCTTGAGGACTCGGCGCCGGGCGTCGCCGCCGCCATGGCGTCCGGAGTGATGACCGTGGCTATCCCACACATCGTCCCGCTGCCGGACGATCCGGCCCGGGCCACGTGGCATTCCCTCGAGGGACGGACAGTGGCTGACCTGCAGGAATTGGTGGTCCGGCGGATCGAATTCCCGGCGGGGGACTTCGGGCTGGAAGAAGCAGCGGTTCGGAGCCACAGCCTTGACTGAGCCAGCAAGCGGCGGAGACCAGAAGGCCGCCAACGGCCGCCGTGAAGGCATCTCGCTGGGCCGCATCGCCGGCATCCGGGTTGTCCTGGCGTATTCGTGGTTCATCATTGCAGCGTTCACTGTCATCGTGTACGGACCTGTACTGGAAGACCAGTACCCGGACATGGGTGTTGCCGCCTACTACGTGGCCTTCGCCTACGCGTTGCTGCTGCTCATCTCAGTGCTGGTTCACGAGCTCGCCCACGCCCTGACTGCCAAGATTTTCCACTGGCCCACGGAGAAGATCGTTTTGAACCTGTGGGGCGGGCACACCCAGTTCGAGGGGTTCACGGCCACGCCTGGCCGCTCCGTCCTTGTTGCCCTGGCCGGTCCGGCAGCCAATTTCCTCCTGGCCGGTGCGGGATGGTTGCTCATCCTGGCATCGGACCCTTCCGGCGTGGCGGGCATCCTGTCCAACATTTTTGTCTGGGCGAACCTGCTGATCGGTATTTTCAACGTCCTTCCGGGCCTTCCCCTCGACGGCGGCCGTCTCGTGGAATCCGCCGTCTGGAAAGCCACCGGCAGCCAGGAAAAAGGCACCGTGGCAGCAGGCTGGGCCGGCCGGATCATCGTCATCGCCTTGGCCGCCTGGTTCGTCCTGCTTCCGCTGTTGCGGGGTGACCGCCCGGACGTTTCGCTTATGCTCATCACGGTGCTGGTAGGCAGCTTCCTCTGGATGGGGGCTTCCGCCTCCATCCAGCACGGGCGCCTCCGCAGCCGGCTGCACCTGGTCAACGCCGCGGCACTGGCCGAGCCCGCCGTCGGTATACCGGAGTCCTCCACGGTGGCGGATGTCCGCCGGTTTGCCGCGGACGGTGCAACGGCCATCATTCTGTGCGGACCAGACGGCCGGCCCGCAGGAATCGTGGACGGGGCCGCCCTCGCTTCCGTTCCGGCCGAGGCCGCAGCAGCAACGCCGGCCACTGCTGTTTCGCACACCCTCAGCGTCGGAGCCTACGTGCCGGAATGGTCCCAGGGCCAGGAGCTGGTGCAGTACCTGGCCCAGCTCGAAGGCCGCGAGTACGCAGTGGTCGACCACCACGGGAGAGTGACCGGCCTGCTCCGGCAATCGGCCGTGGTGACGGCCATTACAGGCAAAGAAATGCGCCGCAGCGGGCGCGCGAAGGTCCGGAACCGGTAGAGTTACCTGCCGGTCGTGAAATATCGCCGCCCGGGCCGGCGACTGGTGCCCGGCCGTCTTGATGCACGGCCACACAGGTTTACAAAAGCGAGGAATATTCCATGAGCAGCGAAACTGCCGCCAACAACATCACGCTTGGCGACACCGCAGACATCGCCGGCACCACCGGCGCACTGCCGGTCGGCGCCGCCCGTCGTCGAGGTCCGTTCCGGGAAGGCGAGCGGGTACAGCTGACTGACGAGCGCGGCCGGATGAACACGATCACCCTGGAGATCGGCGGAGCGTTCCATACCCACCGCGGTTTCCTGAACCATGACGAAATCATCGGCAAGGTGGACGGGTCCGTGGTGACCAACAACGTGGGCCAGCAGTACCAGACGCTCCGTCCGCTGCTCTCGGACTTCGTCCTGTCCATGCCCCGCGGCGCGGCTGTGGTTTACCCCAAGGACGCCGGCCAGATCGTCACCATGGCGGACATCTTCCCCGGCGCCCGGGTGGTGGAGGCCGGCGTGGGTTCGGGTGCATTGTCGATCTCGCTGCTGCGTGCGGTCGGAGACAACGGCTACCTGCACTCCTTTGAACGGCGCGAGGAATTCGCGGACATAGCCCGCGGCAACGTGGAAACCATTTTCGGCGGTCCGCACCCTGCGTGGAAGATATCCCTCGGCGACTTCCAGGAGGAAGTGGTCCGCAGCGAGGCTCCCGGTTCCGTGGACCGCGTGGTCCTGGACATGCTGGCACCGTGGGAATGCCTCGACGCCGTAGCCACCGTGCTTGCCCCAGGCGGCGTGTGGATCAACTACGTGGCCACCGTGACCCAGCTGTCCCGGACGGCGGAGGCCATCCGGGCCGACGGCCGGTTTACCGAGCCCGATGCCTGGGAATCCATGGTCCGCGGCTGGCACCTGGAAGGACTCGCCGTGCGGCCGGACCACCGCATGGTCGCCCACACGGGCTTCCTGCTGGTCACGCGCAGGCTCGCGGACGGGGTCACCGGCATCTCCGTGAAGCGCCGTCCGTCCAAGACTGACTTCAACGAAGAGGACGTCAACGCCTGGACGCCCGGCGCCGTGGGCGAACGAGCGGTGTCCGACAAGAAACTCCGCCGCGCCGCACGCGATGCCATTGCCGGAACCAACGTGAAGGATGACCCGGAGGTCACGAACTAGTCCGTATTTCGGATGTCTCCAGCAGTACCCGGCTTCTTGGGGCTAAGGTCTTAATAGAAGCGCAGGAAGGGGCTGATGCATGATGGAGACTCCGAACAACGACTCCTCACGGACACCGGACGAAACCACGGGGGCAGTGGAACCTGAGAACGCCCGCTATGTGGCCAACGAACTCTCGGTTGCGGACCGGCAGGTGAACATCCTCCGGGACAAGCTGCGGCACATTGACCGCCAGCTTGCGGCCGCCACGCAGAACAACTCAAAGCTGGTAGGCATGCTGGAAACCGCGAAAGCGGAAATCCTGCGGCTCAAGAACGCCCTGGACCAGGAAGGCCAGCCACCCTACAGCTTTGGCACCATTCTGCAGCTGAACCCCAAACGGCAGCCCACCGCCGGTAACAGCGGGCAGGCGGCCACGGAGGAATCCGTGGACATCTTCAACGCCGGCCGGAAGATGCGGGTGGGGGTGAGCCCGCTGGTGAACATGAACCTGCTCGCCGTCGGCCAGGAAGTCCTTCTTAACGAAGCACTCCTGGTGGTGGCCGGCCTCGGCTATGAACGCGCCGGCGAACTGGTCACGCTCAAGGAAATGCTGGGCACGGACCGCGCCCTTGTGGTGGGACGCGCGGATGAGGAACGCGTCATCCGCCTTTCCGGGGCCCTGATGTCGGAAAAGCTTCGCGTCGGCGACGCCCTCTCCATCGACTCCCGGACGGGCTACGCCCTGGAGAAGGTTCCGCGCTCCGAAGTGGAGAACCTTGTGCTTGAAGAGGTTCCGGACATCACTTACGAGGACATTGGCGGCCTGGGGCCGCAGATTGAACAGATCCGGGATGCCGTGGAGCTGCCGTTCCTGCACCCTGACCTTTATCGTGAACACGGCCTCAAGGCTCCCAAGGGCATCCTCCTGTACGGCCCTCCGGGATGCGGCAAGACGCTGATCGCCAAGGCTGTGGCGAATTCCCTGGCCGCCAGGGCTGCCGAGCGCACCGGGAACGTTGACCTGAAGAGCTACTTCCTCAACATCAAGGGCCCGGAACTCCTGGACAAGTACGTCGGCGAAACGGAACGGCACATCCGCCTGATCTTCTCCCGTGCACGGGAGAAGGCCTCGGACGGCAGCCCCGTCGTAGTCTTCTTCGACGAGATGGATTCGCTGTTCCGCACCCGCGGCACCGGCATCTCCTCCGACGTCGAAACAACGATCGTGCCCCAGCTCCTCAGCGAGATCGACGGCGTCGAACGCCTGGACAACGTCATTGTCATCGGTGCGTCGAACCGCGAGGACATGATTGACCCGGCCATCCTTCGCCCGGGCCGGCTGGACGTCAAGGTCAAGATCCAGCGGCCGGACGCCGAGGCCGCCGCCGACATTTTCTACAAGTACGTCACCACGGACCTGCCGTTCCACGAATCCGACCTCGCGGAGCATGGCGGCGACGTCCAGGCGACCGTCGATGCCATGATCCAGCGAACCGTCGAAGCAATGTACTCCACCGAAAAGTCCAACGAATACCTTGAGGTGACCTACGCCAACGGGGACACCGAGATGCTGTACTTCAAGGACTTCAACTCCGGCGCCGTCGTCCAGAACGTGGTGGACCGTGCCAAGAAGTACGCCATCAAGGACCTGCTGACCACGCAGCAGAAGGGTCTTCGCATAGACCATCTGCTGCGCGCCGTCGTCGACGAGTTCCGCGAACACGAGGATATGCCCAACACCACCAACCCGGATGACTGGGCCCGTATCTCCGGCAAGAAGGGTGAGCGCATCACCTACATCCGCACCATCGTCCAGGGCAAGGCAGGACAGGAACCCGGGAAATCCATCGAGACAATGCCCAACACGGGCCAGTACCTGTGACGCCGCGCAGCGAAGCGGTACCAGGAGGTCCGCTGCCGGTCGGCGGCGTGATGCGGGTGATGGGATCGGAGACCGAATACGGCATCCACGCGCCGTCGGCTCCGGGTGCCAACGCGACCATGATGTCCGCCCGGGTCATACAGGCGTACGCCCAGCTGACGCGGCAGCGCGCCGCTGGCGGAGCGGAAACGCGCTGGGACTACACGGATGAAGAACCGCTGCACGATGCCCGGGGCTGGACCCTGGAACGGAACCAGGCGGACCCCAGCCAGCTGACCGACCAGCCGCCGGTGCTTGACGCCGAAGCCGTGGCGCTGGCCTACGGACGCGAGGAGCTGGAGCAGGACGGCGAGGACGAATCTGGTTCACTCCTCATGAACATGGTCCTGGGTAACGGCGCACGCCTTTACGTGGACCATGCGCATCCGGAGTACTCAAGCCCGGAAGTCACCAATCCGCGCGACGCCGTCGCCTGGGACGCCGCGGGGGACGTCGTGGCGCTTTCAGCGGTCCGCCGCATGGCCGCGGATCCGCAGCTGCCGCCAGTGAACCTTTACAAGAACAACACGGATAACAAGTCCGTGTCGTACGGCTCGCACGAGAACTACCTGATGCCTCGTGCGGTGCCCTTCGGCGACATAGTCCGGGGCCTGACCCCGTTTTTCATCACCCGCCAGATCATGTGCGGCGCCGGGCGGGTGGGCCTTGGGCAGGACAGCTCCCGGCCGGGTTACCAGATCAGCCAGCGCGCGGATTTCTTCGAGGCGGAGGTCGGCCTGGAAACGACCATCCGGCGGCCGATCATCAACACCCGCGACGAGCCGCACGCCACGGCGGACAAATACCGCCGGCTGCACGTGATCATCGGTGACGCGAACCTCAGCCAGGCCGCCAATTACCTCAAGTTCGGGACAACGGCCGCCGTGCTCAGCCTGATTGAGGCGGGCCTCGCTCCCCGTGTGGAGGTCCACGAGCCCGTGGCAGCCCTTCAGGCCGTCAGCCACGACACCTCCCTGACCGCCACGCTCCGGCTCCTCGACGGGCGCCGGGTCACGGCACTGGACCTGCAGTGGATTTACCACGAAGCCGCGGCCAAACTGGCCCAGGACACCGGGGTGGGCGACGCCGTGGACGGTGACGGACACACCCACGCCCTCCTGGACCGCTGGGCGGCGACGCTGACGGACCTGGACAGCAACCGCACGGCCGCTGCATCCTCCGTGGAGTGGCTGGCCAAGCACTCGCTGCTGGAAGGCTACCGGCAGCGGGACGGACTGGAGTGGAACAACGCCCGGCTGGGCCTCGTAGACCTCCAGTGGGCGGACGTGCGGCCGGAAAAGGGGCTGTACCACCGGATGCTTGCGCGCGGCCGGATGGACAGGATCGTCGACGACGAAACAATCGCCCGGGCGATGACGGAGCCGCCGTCGGACACGCGCGCCTTTTTCCGCGGCCACTGCGTCAGCAGCTTCAGCAAGGATGTGGTGGGCGCCAGCTGGGACTCGGTCATCTTCGATGTCCCCGGCCACGGAAGGCTGCAACGGGTGCCTACCCGGGAGCCCTTGAGGGGAACCGAAGCCCTCACAGGAGGCCTGTTTGCCAGGCACAAAGACGCCGGATCCTTCCTGGCCGAACTGCTCGGACAAACTCCGCCTCCGCCACCGGCATAAAGCACCCCACCGCGGCTTAAGCCGTGGCAATATGGGCTTACAGGATGTCCCCTCTCATCGGGGACGGATAGAAGGAGAAGGAAATGGCAGGCCAGGAGCAACAGCAGCCGCAGTCACGGGAAAGCGAAATCGAAGACGACGCCCCCGCAACGCCACCCGCAGCCGGGGACGCCCAGGCATCGGCAGCCACCCAGGGCGTGGACGATCTCCTGGACGAAATCGACGGTGTCCTCGAATCCAACGCCGAAGAATTCGTCCGGGCCTTCGTTCAAAAAGGCGGCCAGTAGGATTCACGCTGCCAGCGCCTGATTGGAGGACGGCAGCCCGGACGGTCGAAGAGACGTTGACCCACCACGTTGAAGGAGTTCATCAGTGCAGGACACAACAGCCAACCAGGTAGCTGCCAACGCGACGTCATCGTTCACTGAACACCTTCAACGCAACAGGCCCGGCTTACTTCCATACAATCAGCCATTCCCGGCCGCCGGCCCCGGCTCGCAGCCGCTGCAGGTGCCGCATGCCACCACCATCGTCTCGCTGACTTATGGCGGGGGAGTGCTGATGGCCGGTGACCGCCGCGCCACGATGGGGAACATCATCGCGAGCAGGCACATTGAAAAGGTCTTTCCCGCCGACCGCTATTCGGTCCTGGGAATTGCGGGCACCGCGGGCATCGCCATCGACCTCACGCGGCTGTTCCAGGTGGAGCTGGAACACTACGAAAAGATCGAGGGAACGCTGCTGAGCCTCGAAGGCAAGGCCAACCGGCTCGGGGCAATGATCCGCGGTAACCTGCCCATGGCCATGCAGGGCCTTGCCGTTGTGCCCCTCTTCGCCGGGTTCGACCTCCCTGCCGGCATCGGCCGCCTGTTCTCGTACGACGTCACCGGCGGACGGTACGAGGAGCAGGAACACCACGCAGTGGGTTCCGGTTCCATGTTTGCCCGCGGAGCCCTCAAGAAGCTCTGGCGGCCGGGACTTAGCGAAGAGGAGGCGGTGGCCGTCGCCGTCGAAGCCCTCTACGATGCGGCGGATGACGACTCGGCAACCGGCGGACCGGACCCGGTCCGGCAGTTGTGGCCGGTTGTCTACACCGTAGGCCGCAGCGGCGCCAGGCGCATCCCCGACCATGATCTCGCTGCCGTGGCCGGAACCATCATCGAGGCCAGAACCGCAGCACGGCGGGAGGCCTGATATGACGCAACAGTTTTATGTGTCGCCCGAACAGCTGATGAAGGACCGTGCGGATTTCGCACGGAAGGGAATTGCCCGGGGGCGGTCCGTCGTGGTGATCAGCTGCGAGGAGGGAATCGCCCTCGTCGCGGAGAATCCGTCGCCGTCATTGCACAAGATCGGCGAGATCTACGACAAGATCGCCTTCGCCGCCGTCGGCAAGTACAACGAATTCGAAAGCCTCCGGCAGGCGGGCGTGCGGTACGCGGACGTCCGCGGGTACTCCTATGACCGGGAAGACGTCACGGCCAGGGGCCTGGCCAGCGTCTACGCGCAGAGCCTCGGCGCCGTATTTACCGCCGAGCAGAAGCCGTTCGAAGTGGAACTTACAGTGGTGGAAGTTGGCGGCAGCCCGGCCGACGACCACCTCTACCGGCTGACGTTTGACGGCTCGATCGCTGACGAAAAGGGCTTCATTGTGATGGGCGGTCAGGCAGACAAAGTGGCCGAGACCGTGGACGGCGGGTGGCAGCGGGAACTGAACTTCTCCGGTGCAATCAGGCTCGCCATGAAAGGACTGGTCACAGACAAGGAAGCGGGCGAGCTGCCCGCGTCAGCCCTTGAGGTGGCAGTACTGGACCGCAATTCGGAGGGCACCCGGGGATCCCGGCGGGCTTTCCGACGCCTCGGCGACGACGAAATCGCCGCCCTGCTGTCTGAGGAGAACTAAAATGGACAAGCGCATTTTCGGCATCGAAACCGAGTTTGGCATCTCTTACTCGAGCCCGGACTCGCGTCCGCTCGCCCCGGAGGAGGTGGCACGCTACCTCTTCCGCAAAGTGGTCAGCTGGGGACGCTCGTCGAATGTGTTCCTGACCAACGGTTCCCGGCTCTACCTCGACGTGGGCTCCCACCCCGAGTATGCGACCGCCGAATGCGATGATCTGGGACAGCTGATCGCCCATGACCGCGCGGGCGAGCTGATCCTGGACGACCTCGTCGACGAAGCGCAGGAACGGCTGGCCGCCGAGGGGTTCAACGGCACCGTATACCTTTTCAAGAACAACACGGACTCCGCGGGCAATTCCTACGGCAGCCACGAAAACTACCTCATTCCCCGTCGCGGCGAATTCTCGAGGCTGGCGGAAATCCTGATTCCATTCCTGGTGACCCGGCAGCTCATCGCCGGTGCCGGGAAAATCCTGAAGACCCCGCACGGGGCCACGTTCGCATTCTCCCAGCGTGCGGACCACATCTGGGAAGGTGTTTCCTCCGCCACCACCAGGTCCCGGCCCATCATTAACACCCGGGACGAACCGCACGCCGACGCCGAGTTCTACCGCCGCCTCCACGTGATCGTGGGTGACTCCAACATGTCTGAAACCACGGCCCTGATGAAGGTGGGCACCGTGGACCTGATCCTCCGGATGATCGAAGCCGGCGTGATCATGCGGGACATGCGGATGGAGAACCCCATCCGCAGCATCCGGGAGGTCTCCCACGACCTCAGCGGCAGGGCGCTCATCCGCCTGGCCAACGGCCGGCAGCTGACCGCGCTGGAGATCCAGCGTGAGTACCTGAACAAGGTCACCTCGTTTGTTGCCGAACACGGTGCGCACAATCAGCATGTGCCCGTCATCCTTGACCTGTGGGAACGGACGCTTTCCGCCATTGAGAGCGGAGACACCAGCACGATCGACACTGAGATCGACTGGGCCATCAAGAAGAAACTGATGGACAGCTACCGGAACCGGCACGGACTCGGGCTGGATGCGCCGCGGATTGCCCAGCTGGACCTCACGTATCACGACATCTCGCGGACCCGCGGCCTCTATTACCTGCTGCAAGCCAGGGGAGCGGTGCGCCGCGTGGTGGACGACACCGCAGTCAAGGACGCCGTTGATGCGCCACCGCAGACAACCCGGGCTAAACTCCGCGGGGATTTCGTCCGCCGCGCGCAGGAACTGGGCCGTGACTACACGGTGGACTGGGTGCACCTGAAGCTGAACGACCGCGCCCACCAGACGATCCTGTGCAAGGATCCGTTCCGGAACGTGGACGAGCGCGTCGATGCGCTCCTGGACTCTATGGGCTGATACCCAGCTTCAGGGGCTATTCTGGATGGGGCCGTTTATGCGGCCACAGACTGCGTTGCCGCGTTTCATCGGCGGCAACGCATCCATCTTGCCCCGACGAAAGTTCTTACGTGCGCCGACTACTAGCAATTCTCATTCCCGGACTGCTGCTGATTACCGCCTGCGGCGGCTCGCCTGCAGCCCCGGAGCCCACCAGCCAGTCTGCTGGCGAGACCGCCAAGCTCGACTCTCTGAAGCTTACGGACAACGGTGATAAGAAGGCACCCGGAGTCGAATTCGATAAGCCCCTTGATGTGAAGGAACCCACCGTCAAGGTGGTTAACGAGGGCGACGGAGAGCGCCTCAAGGCGAACCAGATCGCCGACATCTCGATCCTCGCCGTCAGCGGCAAGGACGGCACCACGCTCGAAGACACCTTCGCGAAGGACCCCGAGCCCCTTGAGCTGAACGATGCACTCAAGACCGGCAACGCCGTGATCTACAACGCCTTCGTGGGCGCCAAGATCGGCTCGCAGCTTGCGCTTGCAGTTCCGGGCCAGGCCGCCAAGGAAGGCGCCGAGGCTGGCCCCACGCAGCTCCTGGTGGTTAAGGTCCTGGCCGCCAAGGACGCCCCGAAGGTCCTCGACAAGCCGGAAGGCGAAACGGTCACGCCGCCCGCCGGACTGCCGACCGTCAAGGAAAACGACAAGGGAATCCCGGAAATCTCCGTCGAAGGTGTCAAGGCACCGACAGCCCTGGTCTCGCAGGACCTGATCAAGGGCACCGGCCCGGCTGTCAAGGAAACCGACACGCTGACCGTCAACTACGTCGGCGTCACCCTCAACGGTGGCACCAAGTTTGATTCCAGCTTCGACCGCGGCGAAAAGGCCAGCTTCCCGCTCACCGGCGTCATCAAGGGCTGGACGCAGGGCCTTGCCGGCAAGAACGTGGGCTCGCGTGTCCTCCTGGTCGTCCCGAAGGACCTTGCCTACGGTGATGCCGGCCAGGGTGAGGCCAAGGGCGATCTGGTGTTCGTCGTCGATATCCTCGGCGTCAAGTAAGCCAACCCAATCCAAGAAAAAGGAGCAAACATGTCATTTGGACAGCGCAATTTCGACCGCCAGAAGCCGGAAATTGACTTCCCGGAGGGGGACGTCCCCACGGACCTGGTCATCACTGACCTCATCGAGGGCGACGGCGCCGAGGCCAAGCCGGGCGACACCGTCTCCGCACACTACGTCGGAGTCGCCTGGTCCACGGGCGAGGAGTTCGACGCCTCGTGGGGCCGCGGAGCTCCCCTGGACTTCCGGGTCGGCGTGGGCCAGGTCATCCAGGGCTGGGACCAGGGCCTGCTGGGCATGAAGGTCGGCGGCCGCCGCCGTCTCGAAATCCCCTCGGAACTCGCCTACGGATCCCGCGGTGCCGGCGGAGCGATCGGCCCCAACGAAGCGCTGATCTTCGTTGTGGACCTCGTCGGAGTCCGCTAAGCGGAGAAATGCCCGGCACCCGCCGGGCAAGCCACAGGGAGCGCGGTAACAATCGGAAGGAAATTTCCGTTTGTTGCCGCGCTTTCGGCATTAAGCCGCAGCGGCTTTAGTAACGTAGCCAAGGTGTCCGCCTCACGTACAGAACGCCTCCTGAACCTGCTCATCGCGCTGCTCAACACCCGCTACGGGCTGCGGCGCAGTGATCTGCGCGAAAAGGTCTACCACGACACGAGCAGCACCGAAGCTACGTTCGGACGCATGTTCGAGCGGGACAAGAGCGACCTCCGCCAGTTCGGCTTTGACGTCGAGACGGTCATGGACCACGGCTGGAGTTCCGACGACCCGGCCACCACGCGCTACCGGATCGGCAAAGAGTCCAACCGGCTCCCGGATGTAAGCCTCACTTCCGCCGAATGCACCGTCCTCATCCTGGCTGCACAGCTGTGGGAGCGGGCTGCCCTGGGATCGGCGGCGCAGGATGCCATGCGCAAGCTGCAGGCAGCCGGCGGGCTCGCTGAGGCTGAACTGCCGGCCGGCGTCCAGCCGCGGATCAAACCGGCCGGGCAGGCATTTGAGGACCTGATCACGGGGATGCACGCCCAGCATCCCGTCAGCTTCACATACCTGGCCGGCACTACCGGCCGTGAGGAAACCCGTACCGTTGAACCGTGGGGCCTGGGCAGCCGATTTGGCCAGTGGTACCTGGTGGGTTTCGACCGGGACCGGGCCGCGAAGCGCTTCTTCCGGCTGTCCCGCTTTACGTCGGCCGTGACCGTCCTCGACAAGGACAGCTACACGCCCCCGGCCGGCTTCAACGTCCGCAGCGAACTGGATTCGCTTCCTGAGCTGCCGGTGCAGTCCGCCCTGGTGGACGTGGCCGCAGGCAAGCTGCTGGGACTTCGCAAGCGCGCCACCGAAACCCCCACACCCGAAGCGCGCGGCAGCATGCCCGACGGCGGATGGGACCGGCTTAGCGTTCCGTACCGCGACGCTGAGGTACTGGGTGAAGAGCTGGCCTCCTACGGCCCGAACGTGGTGGTCTCTGCGCCGGCGGAGCTGGCAGCCGCTGTCCGCAGAAGGCTGAAGGCCGCCGCGGATTTCGCCGCCTCCCCGGCTCCCGCCGTCGCCTTTCCGGACACCGTGCCGGCGAAGCGTCCGCGCAAACGAACGTCCGAGGACCAGCTCAAGAGGATGCTCCAGCTCGTCCCGTTCCTGGTCCACAACCAGGGCCTGCATATCAGCGAGGTGGCCTCCAGCTTCGGCGTGACGCGGAAAGAGCTGGAGGACGACCTGCGGATCCTGATATGTTCCGGCCTGCCCGAGGGCTACCCGGATGATCTCCTGGACATCCAGTGGGAAGACGACCACGTCTTCATCACCCAGGACCTGGACCTCAATCGTCCCGTCCGCTTCACGGTGGACGAGGCGTGCGCCCTGCTGACCGGTCTGGAGACCCTCAACGGGCTCCCTGAGCTCGCGGAGGGCAGCGCGCTGGAGTCCGTAACGGTGAAGCTGATGGCCGCCGCGGGGGAGGAAGGCCTGAAGGCCGGCTCCATTGCCGGCCCCCAGGTCGGCCCGGCGAACTCGGCGCATCTGGCGACGATACGGCAGGCCATTGCCGACGGCCGCCAGCTGCACCTCACCTACTTTTCAGCGCAGCGCGACTCCATGTCCGAGCGGGACGTCGATCCCCTGCGGCTTTACTCCCTGGACAACACCTGGTACTTCGAGGCGTACTGCCACAGCGCCGGCGGCCTCCGGAACTTCCGGCTGGACCGCATCGAGGGGCTGGCGCCGAACGGACGGGCAGTGACGGAGGCGGCGAGACCCGCCGAGGGTTTCCCCGTCAAGCTCTTCACCCCGAACGACGACGACACACTGGTAACGGTGCAACTGGCACCCCAGGGCGCCGGCCTCGCGGACGACTATTACGCCGAACGGACCGCACCGCTACCGGGCGGCGGAGTCATTGCCGAGATCAGGTTCGGCAGCACCAGCTGGCTGCCCATGTTTGTTGCCCAGCATGGCGGCGCCGTCCGTATCCTGGAGCCGGCGGAGCTGGCCGACGCCGCGCAGGAATGGATCGTCGCAGCACTGTCCCGTTACGGCGGTTAGACTTCTCAGCATGCCTTGGTGGTCCTGGATCCTGATTTGGATAGCGCTCGTAGCCGTTTCCCTGCTCTTTTATGTGCTGTTGGGGATCAGGCTGTTCCGCCAGTTCATGGCCACGATGAAGGACCTGGGCGCTGCCGGCGAGCGGTTCGGGGCACCCCTTGCCGATATCACCGACCCGGCCCCGCAGCCGGGGACGGCCCCCGAAGGGCAGCGGACCGTGCCGGGTTCGGCAGTTTTTGCCTCGCCGATGCAGATGAGACATGATTACCTCACGTCCAAATCCTCCCGCAGGGAAGAGCGCCGCCGGCGGCGCGTTCAGCGCAAAGCGGACCGTGGCCAGCCACAGGCGCTGCGCGACATCGAATTCAGTTAGACGTAGGATGTATTTCGAGGAAAGGACTTCCAGTGGGACGACTCTTTGAGGGCCCTTGGCCCATCGTGATTATTATCATCGTGGCTCTGCTGCTTTTTGCCGCGCCCAAACTTCCGGCCATGGCCCGCAGCCTCGGCCAGTCCATGCGGATCATCAAATCCGAGGTCAAGGAAATGAAGAACGACGGCAAACCCGAGACCAAGGACGGCACGGACCCGGTCGAGGGCAAGATCGTCAACCACCCGCAGTCCAGGCCGCAAAACGGTGACTCAACCAGCGGCACGGGCAGCGCAGACGGCACCGACGTTCCGCCGTCGAACCGCGTTTGACCTGAAGTGGCACTGACGAAGGGCCGTAAATCCAACCCCGAGGGTCGGATGGCCCTGATGGACCACCTTAAGGAGCTCAAGAACCGGCTCATTAAGTCAGCCATTGGCCTTGTCATTGGCGGGATCGGTGGCTGGATCCTCTACGACCCCGTATTGAGCGCCCTCAAGGAACCTGTTGACCGGATCGCCGAGCACACCGGCGGTACGTCTTCAGTCAACTTCTCGAGCATCGCCTCGCCGTTTGACTTCAAACTGCAGCTGTCGCTCCTGATCGGCGCCGTCATCTCGAGCCCCATCTGGATCTACCAGCTGTGGGCCTTTATCACTCCCGGGCTCACCAAGAAGGAGCGGCACTACACGCTCGGCTACATGGCCGCAGCCGTGCCGCTGTTCCTTGCCGGGGTGTGGGTGGGATGGATGGTGACGCCGCAGGTGGTGCGGGCCCTGACGCAGTTCACCCCTGCAGGGTTTTCCAACCTCATCGATGCCCGTGACTACGTCGATTTCGTCACCCGCATGGTCCTGTTCCTTGGCCTCGCCTTCCTGGTTCCGGTGGTCCTGGTGGGGGTCAACATGGCCGGCATCATCAGGGGTGAAACCATCCTGAAGGCATGGCGCATCACGGTCTTCCTCGTGTTCGTGCTTGCCGCCGTCGCTGCGCCGGGTGCGGATGCCCTGTCCATGTTCCTGCTCGCAGGCCCGCTGCTGGCACTCTTTTTCGCCGCCATCGGACTCTGTATCTTCAATGACCGGCGCCGGGACCGGAAGGCTGCGAAGATCGCCGCCGAAACTGAAGCGACCGCCGACGTCGCAACGCCCGGCTCCGAACTGGGGAAACTGTAGTCCCAAGCCCACTAGGCTGGAAGTATGTCCTCCACAACCGGGCCACAGTCGCCGTCCGAGCTTTATCGGGCCAGTGCCGAACGGACCGCAGAAGCAAACACTTACCTCGGCGCGTTTGTCCGGACGCTGGATTTCGAACTTGACGATTTCCAGCGACGGGCCTGCAACTCCCTGCAGCAGGGGAAGGGAGTCCTGGTCGCGGCGCCCACCGGAGCCGGGAAGACCATCGTGGGCGAGTTCGCTATCTACCTGGCCCTCGAGCGGGGCCTCAAAGCGTTCTACACGACCCCCATCAAGGCCCTGAGCAACCAGAAGTACTCGGAGCTGGCCGGCAAGTACGGCCCGGAGAACGTTGGGCTCCTCACGGGGGATACCAGCATCAACGGCGATGCCCCGGTGGTCGTGATGACAACCGAGGTCCTGCGGAACATGCTCTACGCGGATTCGGACACCCTGGATGACCTTGGCTTTGTGGTCATGGATGAAGTCCATTACCTCGCTGACCGGTTCCGCGGCGCGGTCTGGGAAGAAGTGATCATCCACCTGCCCAGCGAGGTCCAGGTGGCGTCATTGAGCGCCACCGTTTCCAACGCCGAGGAATTCGGTGCCTGGCTGGACACGGTCCGCGGCCACACGGACGTGATCGTTTCCGAGCACCGTCCGGTCCCGCTCTGGCAGCATGTCATGGTGGGACGCGAAATCGTCGACCTCTTCGCCGGCGAAACGACCTTTGACGAAATCGCCCCGGCCGGGGAATCGGATCCCGCCGCGACGGCGGAACAGGTCAACATTGCACTGGAACGGGGCTTCGAGGTGAACCCCGACCTCCTGGCAATGGCGCGCACCGAAAGCCAGATGAATTCGCGGGCCCGCTTCGGGCACGGCGGACGCAGCCAGCGCCGCCAGCAGGGCCAGCGCGGCGGGGACACCCGCGGCTCCCAGGGAGGCCAGCAGAGCCCCGTCCGCAAAGCCAGCCGCCCGCAGGTCATCGCCAGCCTGGACAGGCAGGACCTCCTGCCGTCCATCACGTTCATCTTTTCCCGGGCCGGTTGCGACGCAGCAGTGGCACAGTGCGTCTCGGCCGGATTATGGCTGACCACGGAACGGGAACAACAGATCATTGCCAGCCGCGTTGACGAAGCGGCCCAGGACATTCCGTCGGATGATCTGGACGTGCTCGGCTTCTGGAGCTGGCGGGATGGCCTCCTGCGGGGCCTGGCTGCCCACCACGCCGGGATGCTTCCCACGTTCAAGGAAGTCGTGGAGAAACTCTTTGTCGAGGGCCTGGTCAAGGCGGTGTTCGCGACCGAAACCCTGGCGCTGGGCGTCAACATGCCGGCACGCTCGGTGGTGCTCGAAAAGCTGGACAAGTTCAACGGAGAAGCCCACGTTGGCATCACCGCCGGCGAGTACACCCAGCTCACGGGCCGGGCAGGCCGCCGCGGCATCGATGTGGAGGGCCACGCGGTGGTCCTGTGGCAGCCGGGAACCGACCCGACCGCCGTGGCTGGCCTGGCGTCACGGCGGACCTACCCGTTGAACTCCAGCTTCCGTCCCACGTACAACATGAGCATCAACCTGCTGGCCCAGTTCGGCAGGCCGCGTGCCCGGGAAATACTCGAGTCCTCCTTTGCCCAGTTCCAGGCCGACCGTTCCGTGGTGGGCATTGCCAGGCAGGTCCGCAGCAGGGAGGAATCCCTGGCCGGTTTCCAGAAATCCATGACGTGCCACCTGGGCGACTTCACCGAGTACTCACGGCTGCGGCGGGAACTCTCGGACGCGGAAAACCTCGCCTCCCGCAGCACCTCACGGGCGCGCAAGTCCATTACCGAGGACTCACTTAGCCGGTTGCTGCCGGGGGACGTTGTGGACGTGCCGACGGGCAGGGCGCCTGGCTTCGCCGTCGTGCTGGGGTCCGACCATAACTCACGCGAGCCGCGGCCTGCCGTGCTGACCCTCGACAACCAGCTGCGCAGGCTTGGCATCCAGGACCTCGAAGGGCCCATCACCCCGGTCACCAGGGTCCGGATACCCAAGTCGTTTAACGCGAAGGTGCCCAAGTCACGCAAGGACCTGGCGTCCTCGGTCCGGAACGCGATCCGGGAAAACCGGCCGCCGTCCCCGGCCAGCAACCGGAACACGGATTTCGGCCGGTCCGCAGCCTTGCCCGACCTGGAAAAGAAGATCACCGAACTGCGGCTGGCGCTGCGGTCCCATCCCTGCCACGGCTGCAGCGAACGCGAGGACCACGCCCGCTGGTCCGAGCGCTGGTGGAAGCTGCGCCGCGAAACCGACGGACTGGTCCGCGAGATCCAGGGGCGGACCAACACCATCGCCAAGACATTCGACCGGGTCTGCGATCTCCTCTCCAGCTACGGCTACCTCGAAACCTCGGAATCGGGAAAGGTGACCATCAACGCCGACGGCCAGAAGCTGCGCCGGATTTACGGTGAAAAGGACCTCCTCATCTCCCAGTCCCTCCGGCAGGGCGCATTCAGCGACCTTGACGCCACGGAAGTCGCCGCACTCGCGAGCGTGCTGGTCTACCAGGCCAAGCGGGAGGAACGCGGGCTGCGGCCGAGGATGCCGAGCGTGTCGCTTGAGACCGCCGTCGACCTTGTCGTCCGTGAGTGGTCCGTCCTGGAAGACGCCGAGGAGGAGAACAAACTGCCGCTGACCGGGGAGCCGGAACTCGGACTCGTCTGGCCGATTTTCAAGTGGGCCAAGGGCCGGCACCTCCAGGAAGTCCTTAGCGGGACAGACCTTGCAGCGGGCGATTTTGTCCGGTGGGTCAAACAGGTCATTGACCTCCTCGACCAGCTGGCGAAGATCCCCGGCCTGGATCCCCGGCTTTCACGGCTGTGCTCGGAGGCCATCATCCTGGTGCGCCGCGGCGTGGTGGCATACTCCACGGTGGTGTGACCGGACGCCGGTCCCGCGAAGCACCGCACACCACAGCACCATCCATAACCTTCAAGGCTGCTTAGGAGCACCACACAACATGACTGATGCACGGGCGGACCTGCCGGCCGGAGAACGCAAAGTGACGCTGTACCGCAACGGTTCGGTCTATACCGCTGCCGACCCGTTTGCCACCGCCATGCTGGTGGACGGGGACACCGTGGCCTGGGTCGGTTCGGAGCAGGCGGCAACGTCGATCGCAGATGCGTCCATGGAGGTCATCGACCTGCGCGGCGCCCTGGTGGCGCCCGGTTTTGTTGATTCACACGTTCACCTGACCGAAACCGGCATTGCCTTGGACGCGCTGCAACTGGGCGGCGTGCGTTCAGCGGCCGGAATCCTGGACGCGGTTGCCGCCGCCGCTGCCGGTTCGGACGCTGACGCCACCGTCCTCGGCCATGGCTGGGACGAAAGCCGCTGGGATGACCAGGCCCTGCCCGGCCGCGAGGAACTGGAGCGTGCCTCCGGCGGCAGGCGGGTGTATCTTTCGCGCGTGGACGCCCACTCCGCCCTCGTGTCGTCCTCACTGGCCGAAGCGGCAGGCCTGGCAGGCCTGGACGGCTTCTCTTCCGGCGGCCAGGTCAAACGGCATGCGCACACGTCGGCGAGGCGTGCCGCGCGGCAGCTGCCGGATGGCGTGCTGCGAAGCTACCAGGGCCGCGCCCTGGCTGAATCGGCCGCAAACGGGTACGTGGCCGTGGCCGAGATGGCGGCACCGCACATCGGCAGCACCACCGACCTGCGGATCGCAGCAGGGTGGAACAGCCAGGATCCTTCCGGCAAGCCCGTGCCTGAGGTCCTTCCGTATTGGGGCCAGCTGGCCAGGTCCGCGGACGAGGCCCGGAGCATCCTCGATGGCCTTGGAGCCAGCGTGCGGGGCCTCGCGGGCGACCTGAACATTGACGGGTCCCTAGGCTCCCGCACAGCGGCCCTGAGGGAGGACTACAGCGACGCCCCGGGGGAGCGCGGCAGCCTCTACCTGTCCGTGGACGAAGCGGCTGCCCACTTGGCTGCTTGTTCAGTGCTGGGAATCCAGGCCGGGTTCCACATCATCGGCGACGCCGGACTCGACGCAGCGCTGGATGCGCTGGACCGGGCAGCCGCGGAAGTGGGGGAGCAGCGGGTCAGGGCAGCCGGGCACCGGTTCGAACATGTTGAAATGGCCGATGCCGATGCCATCGGCCGGCTGGCCAAGTACTCGGTAACAGTCAGTATGCAGCCCGTATTCGACGCAGCCTGGGGCGGTCCGGGGCGCCTGTACCAGGAGCGGCTGGGGCACCGGGAGCGTGGGATGAACGCCTTCGCCTCCCTCTACGCCGCAGGCGTCCCTATCTGCTTTGGCAGCGACAGCCCCGTGACACCGCTGAACCCATGGGCGAGCGTGCGTGCCTGCCTCGAGCACAGCAACCCGGACCAGCGGATCTCGGCGCGGGCCGCGTTCCTGGGCCACACAAGGGCGGGCTGGCGCGCAGCCAAGTACAGCAATCCGATGGCGGGCCAGCTGGTGCCGGGAGCGCCCGCCAGCTTTGCGGTCTGGGAGGTGGAGGAACTCATGGTCCAGGTTGCGGACGGACGGGTGCAGTCCTGGAGTACGGATCCCCGGGCCCGCACCCCCCTGCTCCCGGCGCTGGACACGGGAAGCGATCCTGTCTGCCTGCTGACGGTCCGCGACGGGCAGGAGCTGTTCACAAACGGCTCCCTGCGGTCATAGTCCGGAAAGCCACCGGCGCGCCGTATGCTCCTGACCTGCGGTAATGGCTAAAACCGCACGTCAAACGCGGGTTGACACTGTTGAGGCTGTCCGTACCATTGGGGCAACGGACGGAATCCACCTTCAAGGGACTCCGTCTGGCCACGTCACTCTCCAGCGGGTTGCCCAGCCCGGCCCTGCTGGCGGGCCAGGCCGTGGCAGTCCCAGGGGCAGGTCCACTTCGCAGCAGAAAACAGTTCCGCCGGTGCACATCGCATCTGACTGAAACTGGCCCGAGGCATGTGGACCTGCCCGCGGCTTGCCCGTGTGACGCGCCCGGCAGACCTGAACTCCCTATAATGGTGACTTGCGCCTTAAAGCCGGCACCCGTGCTCAGCTTCATGGCGCGTTGACCGCTCCCATCAAGGAAAGGGCCTCGCTGTGCGTGTCCTCACCATCATCCCCACCTTCAACGAGCTCGAATCGTTGCCCAAGACACTCGCACGCCTGCGTGCAGCCGTCCCGGCTTCCGATGTGCTGGTGGTGGACGACAACAGCCCGGACGGCACCGGACAGCTGGTGGACGGCATCGCTGCACAGGACAGCCAGGTGCACGTGCTGCACCGCGAAGGCAAAGCCGGACTGGGAGCCGCCTACATCGCCGGTTTCAAATGGGGCCTGGACGCCGGATACGACGTCCTGGTGGAAATGGATGCCGACGGTTCACACAAGCCTGAGCAGCTGCAGCAGCTCCTGGATGCCGTTGAGGAGGGCGCAGACCTTGCCATGGGCTCGCGCTGGGTTCCCGGCGGCAGCGTGGTCAACTGGCCGCTGTACCGGCAGGCAATCTCACGGATCGGCAGCACCTACGCCCGGATCATGCTGGGTGTCAGGATCAAGGATGTCACCGGCGGCTACCGCGCCTTCCGCCGCACAACCCTGGAGAAGATCAACCTCGACCAGGTGGACTCCGTGGGCTACGGATTCCAGGTTGACCTCGCCTGGCGGGTGGCAAAGATGGGCCTGAAAATTGTGGAACGCCCCATCACCTTCGTGGAGCGCGAACTCGGAGCCTCCAAAATGAGCGGCAACATCGTGCTGGAAGCCATGATCAACGTCACCAAGTGGGGGCTCACCGCCCGCTGGAACAAGCTCACGCGCCGGGGATCAGCCGCGTCCTAGGCAGAGGCAGCAAAGGGCCGGGCCCGCAACCTCGAATTGAGGTTACGGTCCCGGCCCTTTGTGTTGTCAGACTGGCACGTTGCCGTTAGGCCGGCACGTGCCGCCGACGCTTTCGGACTAAGCCGAGCGCCGTTCGCCGCGCCGTTCGCGCAGAATGGTCAGACGGTCTTCGAGGATCTGCTCGAGCTCGGGCAGCGAGCGGCGTTCCAGGAGCATGTCCCAGTGCGTGCGCACTGCTTTCTCGTTGCTGTTGATGGGGCGTTCGCCGTCAACAAGCAAGGCTTCCTTGCCGGTCTTCGAAACCCACACCGGGGGAATCTCGGCTTCGGAGGAGAAGGTTACGAAGACCTGCTCGCCGTCCTCGCAACGGTACTCAACCCGCTGGCGTGGAGCCGGCTCAACACCGGATTCAGTCTCCATGCTCTGTGCGCCAAGACGCATGCCCCGGAGGCTGCGATCGCTCATGATTTCTCCCTTTGGTCGGTTCACGGAGTCACGCTCCGCGCTAGCCGGGGCAGCTCACGCCACGGACTACTGTTTGCATTGCCTGCATCAATAGATGCAACGCTTTGCTAAGCCTTAATGTTCCAGTCGGTCTGAACCAGCCGGACAAATATCCCATTATACGGGCTAGCTTCCCGGCGCGTAAAGCCGGGGGCAAAAGCGGTCAAAAGCAGGGGAGGCACCCGCAAAGCGGACACCTCCCCTGCCGGTCGCTGAGCCGTGCTGTCCTACAGCGGCTGCTTCGAGTCGTTCGGCTGGGCTTCCGCCGGCTTGGAGTCCTTGTCGCCGTCGAACAGACCACCCGTGCGGGGATCAGGATTGGTTCCGCCCAGGGCGTTGCCGATGCCCTTCAGGGCCTCACCGACCTCGCTCGGGATGATCCAGAGCTTGTTGGAGGAACCCTCGGCCAGCTTGGGAAGCGTCTGCAAGTACTGGTAGGCCAGGAGCTTCTGGTCCGGGTTGCCCTTATGGATTGCGTCGAATACCTTCTGGATTGCCTGGGCTTCACCGTCAGCGCGAAGAATGGCTGCCTTGGCGTCACCTTCGGCTTTAAGGATCGAGGACTGACGCTGGCCCTCCGCAGTGAGGATGGCCGACTGCTTGGTGCCCTCGGCGGTGAGGATGGCAGCGCGGCGGTCCCGCTCTGCGCGCATCTGCTTCTCCATCGAGTCCTGGATGGAGTGGGGCGGATCGATGGCCTTCAGCTCCACGCGGGAGACACGGATGCCCCAGCGGCCCGTTGCTTCGTCCAGTACGCCGCGGAGCTGGCCGTTGATCTGGTCGCGGGAGGTCAGGGCCTCTTCGAGGTTCAGCCCGCCGACGACGTTTCGGAGCGTGGTGGTGGTGAGCTGTTCCACTGCCTGGATGTAATTGGCAATCTCGTAGGTGGCTGCCCTGGCGTCAGTGACCTGGAAGTAGACCACCGTGTCGATCGAGACGACGAGGTTGTCCTCGGTTATGACGGGCTGCGGCGGGAACGAGACCACCTGTTCGCGAAGGTCCAGGAGCGGCAGTAGCCGGTCAACGAACGGGATCAGGATGGTAAGGCCGGGCAGCAGCGTCCGCTGGTACTTCCCGAGCCGCTCCACGACGCCGGCACGGGCCTGCGGCACGATCCGCACCGAACGCACCAGCACGATAATTACGAACGCAACGAGAACCAGCAGCACAATTGCGACTGCGATATCCATACATCACCTATTCCCCAGTTTGTGGTCTTGCCATGTTTTGCGGCGGTGTCCCGCCGCGAGCCCGGTGCCGGTGGCGGCTGCCGGAAAATTGATTGTTGCTCGACTTACTGCACGGCTGTTTCGGGCTGTGGCGCCACAACGGCGGTTGCGCCTTCGATCGCCGAAACCACCACGCGCTGTCCTGCGTTCAGCACACCCTGCTCCGAGCGGGCGCTCCAGACGTCACCGCCGATTTTGACCAGGCCCGAGGACGTGCTGACGGTCTCCATAACAAGGGCGGATTCGCCAATCAGGCGGTCGATGTTGGTCCGCTGCTCCGCGGGCCCCTTCTTCAGGTGCTTCAGCGCAACGGGTCGGACGAAGACGACCATCAGGAGCGAAACGACACAGAAGACCACGATCTGCAGCCAGAAATCGGCGCCGGCGAAATCGGCCAGCAGCCCGGCCAGCGCGCCGCCTCCGAGCATGATGAAAAAGAGGTCCAGCGTCAGCATCTCCACCACTGCAAACGCCAGGAAAACAGTGAGCCACAATGCCCACCAGTTCTCGCCAAGCCATTCAAACATGCGTTCCCCCTTCGTCCCCGGAGCTGCGGCAGCAGGCCCTCAGTAACTGTCCTTCCATCCTAGACCGAAGCCGAGGGGCGCAGGAGGGGGCTCTCAGGCACGTTCCGAAAGTAGCCAAGTCGTTATGCGGACGGCTGCTTCCGGGGTTCAAACACGCTGATTCGGAACCGCGCCGAAACCGTCGTGACCGGCGCCAGGCCGGCGACGATGGCGTCCAGCGCGGAACGGTCCAGGTGGTGGCCTGCCGGCCCCATGAGGGCCAGGTTGCCGACGTCGGCGGGCTCAAGCCGCAGCTCCAGATCGAGCTCCCGGACCGAGTGGGACTCAAAGTGCGCGTCGAGGGACGCGGCCAGCCGCTCCTCCTTGGCAGGCTCGATGCCGAGCATGCCGGTCTGCCCCGCGACCTCGGCAAGGTGCCCGGTCCGCGGCGTCACCACGATCAGCCGCCCGCCGGGGCGGAGCACCCTGGCGAACTCCACCGCATTCCGTGGCGCGAAGACCACCGTAACGACGTCGACGGCGTCGTCCCTGACGGGAAGCGGCTGCCAGACGTCGCTGACAAGGTTGATGGCGCCGGGATTCAACCGGGCCGCGCGGCGCAGCGCGAACTTGGAAATATCCAGTCCGATGGCGGACGCGGGAAACGCCGCCAGCAGCCTCTGCAGGTAATGTCCGGTTCCCGTACCGGCGTCGAGCACCGCGGCCTCCGGCCCTTGCAACGCGGGCGCCGCAAGCTCGGCGATCCCGTCGGCAAGGGGCTGGTAGTGTCCCCGGGACAGAAAATCGAACCGGGCAGCCACCATGGCGGCAGTATCGGCCTCGAAGACGGTTCCCTTGCCCACCAGGAAATTGAAGTAACCCTGCCTGGCCGCGTCAAAGCTGTGACCCCCAGGGCAGGCCAGCCGGTGGTCGCCGCCCGGCATCAGGCCGTTCCGGCAGACGGGGCACAGCAGGGAGCGGACAGCGTCGGGGAGCATAAATCCAATCCTAGGGCCGGCATGGCGGCTGCCCTCCCGCTGCAGTACCCCGGGGTCCCCGCGGGACAAGTGAGTTATTTCACAGGCTGTGCGCGAGCCGTTAGGCTCACAAGCGTGAAACCAGAACATCTGCCCCTGCTGAAGTCCGTTTCCGCCCCGGCCGTCCACCCGGACGGTAGCCGGGCGGTGGTCTCTGTCATCCGTCCAGACTTCGACGCCGACACCTATGTGGGGCAGTTGTGGACCGTGCCGCTGGACCCGGAAAAGCTGCCACGCCGGCTGACCCGCGGATTCCGCGACACGGCCCCGGCATTCTCGCCCGACGGGCTGGTGCTGGCCTTTCTCCGCGCAACTGCCGACGGCAAACCACAGCTTCATGTTGTGGAGGCCGCGGGCGGCGAACCGCAGGTCATGACCAACGCCAAACTCGGCGTCTCGTCTTTTGCGTGGTCTCCCGATTCGCACAGCATTGTCTTCGGCGCCAGAACGCCCGACGACGGCCGCTACGGCACGCTTGACGGCGTGTCCGCGGGGGCCGAGGATGCGCGGCTCATCACCGACTATCAATACAGGATGAACGGCGTCGGCTACACGGCCGACAAACCCCTCCAGCTGTACATCGTGGACGTGCCCGAGCTGGACGACGAACCGCGGGTGGCGCCCGCGGGCCGCGCGCTCAGGGCCCTCAAGGCCGCCGCGGGGAGTGACGCCAAGAGTGCGGCGGCAGAAACCGAGACCGACACGCTGGCCGCCGAAGCCCTGCTTCCGTCGGCACGGCAGCTCACGTTTGCCGCGACGGACCACAGCGGTGAATCGTTCGGCATGGACGGCCGGTTCGTGTACTTCGTGGCCGCGCTTCACGAGGGCCGCGACCTGGACCTTGAGACCGGCGTGTACCGTGTGGCCGTCAGCGGCGGAGAGCCAGAACCCGTCAAGGCTGCCAACTGCGGCCGCCAGACTGTCGGGGCGGCACGCCAGTCCAGGAACGGCAAGTGGCTATTCTTTACGGCCCAGGAGCTTGGCGAATCAGGCCAGGACTTCGTGGCGCGGAACACCGCCCTCTACGTGATGCCTGCGGACGGTGGCGACGCCATTGTTCTGAGCGACGTGGAAACCATGGACGTTTCCGGTTCCGCGGCCGGCCTCGAGCTGCGCGGCCCCGATTCCGTGCTGCTGCTGAACAATGCCCAGGGCACTGTGGAGCTGCTGGAGTTCGGAGCGACGGGGAACCACTCGCTGCTGGTTCACGGAGACCGGGTTGTCACCGGTGCCGCGTCGGCAGGCGGTGCCATGTTCGTCAGCTTCTCCGATGCAGCCACCGCCGGGGACCTGGCCGCGCTGGAGGACGGCCAGCTGAGGCTGCTGACCGATTTCTCGGCGGAACTCCGGCTTCAGGCCGAAATCATCGAGCCGCAGGAGCTGACCTTCGATGCCGCGGACGGGTATCCGGTCCACGGCTGGCTGGTGCTGCCGCCCGGGAAAGGCCCGCACCCCGTCCTGCTCAACATCCACGGCGGACCCTTCTCGCAGTACACAGCAGCCCTGTTCGATGAGGCCCAGGTCTACGCCGCCGCCGGCTACGCGGTACTCATGTGCAACCCCCGGGGCTCCGCCGGCTACGGCCAGGCCCACGGGCGGTCCATCAAGGAGAAGATGGGGACCGTGGACATGCAGGACGTGCTGTCCTTCCTCGACGGCGCCCTGGCAAAGTTCCAGGAGCTCGACGGCGGTGCCCTGGGGATCATGGGAGGCTCCTACGGAGGCTACCTCACGGCGTGGACCATCAGTCAGGACCACCGTTTCAGGGCGGCCATCGTCGAGCGCGGCTTCCTGGATCCCGTCAGCTTCGTCGGCTCGTCCGACATCGGCTGGTTCTTCGGCGGCGAGTACACCGGCAGCTCAGCGGAGCAGATGGCAGCCCAAAGTCCCATGGCCACGGTCCGGAACGTGCGCACGCCCTCGCTGGTGATCCACAGCGAAGAGGACCTCCGTTGCCCGGTGGAGCAGGGCCAGCGTTACTTCACGGCGCTGAAGCAGCAGGGTGTGGACGCCGCATTCCTCGTGTTCCCGGGGGAAAACCACGAGCTTTCCCGGTCGGGCACCCCGCACCACCGGAAGCAGCGCTTCGAGGAGATCCTGCGGTGGTGGGCCCGCTACCTGCCCACCAAGGCCAACCCGGGGGCGCACGGCCGGGCCGTTAGCTAGACCGGTTCGCCCGGCAGGAAGCCCAATTCCTGCCGGGCCAGGCCGATATCCGGATGCGCCCAGCGGGCACCGTATTCGGCGTTGTTGCTGAGTGAGCGCAATTCCGCCCGGTCGATGTACAGGATTCCCTTCAGGTGGTCGGTCTCGTGCTGCACGATCCGTGCCTGCCAGCCGGAGAACTCCTGCTGGCGGGCAGTTCCGGACGGATCGGTGAAATCGAGGCGCACGGCCCCGTGGCGCGGCACCACGGCCTGCAGGCCCTGGAGTGAGAGGCAGCCTTCGTAAAACGCCGCGCTGCCGGTGCCCACCGCGCGGTACGACGGGTTGATGACCGCGAAGAACGCCAGCGGTGACCGGCCGCGGACGGCGGAAGTTTCGGCGTCGACGTCGTACTGGTCCTCGAGGACCGCAAGCTGCAGGGGGATGCCCAGTTGCGGCGCAGCGAGGCCGACACCGGGTGCGTCATGCATCACCTGACGCATCAGTGCGATCAGCGCCGCGAGTTCAGAGCTGTCCAGCTGGCCGTCGAAGACGGCCGCCTGCTGCCGGAGTACGGGATGGCCGGCCTGGACAATGGGCGGAAGGACGCCCGCGGCGAGGATCTCCTGAACGGTCTCGTGGATCTGTGCGGTGCTGAACGGCGTGGGGTTCGCGACTTGAAGCATGGGAAAAGCCTAGTGCGCTCCGCAGGCGGCGGTGACGAAGTCATGGATCTGCCCTTTGAGTGCGGGCCCGGCGGCAACCTTCAGGGTGCCTTCCCTGCCGCTGACGTTCACGAGCAGGGGCAGCAGCGTCCCCACCTTGTCCTCGGCAACGGCGTGGGGGTCGCAGCGGGCGGGGCGGACCCGGAGGCGGAACTCCGCGGGACCGGTACCGGCAGCAACCGTCACGCCGCTCGGCCATGGGCTGTCAGGCGGGGCGGCCAGGAGGGTGGTTCCGTCAATGCGTTCGATGGTCAGTTCGCGGATTGTTCCGGTTCCGGCTTTGTTCGGTGTGACCGTCAGGCGGACGACGGCGGTACGGGCATCCGCCGCGACCTCCAGGTCCGGGGCCAGGCTGAACATGGCCACACGCCCGGCGTCCCGGGCAAGGCACAGCTCCGCATAGTTCCGTGCGAGGACACCGAACGGATCCGCCGCCGCCATTCGCACCGTGCTGGTGGTGGATCCCTGTCGGACGGAGACCCTCGCCTCGGCCGGAACCGTGCGGGCGCCGGCGTCCTCGGCGGGACTTTGGCACGAGGGGGCGGGGAGCCTTGCCGGCAGGCTCTTGGTTTGGCCCGGCGGCACCTCGGTACCTTCCGGCCCGGCCTGCCAGGCGGCCCCCGCGGGGAACAGGGTGCTCGACACGTCGGCGCCAAGGACCGTCACGGGCACGGACGATGTGTTGCTGAGCTGGATCTCGATGATCTGCGTGGCGTAGTTGTCCCTGAACTGGTTGAGCCCGGCAGTCAGCGGTCCGCGCGGCGTAGGCGTCCCGGACGCCTGGTCGGGACGGCCTGAATCGCCGGACTGCTGCGGTGCGGGGACCGGCGTTCCCGGGCTGCAGCCCTGCATGGCGGGGCCCGCCATCAGGACAGCAAGAACGACGGCGGCAGCCGCGTGCCGCCGTCGCCGCGCCTGCAGGACGCCGTTCATGCCAGCAGTCTAAGCGCAGGGCTCCGCGGCGTCGCCGGGTGATGGGCTACCCTCGTTGCATGACTGAACAGACGCCGCTCGATTGTGTCCTTGGATTTGTACGAGCCATTGAGGCCGGCGGCGGCGCGGCGGAGGTGGACCCCTTCCTTGCGGGAGACTTCACCTTGGTCGAAGCGCCGCACATTCTTGCGCCTGAAGGGTCCACCCGCAGCCGCGACCAGGTGCTCGCCGGTGCTGACCAGAGCCGCCACGTGGTGTCCGGCCAGCGTTTCGACGTTCGGCGGACCACCTGCGAAGGAAGCCGTGTGGTGCTGGAAGTCGACTGGTCGGCCACGCTGCTGATGGACCTCCGCTACTGGGATGCCGGCGAGACCATCCGGGCGCGGACCACGTCGGTCTTCGAGGTCTGGGACGGCCGGATTACCAGCCAGGACAGTTACGACTGCTACTTCACCGATGACACGGACGCGGAATAGGCAGGGGCGGAGTGCGCCGGTGCGCTAGTGCATGGTGAACCGGGCGGCCACGCGTGAATTGATGGCCGGCGCGCTTGCCGCATAGCCGATCAGCCTGTTCCGGGCACGCCACAGCGGCAGGGGCAGCGGCCGGCCGAGGGCCATGTTGATTTCGGACTGCCGGGCGGCCCTCGCGGCCGCCTGCAGCCGGTGACGTTCAAAGCATTGCAGTTCCGCCTTCAGCTCCGCGTGCGCAAGCCGGCCGAGGAGAAGCGGTACCAGCTCAGCAGCATCCAGCCAGCCCAGGTTCATTCCCTGGCCGCCGATCGGGCTGATTTCATGGGCGGCGTCACCGATGAGCGCCGTGCGGCCGTGGATCATACGCTTCGCCAGGCGCGAACGGACCCCGAAACTGCTCAGCATGGAATTGGTGCCCGGGTCGACGGCTACGCCGGTCCGGTCATGCACGATCCCGGCCAGGGACCGGGCGGTTGGCGCGTCTTCGCCGGCTGCAGGCATTCTCGCCACCCAGCGCCGCACTCGTCCCGGCAGCGGAAAGGACTCCACGATCCCTGCGGCTTCCAGGAACAGCGCCGCATCCGGGCCGAACGCGGTACTGTCGGCGAAGTCTCCCATCAGGTAGGAATCGGGGTAGTCCTTGAGCCGCACCGGAATGCCCAGGAGCTGCCGGACCGTGGAGCGGACTCCGTCCGCGGCCACGGCCAGGGAGGCGTGAATCCGGGACTCCCCGTCCCCGGTGACGACGTCCAACGCAACCCTCGCGCCGTCGTCGTGCAGTCCCGTCACGGTGGCTCCGCGCAGCATCGACTCGCCGTCCAGCTCCCTGACGCGCCGTTCCAGGACGGCTTCCGTGCGCGCCTGCGGGACCGACAACACGAACGGATAGCGGCGGGACACAGCGCGGAAAGACATCCCCGCCACTTCCACGCCGCCCCCGAAGGCAACACCGCGTCGGATCTGCACGCCCTCCGATGCCAGTGCGGCCGCAACGCCAATGCCGTCCAGTGCTTCCAGCGACGGGGGATGGATGCCGATGGCACGCGAGTGGGTGTTCGGTTCGGCGCGCTGCTCCAGGATGCGGACTGACACGCCGTGCTGCAGCAAGAGGGCTGCCAGGTACAGTCCCACCGGTCCGCCGCCCACCACGACGACATCAATCACCGCGCGCCTTCCGGTTCAGGGTCAGCAGGTTGCGGAAGGGCGGGCGGGCCAGCACGGTCCAGCCCGGGGAAGCGGCAGCCTGGAGTTCCGCGGCCGTGTAGCTCCGGCGGATCGAGGTCAGCCCGTCCTCCCGGATGAAGGAACCGGGGAACGGCCACGAGGCCGCATAGAACAGCGCGTACGCGGCGGGGCTGCGGCGGATGTCGTTGTGGATGACGGTTCCGCGGGACAGCAGCGCCGACTCGGCGAGGAATTGCGGCAGCTCGGCTGTGCCCAGATGGTGCAGGACGTGATTGGACACGACCACGTCGTAGCGTTGCCCTTCGCCGGCCAGTTCGGCCGTGGACGCCTGCCGGAACGTCACCCCGGGGGTGTGCCTACGGCGCCGGGCGAAGTCGAAGGCGCGGCGGTCCGGATCAATGGCGGTGATCTCCAGTTTCCGCCGGTCACGGGCCGCCCAGGCAGCCAGCAGGACAGGCACGTCCCCGCCGCCGCACCCGATGTCCAACAGGGTTGTCACCGTAGTGGCTGACAGGACGGGCCGGATGTGCGTCCGGTAGATTCCGCGCCAGCCGGCAACGGCCCTGTTGACCACGGAGAACTGCGCGTACGTGCGGTTCAGGCGTGCCGGGTCGCAGCCGGGGCGGTCCATTTCCTCTACCGCGTGGACGTCACGGTCGCGCAGCGGGCCCCTGTTGGCCATCAAATGAGTGACGGTTCAGTCCGCGCTGTGGCGTCCGGTATGGCGCCCGGTATGGCGTCCGGTACGGCGGACGCGTCCCGGGCAGCTGCCTCAGGCGAACCTCCCGTCAGCGGTGCGCGCACCTTGGTGAACATCGCCGTTTCCACTGTCAGGCCTGGTCCGAACGCCATCGAACAGATCCGTTCATCACCATCCCGCGGCGGGAGCCCGGCGATGTGCTTGAGGACAAAGAGCACCGTGGCGCTGCTCATGTTCCCGTAGTTGCGGAGGGTCTCCCGGGCGGGCACCAGTTGCTCGTCCGTGAGTTCGAGCCGGGACTGCACCTTGTCCAGGATGCTCCGGCCGCCGGGGTGGATGGCCCAGTGGGTGATATCCCGGTAGGGGAGTCCGCGCAGGGATTCATCGCGGGAAAGCAGGGGTTCAAGCGCGCCTATGATGTGGTCGTCAATAATGTGCGGAACATAGTTCCCCAGCACCATTTCGAAGCCTTCGTCGCCGATGTTCCACGCCATGGATTCCTCACCGACAGGAGTGAGGACGGTTTCGAAGTGGTCCAGCCGCAGCAGCGGGTTTCCGTCCGGAATGTCCCTGGCGGAAATGATGGCCGCCGCTGCACCGTCGGCAAACAATGCCGAGCCCATGATCGTGTCGGGATCGTTGGACGTGCGGACATGGAGCGAGCAGAGCTCGGCGCAGACCACCAGGACAACGGCGTCGGGATCTGCCTCGCAGAAGGATTTGGCGGCACGGAGCGCCGGAAAGGCCGCGTAGCAGCCCATGAAGCCAAGGTGGTAGCGCTGCACTGCCGGATTCAGGCCGAGGGCGCGGACGATCTTGTAGTCCGGTCCGGGGTTGAAGAAACCGGTGCACGAGACCGTCACGAGATGCGTGATGTCCTGTGCCTCGATTCCGGGGCAGGCATCCAGTGCGGCCTGGGCGGACTGCACGAAGAGCTTGGTGGCTTCGCGGCCGAAGATGTCGTTGCGGACCTTGGTGCTGGGGCTCAGCACCAGGCCGGTGTCCGGGTCAAAGAACTTCGGCTCGTCCGCTCGGCTGTCCTTGGTAAGTTCAGTGACAGCTGTGTACCGGGTATCGATGGCGGCGGAATCAAAGCACGTGCTCACCAGCCGGGAACCCAGCCTGGTGAGGCCCGGTTGGGCGGCAAATACATCGCGGGCTTCAGACTGAATGAGTACGGTGGGCGGGACAGCAGTTTCCAGGGACCTCATGTAGACCGTCATGGTTCATTCTCAGCGAGCTTTGCTGTTAAGACAATGCTGGTTAGATTGGGGCAGGCGACGCCGGCGCATGCCACGAAGGCGGCCCCCGAATAACGGATGGAGACACGATGAGCATGGCCACCCAGGCGGACTCGCAATTGCACGTGGAGCACGTCGCCGACAGCCACGACCTGATCCGCGTGCAGGGCGCCCGCGAGAACAACCTCAAGGACGTCAGCCTGGAGATCCCGAAGCGCCGGCTGACGGTGTTCACCGGCGTCTCCGGCTCCGGCAAGAGCTCGCTGGTGTTCAGCACGATCGCCGCCGAGTCGCAGCGGATGATCAACGAGACTTACAGCGCCTTCGTGCAGGGCTTCATGCCGAACCTCGCGCGGCCTGACGTGGACTTCCTCGAAGGGCTGACGACGGCGATCATCGTGGACCAGGAGCGGATGGGCGCGAACCCCCGCTCCACGGTCGGCACTGCCACCGACGCCAACGCCATGCTCCGCATCCTCTTCAGCCGGCTCGGCACGCCGTACGTCGGTCCGCCCACGGCGTTCTCCTTCAACGTGCCGACGCGCAAGGCCAGCGGGGTGATGAGCACCGAGAAGGCAGGCGGCCGGGTTGAAAAGAGTGTGGTGCAGAATGCCGTCTACCTGGGCGGCATGTGTGCGCGCTGCGAGGGCATGGGCTCGGTTTCCGACTTCGACCTCACTGCGCTCTACGACGACAGCAAGTCGCTGGGCGAGGGTGCACTGACCGTTCCCGGTTACAGCATGGACGGCTGGTACGGCCGGCTGTTCGAGGGGATGGGCCTGCCGATGGACAAGCCGATTGCCACGTTCACGAAGAAGCAGCTTGAGACGATGCTGTACGCCGAGCCCACCAAGATCAAGGTCGAGGGCATCAACCTCACGTTCGAGGGCATCATCCCCAAGATCCAGAAGTCCATGCTGTCCAAGGACGTCGAGGCGATGCAGCCACACGTGCGGCGCTTCGTGGAGAGCGCCATCACCTTCCAGGCCTGCCCCGAGTGCGAGGGCACACGGCTCAGCCCCGAGGCCAGGTCGTCGAGGATCCAGGGCAAGAACATCGCTGAGCTGTGCGAGATGCAGATCAGCGACCTGGCAGAGTGGGTCCGCGAGTTCGACGAGCCGTCGGTTGCGCCGCTTCTCAGGGGCCTGCGGCACCTGTTGGATTCCTTCGCCGAAATCGGTCTGGGTTACCTCTCGCTGGACCGGCCGGCGGGCACATTGTCCGGGGGAGAGGCCCAGCGCACCAAGATGATCCGGCACCTCGGCTCGTCCCTGACGGATGTCACCTACGTCTTTGACGAGCCGACCATCGGCCTGCACCCGCATGACATCGAGCGGATGAACCAGCTGCTGCTGCAGCTGCGCGACAAGGGCAACACCGTGCTCGTGGTCGAGCACAAACCGGAGACCATCGCCATCGCCGACCACGTCGTTGACCTCGGCCCCGGGGCCGGTACCGAGGGCGGCAGAGTCTGCTTCGAGGGAAGCGTCGAGGGGCTGCGGGGGAGCGACACCATCACCGGCCGCCACCTCGACGACCGGGCCAGGGCCAAGGAATCCGTGCGTACCCCGTCCGGCACGCTTGAGGTGCGCGGTGCCTCGACGCACAACCTTAAGGACGTCGACGTCGACGTTCCGCTGGGCGTGCTTTGTGTGGTCACCGGCGTCGCCGGTTCGGGCAAGAGTTCCCTGATCCATGGTTCAGTGGCCGGCCGCGACGGTGTTGTGGTGGTCGACCAGGGCGCCATCAAGGGGTCCCGGCGCAGTAACCCGGCGACGTACACCGGCCTCCTGGAGCCGATCCGCAAGGCGTTCGCGAAGGCCAACGGGGTCAAGCCGGCGCTGTTCAGCTCCAACTCGGAAGGCGCCTGTCCCACCTGCAATGGCGCGGGCGTCATCTTCACTGAACTGGGTGTTATGGCCACCGTGGAGTCCACCTGCGAGGACTGCGAGGGCAGGAGGTTCCAGGCGTCAGTCCTCGAATTCAAGCTGGGAGGCCGCAACATCGCCGAAGTCCTGGCCATGTCGATGACCGAAGCGGAGGGATTTTTCGGGGAAGGAGAGGCACGCACGCCGGCGGCCCACAAGATCCTCGACCGGCTCGTGGACGTCGGACTCGGCTACCTCACCCTTGGGCAGCCGCTCACGACGCTGTCCGGAGGCGAGCGTCAGCGCGTCAAGCTCGCCACCCAGATGGCCGAGAAAGGCGACGTCTACGTTCTCGACGAACCGACCACCGGCCTCCACCTTGCCGATGTCCAGAACCTGCTGGGCCTTCTCGACCGCCTCGTGGAGTCCGGAAAATCTGTCATCGTTATCGAGCACCACCAGGCAGTGATGGCACACGCCGACTGGATTATCGACCTCGGCCCGGGCGCCGGACACGACGGTGGACGGATCGTGTTCGAGGGCACACCGGCGGATCTTGTGGCCGCACGCTTCACGCTGACCGGCGAGCATCTCGCGGCCTACGTCGGCGGGTAGGTGTGGGACGAATGGGGGTGGATGGAACCAAACCGCGCCGAGTTATGTCAACTAAGTTCGGTTGCGGGGCGTCCTAAGCCTTCCTGGCATGGGGAGCCTCATTCGAAGCCGATGATGCACCAGGTGGGGAATTTCCGATCCGGGTCGTTGATCTCAGTGATGAGTCGAAACCACCGATTCGTTGCGTCACCCGGGAACTCCGGGCGATCGGCAACAAGCTCAACGTCGCGAACATGGACTGGGGCGAGTTAGCGGAAAACACGGATCATTCTGGCGTCTTCAGAGGGTTCGACTGACATTTATCCGACCCCTTTCCAGGTATTCACAGAACGCCGATAATCTACATTATGTAAAGTAGAAGTAATTCTACTACCGGCCCTGCAGGGTGGGACTCAGTGATACCGCTTCCCCGTGTGCGGGTGCCCGGACGCTGAAGTCCGCGCCGTTACAGGGATCTGGGCCTATCCGACAACTCCCTGGGCAACAGAATCATCGACTAGCGGCAATGCATTTGTCTTCATGAAGTCGAAGGAGACAATGACGACGCAATCCTGAAGTATGCGTTGTCCGAGCTCCAAGCACACCGGCTGGCAAGGTCGGTTCACGAACCCAGCATTGCGTCGTTCACACGATGTCGCTTCATTCTTGGAAGCGGTGCACCGGGTGCGGGCCACTCCCCCGCGGTTTAAGACCCGCTCTTCATGCCAGTTGTGTGAGAATGACGGGTCCGGATTCCGTGACGGCGATCGTGTGCTCGGAGTGCGCAGTCCGGCGGCCATTGGAACTGCACAAGGTCCACCCGTCTGGAGCTGTAACGAGTTTGCTGGTGCCGTCCATGATCCAGGGTTCTATTGCCAACAGCAGTCCGGGGCGAAGCACGTATCCGCGTCCAGGTGCGCCGATGTTCGGTATATGCGGGTCCTGATGCATGGTGCTTCCAACACCGTGCCCGCCAAATTCGGCGTTGACCTCAAAGCCGGCTGATTCGAGCACTGAGCCAATTGCATGGGAAATATTTCCAAGACGCGCTCCGGATTGGGCGGCATGGATACCGGCCAGAAGCGCCTTCTCCGTGGTTTCAATCATGTGCCGGTCCACAGGCCCCTGGGACTCCCCTACAACGAAGCTGATGGCGGAATCAGTGACCCACCCGTCAACGCTTGCTGCGAAATCGAGGGTTAGTAGATCCCCATCCAACAGAACGTAGTCATAAGGGAGCCCGTGCAAAACGGCATCGTTAACGGACGTGCAGATGACTTTTCCGAAGGGGCCGCGCCCAAATGAAGGAGCGTAGTCTACATAGCACGAGCGGGCTCCAGCCACCCGGATCATCGAAGCTGCCCAATCATTTATTTCCAGGAGATTCGTCCCGGGCGCGATTCTCTCCCTCAAGTCCGACAGGGTCTTCGCCACGAATTGGCCGGAGACGCGTGCCGCGTCAACTTCTCGAGGCGTGAGCAGCTCAATCAATGGTTCCTCCAAGTAGTACCGTTATTATTATAACGGTACTACTCTTGGAAGATGGTTAGAGTCCCGCTAAGCCCCGAAGACATCCGAGCAGGGCAGCTCCTCGGAGAGATGCTCCGTAATGCCCGCGGGGAACGGACCCTGGTCCAGGTAGCCCTTGGTGCAGGTATCTCCCCTGAGACTCTCCGGAAGATCGAGACGGGTCGGATCGCAACACCGTCTTTTATGATCGTGGCTGCGCTTGCGGACGAACTCGCACTCTCTCTGGATGCCATCCAGGGAACGCTACGAAGTTCATCAGGTGAGAAACTCGCTGTAGCTTCCTGAGCGCAACTCCCCCGGGCTGTTCGAGGCTACCGGGTCCCGCTGAGCCTGCCGAAAACGCGGCGTTCATCCGAAACCTGGCTCTGGCTGCGCCTCACGACGATGGATCTCGAAGATCGAGCGCGTCGAGGAGTCGCCTGACCGAGCCGCCGAGGTTCCACTCGGTGGCGAGCCGTTCCAGTTCGGCGCGGGACTCGCCGACGACGGGGTGTAACTGAGCGCCCGCCTCCTCGAGCGTGGGCACGTCGAGATCCTGCACCACCTTGACAACGGTGGGTGCGACCTCCAGGTAATCGGCCGCCGCAGCCAGCTTGGACCGCACGGACGCGGACACCCCGCCTGCCCCGTCAGCTGCCGCCGCGAGCAGCCCATCGAGGGTGCCGTACTCGCCGAGCAGCGAGGCGGCGGTCTTCTCGCCTATTCCGGCCACGCCCGGCAGCCCGTCGGAGGCATCCCCGCGCAGCGTCGCGTAGTCGGCATACTGCTCGGGCAGCACACGGTACTTTCCGACGACGACGACGTCGGTCAGGACCTCTAGGTTCCTCATCCCGCGTGCGGTATAGATCACCCGCACCTGGCGGTCGTCGCTGACGAGCTGGAAGAGATCGCGGTCGCCCGTCACCACGTCGACGGGAAGCCCGGCGTGGCTGGCGTAGGTGCCGATGACGTCGTCGGCTTCATGCTCGGCGACCCCCACGACGGCGATGCCGGCGAGGTCGAGCACCCGCCGGATCATCGGAATCTGCACCTCCAACGCGTCCGGCACGACTTCCACGTCGGCGGCACCTGCCACCACCGTCGCGACCCGGTGCGACTTGTAGCTCGGGATGAGGTCCACCCGCCACTGCGGACGCCAGTCATCGTCCCAGCACGCAACGAGATGGGTCGCAGCGTAGTCGGTGGTGAGCCGTGCGATCATGTCGAGCAGGCCGCGGACGGCGTTCACCGGCGTTCCGTCGGCGCGGCGGATCGTGTCGGGCACGCCGTAGAAGGCACGAAAGTACAGCGACGCGGTATCAAGAAGCATCAGGCGATGAGGCATACCTGATCCTGACACGGCCGCGTTGCAACGCGAAGGATCTCCACGTTTTGTGTCCAGCACGCATGCTTCTTCGACGCCGCGGGGGTGCGCTCGCGGCCCCTGTCGCGGTCGAACGCCCGTGGCTAGGCTTTAAGCGCGCCGAAGGGATGCCTCTCAGCTGAAGGAGATCTTCATGGGCAAGCTCACCGTTACAGCCTTTACCACTCTCGATAACGTCGCCGAGGAGCCCCACCTTTGGTCGGGCCCATTCTTTAGCGACGCCACCGGCGCGTTCAACGACGAAGTGCTCGCCGGGGCCGAGTCGATGCTGCTCGGCCGGATCACCTACGACGGATTCGCCGCCGCCTGGCCGTCGCGATCAGGTAGCTTCACCGCGGACAAGTTCAATGCAATGCCCAAGTACGTCGTGTCGACGACGCTGGAACGCGCGGACTGGAACAACAGCACGATCATCGCCGACGACATCCCCGGCCGGGTTCGCGCCCTTCGCGAACGGGAGAACGTGATCGTGTGGGGAAGCCCGACACTGGTCAGGATGCTCATGGCTGAGGACCTGGTCGACGAGTACGTGCTGCTCATCTCCCCCATCGTGCTCGGGCAGGGCAAAAAGACGTTGCCGGAGGACGGATCCCGGCACAGTCTGCGGATCGTCGAACAGCGGCTCCTCGACGGCGGAATGCTGGCGCTGCGGATGGCGGCGGCAGCGGCCTGAGCAGGGGGCCGGCCGGCGACGTGTCAAGCGATGCCCGGCCGCCACACCGCCGTGCATCTGTTGCGGAGCCGGGGACCTCAGGCAGAATGTGCCTCATGGGGCGTTGGAGCGAGGAGAAGGTGATCAGCGCCGCGCCCGACGCATCTTCCCTGGCAGCCGCCCGAAAGCTGACCCGTCCGGGTCCATGGTCCGAAACAGGCAGCAACGACGTCCTGGTCTGGGGCAAGTGCCAGGGCAGCGGAAAGACTCCCTATCAGGTGAGCGTGGACATCGCCGCCCCCGCATACCGATGTTCGTGCCCGAGCCGGAAGTTCCCGTGCAAGCACGCGCTGGCGCTGCTTCTTCTATGGGCCCGGGAGGAATTGGCCGACGGCGGCTCGGAGACTGCCGGCTTCGCTGAGGAATGGGCCGCCCAGCGGGCGGACCGGGCGGTCGCCCGGGAGCGCCGCCAGTCGGAGCAGCAGACGGATCCGGCCGCACAGGCGAAGCGGCTCGCTGACAGGCTGGCGCTGATGGATGCGGGGATCGCCGACTTCTCCCGCTGGCTGACGGACCTTGTACGGACCGGCCTGGCCTCCGCCCGCAACCAACCGTATTCCTGGTGGGACGGCGTGGCAGGACGCTTGGTCGACGCGCAGCTGCCGGGTCTGGCCGAACAAGTACGGGCAATGGGTTCGGATGTCCACGCCCGGGCCGATTGGGCTGACCATCTGCTCCTGCGATCCGGCCGCTGGTGGGCCATGACCAAGGCCTGGAGCTTACGGGACGAACTGTCTCCCGCTGAGTTTGCCGACCTTCGGGTGGCAGCAGGGTGGGCAACGGCGTCGGCCGAGGTCCAGTCCTCAGAGGCCCTCCCCGGCCCGTGGCTGGTGCTCGGTGCCCACCGCAGTGATGACGGTCGGCTCCAGCAGCAACGTACCTGGCTGCGCGGACCCGACGGAACGGTGGTGCTGGTGCTCGATTTTGCCGCCCAGGGTGAAGCACTCGCGACACCCCAGCTCGCGGGCGCTCTGTTGGACGTCACCGTCGCACGGTATCCCGGCTCCGCACCGCAGCGGGCGATGTTCACCAGCCCGATAGCCCCGCGGGGATTGGCCGACGGCCTCGGTGAAGGCTGCAGCATTGCCCAGGCGTTGGAAATGGAATCAGCTGCGGTGGCGCTCTCGCCGTGGCGCGGGCGCCACCCTGTGCTCTTCGCCGGGGTGCGCGTCTGTCCGGGTGAGCCTGGCTGGCTGCTGGACGGTGCCGGAGACGCGCTCCCCCTGGCCGGCGCGCCCGCGGACTCCCTGCTGGCGCTGACCGGCAGCCACCCGATCCACCTGTTTGGAGAACTGGAGGACGGCCGCGTACGGCCGCTGTCCGTCGTCGTCGATGGAGCGGTGGTGACGCCATGACGTGGCCCGCAGAGCTCCGCAGCTCAGCGCTCGTCGGCACAGGGCGGCACGCGCCACCGGTTCCAGCTGCCGAGTTGGAGTTCCGCCCGCCCGATGGCCTGTCGCGCGAGGAATTGCTGCTCGACCAGGCGGCCGTGGCCGATGTCGTCACCCGCGCTGCCCGCCGCCCCGGCGTCGTGGACACTGCCCAACTGCCTGATCCGGCACCACCGGACGATACCCCGGAGGCCTCCGCTGACGCCGTGCGGCTGTTGGACCTGCTACTCAACCAGCCTCCGGTTGGTCCGGAACTACGGACGCAGCTGGTCACAGACTGGCTGCAGTTCGCGGCTGCGTCCGGACGGCGGGTTCCGCATCGGTTGCTCCCGGCACTGCTCGCCCTGGCTGACACCAAGCCAGCCGTGGCGGAGCATATGCAACTTGTCATCGGAACCCGGGGCCGCTGGCTTCAGGGCCTCAGGCAACAGGGTTCCGGGCCGAGGGGGCATGCTCCCAAAGGATCAGGTCCGCAGGCTATCGGACCGGATGCCGCGACGACGCACGACTGGGCCGAGCTGACGATGGCTGACGCAACAGCCGAACTGGAACGGCTCCGGCGCAGGGACCCGGCGGCCGCACGCCGGCTGCTACACGCGTACTGGGACGCCCTCAGCGCCCGGGAACGAGCCGCCCATCTGGCCGCGTTCGCGATCAACCTCGAACCCGCCGACGAAGACCTGCTCGAAATTGCGCTGGACGACAAGGCAAAGAGCGTGCGGGACCTCGCCGCCGACCTCCTTGGCCGGCTCCCCACGAGTGCCCGCGCCAACCGCATGGCAACGCGGCTGAGGCCCCTGCTGCGCGTCAAGGGGTTACTGCGCAAGCAGTTCGAGATCGACCTGCCACCGGATCCGGACGCCGCAGCCCTGCGGGACGGGATTGCCCGGGCTCCGCGCACCGGCGAACCTGACCGGCTGGGCCGGCTGGACACGATCATCCGCGGTGCGCCGCTCGACGTCTGGACAACTGTCTCCGGCCGCAGCCCGGCAGCAATCCTGGCAATGCTTGACGGCGAACCACGTGTGATCGACGCACTTGTCGCCGCCGCCGCCCTCCGGGCCGACACCGTGTGGGTGCGCGCACTGCTCGATCTCCGCACCGACGCGCGGCTGCTGGGTTGCCTGCCGGCAGCCGAACAGGAGGACGCGCTCCTGCGCCACATCCGCAGCGGCACGGCACAGCCTATGGCGCTGGTCCCCTTGCTGCGCGAGCTGCCGAGGCCGTGGGGCGCGCCCTTGGCCGCCGCGGTCCTCGAGCTGCTCACGGCAAAGAACGGCGGCCAGCTCACCGCAATGGTGTCGGGATTCCTGCCGACGGCCCTGCCGCCCGGCACCGCAGATCAGTGCCGCCGCCTGCTGCAACGTTCCGACGACGACGCCCCCCGGCGCCGCGTGTTTCGTGACGTTGTGCAATACCAATCGTTCCGACAATCGCTGACGGAGGCCTTCCAATGACCGATGCCCAGACTGCTGCCCCGGAGATTCTCCGCGCCCACGCGGAAACCGCCTACGCCGGAGAACTCCAGGCCCTGGCCGCCGTTGACGATCGACCCCGGCCGCCGAGCTGGCGGCTGTCCCCCAGGGCGGTGGCCACTTACATCCTTGGCGGCACGCTGCCGGACGGCACGCAGGTCAGCCCGAAATATCTGGGATCGTCCCGGCTGGTGGAAATCGCCGTGGCGTCGCTTGCCACTGACCGGGGCCTGTTGCTGCTCGGCGTTCCGGGGACTGCCAAGACCTGGCTGGGCGAGCATCTGGCGGCGGCGATCTCGGGCACCTCGACGTTGGTGGTGCAGGGCACCGCGGGCACTCCCGAAGAGGCGTTGCGGTACGGCTGGAACTACGCGCGGCTGCTCGCCGACGGCCCTTCCCGGGCGGCCCTGGTGGCCGGGCCGGTGATGCGGGCCATGGAGTCCGGCAGCCTGGTGCGGGTGGAAGAACTCACCCGGATCCCGTCTGACGTGCAGGATTCCCTCATCACGATCATGAGCGAGAAGACCCTGCCCATCCCCGAACTCAACGCGGAGGTGCAGGCGATCAAGGGATTCAACGTCATTGCCACAGCGAACAACCGCGACAAGGGCGTCAACGACCTGTCATCGGCGCTGCGCCGCCGGTTCAACACCGTGGTGCTGCCGCTGCCCGACAGCCTGGACCAGGAGGTCGAGATCGTCACCACCCGCGTGCGGAGCCTTGGGGCAGCACTCGAGCTCCCGGCCGACCTTGCGGCACTCTCTGAGATCCGCCGGGTGGTCACGGTGATGCGGGAGCTGCGCGCCGGCCTCACCCAGGATCAGCGGACCACCCTCAAATCGCCATCGGCAACCCTGTCCACGGCAGAAGCGATCTCGGTCATGACGAATGGCCTGTCCCTGGCAGCCCACTTCGGTGACGGCAGCGTCCGCGCCGCGGACGTAGCGGCGAGCCTGGTCGGCGCGGTGGTCAAGGATCCGGTCCAGGACCGGGTGATCTGGCAGGAGTACCTGGAAACCGTGGTCCGCAACCGGCCGGAATGGAAGGACCTCTACCGGGCCTGCCGCGACCTCGAGTCCGCGAACTGATCAATGACAGACGTCCACGTCCTGGGAATCCGGCACCATGGGCCGGGTTCGGCGCGCTCGGTGGCCGAGGCCCTGGCGACCCTCCGGCCTGACCTGGTGCTGATCGAGGGCCCGCCCGAACTCGACCAGGTTGTCCCGCTGGTCTCTGATCCGGCGATGGTCCCGCCCGTGGCGGCACTCATCTACGCGGCCGATCAGCCCAGGCTGGCCTCGTTCTACCCTTTGGCGGAGTTTTCCCCGGAGTGGGTGGCATTCCGCTGGGCTGCGTCGACGGGAACCCCCGTGCGGACGATCGACCTGCCGGCAGCAAACAGCTTCGCGCTGCACACAGCAGTGGACGACGCCGAACCCGCTGCTCCGCCGCAACAGCCCTACCGGCCGGATGCCATTGCGATGCTGGCCCAGGCAGCCGGGTACAGCGACGCGGAGCGCTGGTGGGAGGACGCGGTCGAGCACCGCATTGCCGACCCACTCGACAGGTTCGCGGCCATTACCGAAGCCATCGCGGAGATCCGCGCCGTTGACAACCGGCCGGCCGACCACGCGGACGTCGCCGAGAACAATCGGCGCGAAGCTGCGATGCGGCGGCTGCTGCGTGCCGCCATCCGCGACGGGCACGCGCGGATCGCCGTGGTGTGCGGGGCCTATCACGCCCCCGCGCTGGTTCCGGCGAGCTTTCCTCCGGCGGCGGCGGACAACAAGGTGCTGGCCGGTTTGCCCAAGATCAGGGTCGCCGTCACGTGGGTGCCGTGGACGTCGGGTCGGCTCAGCCTGCAAACCGGATACGGGGCGGGCGTCACGGCGCCTGGCTGGTACCAGCACCTCTTCGCCCACTGGACTGCCAATGACTCCACGGCTGATGTGGCCACCACGTGGCTGGTCCGGGTCGCGCAAACCCTGCGCCGGGAAAACCTCGACGCCTCGACGGCTTCCGTGGTGGAGGCCAGCCGGCTGGCCAGCGCCCTGGCCGCCGTCCGCGGCCGCCCCAGCCCGGGCCTGACGGAGCTGGACGATGCCGCGCAAGCTGTTCTCTGTGACGGTTCACCGCTCCCACTGGCACTCGTGCACCGCGAGCTCACCGTCGGCGACGAACTGGGAAGCGTGCCGGAGTCAACGCCCACCGTCCCGCTGGCCGCTGACCTCGCCGCGACCCAGCGTCGCCTGCGCCTGCAGCCCAGCGTGCTGGAAGAGTTCCTGACAATCGACCTCCGCAAACCGAACCAGCTGGCCCGTTCGGTCCTGCTGCACCGGCTGGCACTGCTCGGTGTTGATTGGGGCACACCTGCCGACACCGGGCGTACCACCGGCACGTTCAAGGAGGCCTGGATCCTCCTCTGGCAGCCGGAACTCGCCGTCGCAGTGGTGGACGCCAGCCGCTACGGCACCACCATCGCTACGGCGGCGGCGACGTGGGTGGCGGAACACGCCCAGGCCGCGGGCAGCCTGGCCGACCTCAGCGAACTGCTCGCCAACTGCCTGCTCGCGGACCTGCCGGACGGAATCAACGCCGTCGTGTCGGTACTGGCCGAGCGAACCGCAGTGCAGCAGGATGTGGTCCCGCTGCTGGAAACGATAGCCCCGCTTGCCCGGACCTGCCGGTATGGCAATGTGCGCGGTGTGGACGTCACGGGCGTACAGCGGATCCTCGACGCGACGGTGGTGCGGGCCTGCGTCGGCCTGCCTACCGCCTGCGCCGGACTGGACGATGCCGCCGCGACAGCCATGCGGCGCGCCATCGACTCGGCGCAATACGGCCTGTCATTGCTGCCGGAGCTGCCCCTGGACGACTGGCACCGGGCCTTGGCCGCCGTCGCCGGTTCAGACCGGATCCACGGGTCCGTCGCCGGACGGGCCACGCGGCTGCTGATGGACGCGGGCCTGGTGGAGCGGGATGAGGTCGCGGCCAGGCTCAGCCGCCGGCTCTCGGTCGCCACGCCGGCGCCCGAGGCCGCCGCCTGGCTGGACGGACTCCTGTCCGGTGACGCGGTGCTGCTGATTCATGACCAGCACCTCCTGGAGCTCGTCGACGACTGGGTCGCCGGTGTGCGGGACGAGGTCTTCGACGACGTCCTGCCCCTGCTGCGCAGGACATTCTCCGCCTTCAGCCGTCCGGAGCGGCGGGAGATCGGCGAGCAGGTGAGCCGAGGACGCGGGCCCGCGCAAAGCCCGGGCGCCACCGCGCTTGAGATAAGAGGCGCGGGCCCTGCGATCCGCACGATGGCCAGGTATCTGGGATGGGAGGCGATAGCGTGACCGACCCGAACCCGGATCGAGGTGACGGCCGCGACCGGCTCAGCCGCTGGCGACTGGTGCTCGGCGGGCACGAAGCCGACGGCATCGTCACGGACGGTGGTCGAAGCGTGGAGCTCTCGGCCGCTGACGCCCGCCGTGACAAGGCCCTGGAGGACCTGTACGGGGCCCCGAAAACGGGACCCGGCGGCCTCGGTGCTTCCAGCCCACGGGTGGCCCGGTGGCTCGGGGACATTCGCGGCTATTTCCCGTCCACCGTGGTCCAGGTGATGCAGGCCGACGCCATGGACCGGCTCGGCCTGCGGCAGCTTCTCCTCGAACCGGAGACGCTCCGCACGGTGCAGCCTGATATCGGACTGGTCAGCACCCTCGTCGGGCTCGGCCGCGTTATCCCCGAGCATTCCCGCGAGACCGCCAGGGCGGTGGTCCGGCAGGTGACCAGCGAATTGGAGGACCGCCTGCGCGCTAAGACGGTTCAGGCTGTCTCCGGGGCATTGAACCGCGCGGCACGCACCCGGCGGCCCCGGCATCGGGATATCGACTGGAACCGCACCATCGCCGCGAACCTTAAGAACTACCAGCCCGACTTTCGCACCGTGGTGCCCGAGCGGCTGGTCGGCTACGCCCGGCGCAGCACCGAGGTGCAGCGCGAGATCATCCTGTGCATCGACCAGTCCGGTTCGATGGCCGAATCTGTGGTGTATTCCAGCGTGTTCGGGGCGGTGCTCAGCTCACTGCGGTCCGTACGCACCCGGCTCGTGGTCTTTGACACCGAGGTGGTGGACCTGACTGATGACATGGATGATCCGGTGGATGTGCTCTTTGGCGTGCAACTCGGCGGCGGCACGGACATCAACCGGGCACTCGCCTACTGCCAATCTCAGATCACCCAACCGACAGAGACCATTCTGGTCCTGATCAGCGATCTCTACGAGGGCGGAATTGCCGAGGAGATGCTGCGGCGGGCCGCCGCAATCGTCGGATCGGGAGCCACCTTGATTGCCCTACTGGCCTTGAGCGACAGCGGTCATCCGACGTTCGACTCGAACCATGCCGCGGCCCTCGCTGGAATCGGTGTCCCGGCATTCGCCTGCACCCCGGATCTGTTTCCCGAGCTGATGGCCGCCGCGATCGAACGCCGGGACGTCAGCGAATGGGCCGCCTCGCACGACATCGCTACGAGCCACGAAGAGTAGTGGCGGCGTCCGCCCTTGCCTCGTAGTACGTGTCGAAGCGGTCGCGCCCGATGCGTCCCAGCTTTTCGACGGTGTGCCAGCTGATGACGGCCAGCAGTAGGGTCAGCAGGGTTGCGGTCACGGCGACGAGGGGCGGCAGGTCGGCCGTTGATCCGTCGTTGAGCCAGAGGATCACGATGTAGTTCCAGAGGTACGCCGCATAGGAAACCATGCCCAGGAGCTGCAGCGCCCGCGTCCACTTGGGCATGGCGCGCGTCCGGGAGGCGGCCAGTATTACGAGGACGGCGGCCGCAGCCATGGCCAGCGGGCCGCCAACGAAGAAGAAGGCCGGCGATTCGTTGGCCCTGGGGACGAACACCAACGCGGCCAGAACAAGGATCGAGCCCAGCAAGGCCACCAGTCTGCGCCGGCGGCCGGAGAACCAGCTGAACATCCGCACCCTGTAGAGGCGCAGTGCCGAACCAATGATCAGCCCAAGACCCCACGTCGTCGGAAGCGCGTAGACCAGGGAATGAAGGTTCGGAGCCAGGACAAGCATCGCCAGCACGCTCGCAGTCATCAGAGAGTAGACGACGGCGGCTGACCAGCCGATCAGCCGTCCCTGGCGGCTTTTCCGGAGGGCGATGACCAGCAGTGCCGGCCAGATCAGGTAGAACTGTTCTTCCACCGCCAGCGTCCAGAGCGGTCCGATGGCCATGCTGACGTCGAAGGGCAGCGGCAGGTCTTTGAGGTAGCCGAAACCGGCGAGGAGTGTGTAGCCGATGATTCCCTTGGAACGGTCCCCTAGCACATCGGCCGTCAGTTCCACGATGGCGTAGACACCAAGGAAGGCGACAAGTGCCGGCAACAGGCGGAAGGCCCGGTGCGCGTAAAAGCGGCCGTAACGGACTTTGCGATGTTGTTCGACGTCCCTGATCAGCACACCTGTGATCAGGTAACCGCTCAGCACGAAGAAGGCAATGACACCGACAATTCCTGCTCCTTGAAATACCCCGGGCCATGAATGTCCCATCAGAACCGCACCGACGGCGGCGCCGCGCAGGACATCGAGGCCGTCCAGCCTTTGCCGCGCAGGAGCTTGTCCGGCGCCCTGTCCCGAGCTCTGTCCGGTGCTCTTCCCGGCGGCCGTCTCGACGGTTCCACCAACCAGCAACGTCATATGCCTCCGTGGCTATCTCTGGCCGGTTTCAACGTCAGCTGAATCAGGGCAAGAACCGGCACTTGCCTGTTGACATGAATTCTGAGTCCGGGCCCCCAGGCCACGCGACTTCTCCCAGTATTCCCTGCCCGGCTGGACGAATCCTGACATTCGGCCGGTGGAGGCTCCGACGGGCGCACACACACGGGCCGCAGGATGGTCCGTCTAAAGTCACGTTCCCCTCATTGTCGGGACCCGACAAAATCTTGCCGCCAACGGGGAACTAGCGTCGGTTCGGAGGAATATCCGCAACTTACGCAGCGCAAAGGACCCATCAATGACGATTCAGGCAAACCTCCCCACAACGTACGAGATCCTGGAAACCGCCCGCCGGCAGGTCCTCGAGGACGGCATCGGCCTGACTCAGACGCAGCTCGAGGAAGTGCTCCGGCTCCCGGACGACGCACTGCCCGCGGCCCTCGAACTTGCCCACCAGGTCCGGCTGAAGCACTGCGGCGAGGACGTCGAAGTGGAGGGCATCATCTCCATCAAGACCGGCGGCTGCCCCGAGGACTGCCACTTCTGCAGCCAGTCCGGCCTGTTCGACTCCCCCGTCCTCGGCGTCTGGCTCGACATCCCCGAGCTCGTCAAAGCGGCCAAGGAAACCGCCGCCACCGGGGCCACCGAGTTTTGCATCGTCGCCGCCGTCCGCGGACCCGACATCAAACTGATGAACCAGATCAAGTTCGCCATCGACCGCATCAACGAAGCCGTGGAGATCAACATCGCCTGCTCCCTGGGCATGCTGACCCAGCGCCAGGTGGACCAGCTCGCCGAATGGGGTGTGCACCGCTACAACCACAACCTCGAAACCGCCCGCAGCTACTTCCCCGACGTCGTCACCACCCACAGCTACGAAGAACGCCTGGACACCTGCAACATGGTCAAGGCCGCCGGCATGGAACTGTGCTGCGGTGCCCTGATCGGGATGGGCGAATCCCTGGAGCAGCGCGCCGAACTCGCCGCCCAGCTCGCCGCGCTGGAACCGCACGAAGTCCCGCTGAACTTCCTCAACCCCCGCCCCGGCACACCGCTGGAAAACCAGGGCATCATGGACGGCAAGGACGCCCTCCGCGCGATCGCCGCGTTCCGCCTTGCCATGCCCCGCACCGTGCTGCGCTACGCCGGCGGCCGGGAACTGACCCTGGGGGACCTCGGCACCCGCGAAGGCCTCATGGGCGGCATCAACGCCGTCATCGTCGGCAACTACCTCACCACCCTGGGCCGCCCGGCCACCGCAGACCTGAACCTGCTCGTCGAACTGAACATGCCCATCAAGGAACTCCAGAAAACGCTATGAACCGGGTCTCGACGAGCGCAACCACCGCTGAGTTCTGCGGGCACTGCGGTGAACCGTCCGACGGCGGCACCGGCCCGGCGTCGGACATTCACCACCGCTGCGGCGAACGCCTCGCGATGGAGCCGCCGCGGTACTGCGCCGCCTGCCGGCGGCGGATGAAAGTCCAGGTCACACCAACAGGTTGGTCAGCGGAATGCTCCCGCCACGGGGTGCTTGCACCATGAGGCAGGATTCGGAGCTGCCGGGCCTGATCCAGCGGGACCGCGCGCGGTTGTGGCACCCGTACGCATCGGCGTCCCCGGAGCTCCCGCTCTGGGAGGTCGAGGCGGCCGACGGCGTCCGGCTGCAGCTTCGGGGCGAGGACGGCGAACGCCACGAGGTGGTTGATGCGATGTCCTCGTGGTGGTCGGTGATCCACGGCTACCGGCACCCGGTGCTGGACGCCGCCGCGCGGCGGCAGCTGGAGAGTTTCAGCCATGTGATGTTCGGCGGGCTCACGCATGCTCCGGCGGTGGAATTGGCCGAGCGGCTCGTGGGCATGGCCCCTTCCGCGCCGGGGCGGCCGGCCTTGGAACGGGTGTTCCTCGCGGACTCGGGTTCGGTGGCCGTGGAGGTTGCGCTGAAGCTGGCGGTGCAGTTCCAGACCGCGTCAGGCAGGCCCACCAGGCAGCGGTTCCTGAGTGTCCGTGGCGGATACCACGGCGACACGTTCGCGGCGATGGGGGTCTGCGATCCCGTGGACGGCATGCACTCCGCGTTCCCGGGGATGCTGGCCGGCAATGTCTTTGCTCCGCGTCCGCCGGCCGCCGCTTCCGCGACCCCGGAAACCGTGCAGGCGTGGGCATCCGACCTCGCGGACATCGCGGCTATGCATTCCGGGGACCTGGCAGCGATCATCGTCGAACCGGTCCTGCAGGGTGCCGGCGGGATGCACGCCTACCCGCCCGCATGCCTGACAGTACTGCGGGAGGTGGCGGACCGGCACGGGCTGCTCCTCATCTTCGATGAGATCGCAACGGGCTTCGGGCGCACCGGGGAGTTGTTCGCGGCCGATCATGCCGGCGTCGTGCCGGACATCATGTGCGTCGGCAAGGCCCTGACCGGCGGGTACCTGACGCTGGCCGCCATGCTCTGCACGGCAGACGTGGCCGCGACAGTCTCCAACGGCGAGGCCGGGGCGCTGCTGCACGGTCCCACCTTTATGGGGAACCCGCTGGCGTGTGCGGTGGCCAACGCCAGCCTCGGCATCATCGACGACGGCGGCTGGCGGGCCGACGTCGGGCGGATCGGCGCCGGCCTCGAATCGGGGCTATCCCCCGCCCTGGAGCTTGAGGCTGTCCGGGCGGTCCGCACCATCGGTGCCGTCGGAGTCATCGACCTGCACGACGCCGTCGACGTCACGGCGGTCACCACCGCAGCCATCCGGAACGGGGTCTGGGTCCGGCCGTTCCGGAACCTCGTATACACCATGCCCCCGTACGTCAGCACCGCAGCGGACATTGAGCAGATCACCGCTGGCATGACGGCGGCCGTCGCCGAAGTCCATGAGCGCGTCCCGACAGGATTGGGAGGACCGGCATGAGCACCTCGATGGCACAGTGGCTCGAGCGGCAGGCCGCAGTCCGGGAGCGCCGGGGCCTGGTCCGCAGCCCGCTCCCCCGCACCGCGGACGAACGGTTCATCGATTTGGCCAGCAACGACTATCTGGGCCTCGCGGCGGACGCCCGGGTTGCCCAGGCTGCTGCGGCCGCCGTTTCGGTGTGGGGCGCGGGTGCCACGTCCTCGCGCCTGGTGGCCGGAACCACGCGGCTGCATCTGGACCTCGAGCAGGAACTCGCCATGCTGGCCGGGATGGAGACGGCGCTGGTGTTCTCCTCCGGCTATCTGGCCAACATCGGCGTGATCACGGCGCTCGGGGGCCCCGGGACCCTGATCGTCGCGGACGAACACTGCCACGCCTCGATGATCGATGGATTCAGGCTCAGCCGCTCCCGCACCGAATCGTTCACCCACAACGGCGTGGAGGAGGCGGGCCGGCTGCTTGCGGGCCGGCCGGAACCGCGCGCGCTGATCGCCGTCGAATCCCTCTACAGCGTCCTGGGCGACGAAGCCCCGCTCGCTGCCCTGCTGGCCCTGGCCGAGGAACACGACGCCGTGCTGCTCATCGACGAAGCGCACAGCCTCGGCGTCACCGGCACCGGTGACTTCCAGGGACGCGGCTCGGTGGCCGGGACAGACCTTGCCGGGCATCCGAACGTGATCGTGACGGCCACGCTGTCCAAGGCCCTGGGCAGCCAGGGCGGCGCCGTTCTGGGATCCGCCCTCCTGCGGGAACACCTCGTCAACCGGGCCCGGAGCTTCATCTTCGACACCGGCCTGGCGCCTGCCGCTGCCGCAGCGGCCCTCGCCGCAGTGCGGATCATCCGGGAAGAGCCCTGGCGGGCGGGAGCCGTCCGTAGCAACGCTGCGGCGCTGGCCGCCGGGCTCGCCCCTGCCCTTGCGGCCAGCGGCACTGCCGCCGACCGGGCCGCCGTCGAGCAATCAGCGGGGGCCGTGCAGTCCATTGCCATGCCGTCCGCCGAAGCAGCGCTGGCGGCTGCCGGTGCCGCACGTGCGGCCGGCGTCCGGGTTGGCTGCTTCCGTCCGCCGTCCGTTCCCGACGGAATTTCACGGCTGCGGCTCACCGCCCGCGCCACCCTTACACCCGAGGAAATCGAAGACAGCTGCGCAGTGCTGCGCGGCATTTTGGAGGAGCTTCCATGAACCTGCCCGGCATCATCCTGGTCACCGGAACGGACACCGGCGTCGGCAAAACGATGACGACGGCGGCCCTCGCCGCCGTCCTCCACGGAACGGGGCGCAGCGTCGCAGTGTACAAACCGTGCCAGTCAGGAGCCGCCGACGGCGATTCCGACGCGGCCGAAATTGTCCGGCTCGCCGGCGCCGTGACGGCTGAAACCGGAGTCGTCCTGCAGCAACCCCTGGCGCCCGTCGCTGCGGCCGCCGTCGACCGAACAGCGCTCCCCGGCGTGGCTGCCCACGCCGCGAAGGTCCGCGCGCTGGCCGGGTGCCACGATCACGTCCTGGTTGAGGGCGCAGGCGGCCTGCTGGTGGAACTGGATTCCGACGGCGGCACCCTGGCGGACCTCGGATCGGTCCTGGCAGCCGCGTTCGTGCTCGTCGCGCGGCCGGCCCTCGGCACCCTGAACCACACGGCCTTGACCCTCGAGGCGCTGGACGCCCGGGACCTGCAGGTCCTTGGGGTGGTCCTCGGTAGCTGGCCGCCCATTCCGGATGTTGTGCACCACAGCAACCGGCAGGTGCTCGGATCGCTGCGGGTGCCTTTCCTCGGCGCCCTCCCTGAGCAGGCCTCGGGACTGTCCCCGGCGGATTTCCGCGCCGGCGCAGCTGCCTGGCTGAACGGCCTGCCCGCATGAACCCGGCGATGGCGGCCGGACCCGCGGAGATGCTGGTGCCGGCGGGGCCGGCAGAGACGGAGACCCCGGGACAGACTGCCGGCGCCGGCCAGGCGCGGTGCCCGTACCTCGTGGTGCGTGACCCGGACGCGGTCCGTGAGGTGCTGCACCGTCCTGCCGACTTCAGCCCCGGCAATGCCCTGGTCGCGGTCACGCCACTGGAAGGACCGGCCCTGCGAGTGCTGCAGCGCGTGGGCTTTGCGTTGCCGCCTGTGCTGGCGAGCAACGACACGGGCGCGCACGCCGGGATCCGCAAGGTGGTAGCGGGCTATTTCACACCAGCCACAGTCGCCGCCATGGAGCCGCGGATCCGGGAACTGGCCCGGGAAGCAGCAGGGAACGCCGCGGACCGGCTCGACTCTTCCGGCCACGTGGACCTGGTGCTGACGGTCGCGGCGATTCCGCCGGCAGTCGTGATGCTCGAACTCCTCGGACTGCCCGTCCGGGATCTTGCGGACCTCAAGCGGTGGGGCCTTGACTCCATGGAGCTGTTCTGGGGCTGGCCCGACGCGGACCGGCAACTCGAACTGGCCCACAGCGCCGCAGGTTTCTACGTCTGGCTGCGGAAGCTGGTTAAAGAATCCCTGGCGGCCCCCGGACGCAACCTGTTCAAATCCCTGGCCGACCACGGGCTGTCCACGCCGGAGATGTGTTCGCTGGGCTACTTCCTGCTGATCGCCGGACAGGAAACCACCACCCAGCTGATCAGCACCACCCTGTTCCGGCTCCTCGAAGGGTCCGGCCCTGTCGGCTGGAACGAGGCCGCGACCGAAACAGGCTCCAGGACCATGGTCCGGCACGTACTCACCACCGAATCGTCCGTCCCCACCTGGCGCCGCGTGGCAGCCCACGACACCAACCTCGGTGACGCCCCGATCCGTGCCGGCACCGAAATCCTCCTCGAACTGAGCGGCAATCCCATTACTTCACCGGACGGGAACGGACAATCCACGGCCTACGGCATGGTGTTCGGCTCCGGCATCCACCGCTGCCTCGGGGCCAAGCTCGCGGAACTGGAGGCAGCCGTCACCATCCAGGAAACCGCTGCAGCACTGCCCGGAATCCGGCTGCGGGACCACACGCCCGAATGGATCCGGCTGCTGTCCTTCCAGGCCCCGCGGACAGTCACGGTGACGGACAGGCCACGCTCCGGACGATGAGCATCCCCGAATTCGACCACCGTTGCGCGACGGCAGTTACCGGGCGCGCGCCACCCGTTATTCTTCGATCTCCCCGCCGAACACGCGCAGGTGCAGCTTGCACCGCCAGGCGCATCCAGAGGGGCTTGCGGCTTCAACCCCCGTGAGTAGATCTGCTTAGGCAGGGTGTCCGCGGGTCGACTGCACTGGAGGCGACGATGGACGGCGCCGACAGCGTGATCACCACGGCTGCCGGTTACACGCGGCACAGCAAAGGCGACACCCCTCAAATAGACACCGTAGGCAATAGCAACCTCGCCGAAGCTGCCGGCCGCACCCGCGTTCGCAGATTCGTGCTGACGAGCATCCTCACCTGTGACCAGACGCTGCACGTTCCGCATTTCTGGCATAAGAAGCTGGCCGAGGACCGGCTCGAGGAACTCGGCGTCCCGTTCGTGGCGCTGCGTCCGGGGGCATTCCTTGACCAGGTCACCCGTTTCGGTGGCGACCCGTTCAGCAAAGGGCGCCTCACGTGGCTCGGGTCCTCGCGCGTACCGTTGACCTTCGTCCTCACAGCCGACCTCGCCGGCTACCTGGCTGCGGCAACAGACGCGGTGGGCATCGACGGGCAGCGCATCGATATCGGCTGGGACCGGCCGGTCAGCATGCAGGAAGTCGCCCGGATTTCCGGCAGGCTCCTGGCACCGGACACGCAGTCAAACAGTAGAGCCATGAGGCAACACCGGCAACGTCCAGACCGTCCAACTGTTGCCGGGCGCAACCATCGTTAGGCCGCGCTCTCCAGCGCCCCGGCCCGGGACTGCACACCGAAGTAGTCGCCCTTGAAGAAGACTAGCGGTTCCGCACCTGCCCTGGCGCTCAGTGCCCGGACGGCGGCGACCACAATGGTGTGGTCGCCGCCGTCGTATTCCGCGTGCAGTTCGCAGTCCACCCAGGCCAGGGCCTGGTCCAGCACCGGGTTGCCCAGCGGTGATAGCGAATAATCAACGCCGGCGAACTTGTCGGTCCCGGAACGGGCGAACTGGCCCGCCAGGTGCTGGTGTTCGGCCGCCAGGATGTTCACAGTGAACCGTCCTGCTGCCCGCAGCAGCGGCCATGTACTCGAGGTCCGTGCCGGGCTGAACGTAACGAGCGCCGGTTCCAGCGACAGCGACGAGAACGACTGGCAGGTGAAGCCGGCCGGGCCGTCCTTGGTTGCGGCGGTGATCACGGTCAGGCCGGTCGCGAAATGACCCAGGATGGTGCGAAGTCGGCGCGGGGTGAGGTCAGAATGTTCCGTCATGGCGGGTCCTTTCGAGCTGGTCCACCTAATCAACCACCCTGCTTACCGGTTCCCAACGCCGGATGAAACGAACGGACGCGCGGGGAAACACGGGTTCACCCTCCGAAGCATGGCGTAAGAAAACACACCCGCCTGCTGGGACCTCCGGTCACATCGCCATCTCCTCCGGATGGCGGGGTCGCTGATGATGTCGACGAGCGATTCGCCGATCAGCGGCCCGGGTAGACCACTGCTTTGAGCTGCCCGGCCTGCTTGCCGGCTTTGAGCGCTTCTTCGGACTCGGCGAGGGAGAACTTGCCGGTCACCAGGATGTCCAGGTCCACCTTCCCGTCCGCGATGAGCTGGATGGCCAGCGGCCAGGTGTTCGTGTAGCGGAACACGCCGGAGAGCCAGATCTCCCGGTTCTGGATGTACGAGACGGGGAGTTCGACGTCGTCCGCCCCTAGTCCCACGAGGATGACCCTGCCGGCGGGCCCGACGGCCCTGATCCCGGACCGGACCGCCTGAGGGGCGCCGGAGGCGTCAATGAACGCATCGACGTCGAGCCCTTCCACACTGTCCGTCCTGGCGTTGAGCGCGTGTGTGGCGCCGTGTGCCAGGGCGAACGCGAGCCGGTCCTCGGAGATGTCACTGATGTAGATTTCGGTGGCGCCGAACGCGCGGGCGGCCTGGGCGGCGATGATGCCAATCGGCCCGGCGCCGGCGATCAGGACCCGGCTGCCGGGCTTGATGTCGGCGCGCTCGCAGGCCCAGAGGCCCACGGAGAGCGGCTCGATGAGGGCGGCCGCTTCGTCGCTGACGCTGTCCGGGATGTCGTAGGCGAAATCGCTCTGGATGGTCACGTATTCGGCGAAGGCGCCATCGATCGGCGGGGTGGCGTAGAACTCTATGTCCGGGCACAGGTTGTAGCGGCCGGCCTTGCACTGCTTGCATGTGCGGCAGGGACGCTGCGGTTCGACGGCGACACGGTTGCCGATGCGGGCAGGGTCAACGGCGCTTCCGACGGCGGCGATCCGGCCGGAAAATTCGTGGCCGAGGATCAGCGGGTGGTCCACCACGAAGTCGCCGATCCGGCCATGCTCGTAGTAGTGCACGTCGCTTCCGCAGACGCCGACGGCGGCGACCTGGACCAGGACCTGGTCGGCGTCGAGCTGCGGCAGGGGCAGGGATTCCATAGCCATGTCGCCCTGGCGCTTCAGGATGGAGGCGCGCATGGTGGTTGGCAGTTCAGGCTGTCCGAGGGCCCGGGACTGGGCGGTTGATGTTGTCATCGAGGTAATCCTTTTAAGAGATAGGAAGTGGCGGGGCCAGCTACTCGACGGCGCTATTTCACGGCGCCAAGCGAGAGGCCCTGGACGAGCTTGTCCTGGGCGGCGAAACCGGCGAACAGCACCGGGAGGGAGATCACGACGGCCGCCGCGCAGACCTTGGCGAGGAAGAGGCCCTGGCCCGAGACGAAGCCCGTCAGGAAGACCGGGGCGGTGCCTGCCACCACGCCGGTGAGGACCCGGGCCAGGAGCAGTTCGTTCCAGCTGAAGATGAAGCAGATCAGGGCCGTGGCGGCGATGCCCGGCATCGCGACCGGGGCGATGATCTTGCGGAGGGTCAGGAGAAGGTTGGCGCCGTCAATCTGGGCGGCTTCCAGCATCTCGACCGGTACTTCTGCGAGGAACGAACGCATCATCCAGACTGCGATGGGGAGGTTCATGGAGGTGTACATCAGGATCAGGAACCAGATGTTGTCCAAGGCCCCGACCGTCCTGGCGAACAGGTAGAGCGGCAGGATCGCCGCCACCACCGGCATCATTTTCGTGGAAAGGAAGAAGAACATCACGTCGGTCCACTTCTTCACCGGCCGGATGGACAGGGCATACGCCGCGGGAATGGCCAGTACCAGGACGAGGACCGTGGACAGGACCGAAGCGGTGGCGGAGTTGATCAGCGACGGCCACGGGCTGACGCCGGACGTTTCCCCGAAAAACTCCCTGTACGCGTCCAGGGTGAGGTTCGCGGCGATGGACGGCGGGTTGGTGGCTGCGTCGGTTTCCGAGTGGAAGGAGGTCAGGATCATCCACACGACGGGGGCGGCGAACAGCAGGGCCAGCAGCCAGGCGGCGAGTCCGGCGGCGGTGTTGTTGCGGGTGGGGTCCATGCGTGACTTGCCGCGCCGGAGTGGTGCAGTTGTTGAGCTGGCACGTGCGGGGGCTGTTTTGCGTGGTGCGGCAGGAGTGAGCGTGCTCATCGTGCTGCCTCCTTCTTGAAAAGGGAAAAAACGGTGCGGAGGGCGAAAGTGGCCACAACGATGGTGCCGATGACCACCACGACGCCGGCGGCGGACGCCAGGCCGTATTCGTTGGCGAAGTAGAACGTCTGGTAGATGGCGTAGGGCAGGTTGGCGGTGCCCAGTCCCCCTGCGGTAAGGGTGAAGACGGCATCGAAGTTCTGCACGATGTAGATGGCTCCGAGCAGGCCGCCCAGCTCCAGGTACTGGCGCAGGTGCGGCAGCGTGAGGTGCCTAAAGACGGCCCACGGCGTGGCGCCGTCCATCTGGGCCGCTTCGACGGTGTCCATGGGACGGGACTGCAAGCCGGCGAGCAGGATGAGCATCATGAACGGCGTCCACTGCCAGACCAGCGACACGATGACGGCCATCATCGGTGCCTGGGACAGGAGGTCCAACTGGGGCGCAGTGTCATTGCCGAAGAGGGACCAGACCCAGGTCAGGATGCCGTTGATCAGCCCGTAGGTGGGGTTGAGCAGGGCATGCTTCCAAATGAGGGCCGCGGCTACGGGCACCACGAGGAACGGTGCGATCAGCAGGGTCCGGGCCAGTCCGCGGCCGATGAACTTCTTGTCCAGCAGCAGTGCCAGGCCCAACCCGATGACCAGGCTGGCCAGGACCACGGAGACGGTGAGGAGGATGGTGGTGAAGATCGCCTGGCGCAGATCCGGGTCCGTGAGCACCGTGGCGTAGTTCTCCAACCCGGCGAAGGCGGTCTTGTCAGGGCTCAGGCTGTTCCAGTTCAGGAACGAGATGATCAGCGTCACCACGAACGGAAGCTGGGTGACGATGATGAGGAAGATCAGGGCCGGAAGCAGCGGCGCACGCCGTGCCCAGGCCAGGGCGCGTTCCCGCGACCGGCTGTCTCGTGAAGGTTTGGCTGCGTTGCGTCCCGGGCGGGAGATGCGCGCCGTTGCGGTAGTCATGATGTTCTCCTGCGATTCGGTCATTGCTACTTGTACTTACTGCCAATTTTTTGAGCGGCTTCCTGGCCCTTGGCCAGTGCATCGGCCACGGTGCCCTGCCCTGCGATGGCAGAGCTGACACCCTGGGAGACGTTGGTGCCCAGGGCAGCGAACTCGGGAATGCCGACAAACTGGATGCCGACCGCCGGGCGTTCCTGGGCGCCGGGGTTCTTCGGATCGGCGTTCTCTATAGCGAAGCGTTCGGCCTCAAAGAACGGAGCCGCCTTCTGGAATTCGGCATTCTCGTATGAGGAGATGCGTTTGCCGGAGGGAACCTTCGCCCAGCCGAGCTTGGAGGCGACCAGTCCCTCGTATTCGCTCGAACTGGCCCAGGCAATGAACTTCCCGGCCGCGTCCTGCTTCTTGGAAGCAGCCTGAACAGCCCAGGACCACGTCCACAACCAGCCGGACGACTTCGTTTCCTTGACCGGGGCCTGGGCGTAGCCGATCTTCCCCTTCACGGGTGAGGCGTCCGCCTCCAGGGCGCCCGCGGCCGATGTGGCGTCGTACCACATAGCCGTTTTGCTTTGGCTCATATTGTTCAGGCATTCGGTGAAGCCTGCCTGCGCGGCGCCAGCTTCACCGTGCTCGCGGACCAGTTTGGTGTAGAACTCGACTGCTGCGGTGAATTCCGGGCTGCTGACCTGGGCGTTCCAGTCCTTGTCGAACCAGGTGCCGCCGAAGGTATTCACCACGGTGGTCAGCGGCGCGAAGACCTGGCCCCAGCCGGGCTGGCCGCGCAGGCAGATCCCCTTCATTCCCGGGACTGCGCCATCGACTTGCGCTGCTATGTCCGCGACCTCGTCCCAGGTGGGTTTCTCCGGCATGGTCAGACCCCTGGCCTCCAGGATGTCCTTCCGGTACATCAGGAACGAGGACTCGCCGTAGAACGGTTCGCCGTAGAGTTTGCCGTCCGTACCGGTGAGCGAGGCCGTGTAGGCCGGCAGGATGTCGTCCTGGTCAAATCCGGGGGCCTGGGCCACATTGTCCAGCGGCGCGAGCCAGCCGTTGGCGGAATAGAACGGGATCTCGTAGTTGGACAGCGACGCCACATCGTACTGGCCTGCCTGGCTGGAGAACTCCTGGCTGATCTTGGCGCGGACATCGTTCTCCGGCAGCATCGTGTAGTTGACCTTGATGCCGGTTTCCTTGGTGAAGTTATCCGCGGTGAGCCGCTGCAGGTCCTCCATCTGGGGGTTGTTCACCATCAGGACGTTGATGCTGTTCGGGTCTCCGGCGGAATTGCCTCCGCCAGCACCGGCGCAGGCCGAGGCACTCAGCGCGACGCACAGGGCGCCGGCGGCCAGGGTCGCAGCACGCATTTTTGGGCGCATTAAGGACTCCTTTGTTCTTCAGGGGTGCACGGTCACAGGATTTCGACTGCTGCGTCGAAGTGCCGGACCGGGGTGTGGCAAGTGACCGGGAATTCCCGGTGTTGCTCGTTGATGTTCTTCAAGATTAGGCGGGAGGCATAGGTCACAACTAGCGCCGTGGTTGCCAATTTCTGATACTTATTTTCCGCAGCCGTTCCCTGCAGCAGGCGCTATTCTGGGGTAAGCGCCTGAGACGCTGTCCAGATTTCATAAACCCCAATCCGGAGAGAACCACCATGACTGCCGCGGACCCCATCGGCGGAGCAACCGCCAGACTGGCCGAAAGACTCCTGGGGATGCGCGCGAACCGGGAAGTCATCCCCCCTGACCCCAACCACTCAGTCCGGTGGAACCAACACGACTACCCCAGTCCGGTGGCACGGTGGAACTATCATCCCGAGTACGAGATCCACCTCATCCGGAAGGGCGCCGGGAAGTTCATCGTCGGCGACCACATCGGCACTTTTGAGGCCGGCCACGTGTCCATCGTTGGATCGGGCCTCCCCCACGACTGGGTCAGCGACCTGAAACCCGGCGAAGTACTGAAGAACCGGGACGCCGTCATCCAGTTCGACGGCCAATGGGTCGAGCAGACCGCAGCCCTTGTCCCCGAGATGGCCGAGGTTAAGCCCCTGCTGGAACAGTCGGCACGCGGTATCGAATTCCTGGGCCGTTCAGCCCGGACGGCCGCTGCATCCATCGAGGCGATGGGAGCCACCACAGGGCTGGAGCGGCTCCAACACCTGTTTGAGCTCTTTGGAATCCTGGCCAGGGCGCCGCAGGAAGAACGGCGCTTCCTAGCCGAGGAATGGTTCAGGCCGCAGTTGGACGGCCAGGCCGCCGCCGTGGTCGACATCATCCTGGAGTACGTGTTCAGCAACCACGCAGGAAATATCAAGATGTCCGAGGCGGCGGCCCTGGTGGGAATGGCGGAACCCACCTTCTCGAAGTACTTCAAGCGGGCCACCGGCCAGAACTTCAGCGATCTGGTCCGCAAACTCCGCCTGGCCCACGCCCGGCGTTTACTCGAGAGCAGCGACAAAGCCATTTCCGACATCTGCTACGAAGTCGGCTTCTCGAACCTGTCCAATTTCAACCGGCACTTCCTCAACGACACCGGCGAAACTCCCCGAAACTACCGCAAGCGGGCTCAGAACTGACCTTCCGGGAAGCGCTCCGATGTCGCACTGTCCGGAAGCCGGGCACGTGCGGGCCACCTGGATCATTGGTATTGCTCCGGGGAGCCATGCGCCCAACACGGCCAGCGCACTGACCCAGGTTGTTGCCTGCCGTTTCAGGCCCGCACGGACGGGATGACAGGTTTGTCCGCCTCCCTACGAAGACCCTACGCCGGCTTCTGAAGCCCGTCGATCTTGCGTTCCAGTGCTGCCCGTTCGGCCGCATTCGTGCAAAGGCCGGCTGCCTCCTGCAGCGCCGATGTCGCCTCATCACGCCGGCCGAGCCTGCTCAGCATCTCGCCCCTCACGGCCGGCAACAGGTGCGAGCCGTGGAGTTCGCCGCTGGACGCGATCGCGTCAACCAGTTCCAGTCCCGCTGCCGGACCCGAGGCCATGGCCACCGCCACCGCGCGGTTCAGTTCGACAATTGGCGACGGCGACAACCGGCCCAGCGCCTCGTAGAGGATGACGATCCGCTGCCAGTCCGTTTCCGCAACCGACCGTGCCACCGCATGGCATTCGGCGATGGAAGCCTGCAGCCCGTAGGCTCCCAGCCCGCGGCCGGCCGCTGCGGCCGTCGAAAGCGCCGCGCGGCCGCGCCGAATCGCGGACTGGTCCCACCGCCGTCGGTCCTGGTCCTCCAGGAGGACAGGCCGTCCGGCCGAATCCAGCCTTGCCGGGAAACGCGCCGCAGTGAATTCCATCAGGGCCAGCAGGCCAAAAACCTCAGGTTCGGGGACCAGCCGCACCAGCACACGGGCAAGGCGGCGTGCTTCGCTGGCCAGGTCCGTTCGCATCCAGGAGTCGCCGCCGGACGCGAAGGAGCCTTCCGTGAAGATCAGGTAGACCACCTGGAGGACGGAGCCGAGCCTTTCCGGTCTCTCGTGCGGTTCAGGGACGGCGAAGGGAACGTGGGCGGCGGCCAGTGTCTTCTTGGCACGGGTGATGCGTGCCTGGATGGTGGGCACGGGAACCAGAAACGCCTTGCCGATCTCGTCGGTGCCCATGCCGCCCACAACGCGCAGCGTCAGCGCGATCCGGGCTTCCTTGGACAGCACCGGATGGCAGGAGGTGAACATCAGGGCCAGCACGTCGTCGTCGATCGCGGCGGGATCGAACAGGGAATCTGCGCCCGGCGCCTCCTCGGCGAGGTCCGTGGCCAGGAGCGCGTACTTTTCGTCCCGGGCGGCGCGGCGCCGGAACGTATCGATCGCACGACGCCGGCCGGTGGTCAGCAGCCAACCCACCGGTTCGGCGGGGACGCCGTTCACCGACCAGGAGACCAGGGCCTCGGCTAGCGCTTCCTGTGCGAGGTCCTCGGCCAGCGGGAAATCTCCCGTATAGCGGGCAAGGGCGCCGACGATGCGTGCGGACTCAATGCGCCACACCGCTTCGACGGCGGCCCTTGCCTCGTTGCTGCTCACTGGCGGATCTGAGCCGGCCGGTTCAGAGCTGGCCGGTCTGCTCGCGCCAGGCGCGTTCCTTCTGGATCCATTCGTTGTCCTGCGGGAATTCGTCGATCGAAGGTACCCGGCGGATTTCCGTCTTGGTTCCGGCCGTCATGGGTGCGCGTTTGGCCCACTCGATGGCTTCCTGCTTCGAGGCGACATCCAGGATGTAGTAGCCGCCGAACAGCTCCTTGGTTTCGCCGTAGGGCCCGTCGGTGACTACCGGGGTTTCGCCGGTGAAGTCCACTACGACGCCCTCTTTCGGATCGTCGAGGCCTTCGGCTGCCAGGAGGACTCCTGCTCGGATAAGTTCATCATTGAACTTACCCATGGTCTCGAGCATTTCGTTGAAGTCGGCCTTCTCGAGGTTGGCGTACGACTCGTCGGTTCCGCGCATGATCAACATGTACTTTGCCATTTCAATCTCCTAGGTTTTGGAAGGTCGCCCTTCGACCTTCTCACCCATAGGTCGAACAGCGCGAGGGCCGATCGACACCGGCCTGGAAAATCTTTTGCCTTACAGCAGCATTGCCGGACGTCGAGGCTGGGTAGACTGCGGTGCGGGAGCGGCCGGCTGATGTGGAAGTTACATCCGGCGCCCGAACGGGAAAGGAACGAATGGACATCTCAAACGACGTCGTCACTGGAACGGGGGTGAGCCCGGGTACTGCATGCGGCACTGCACGGACTGTCCACAACATCGACGAGTTCTCCGCTGTGAAGCCCGGCGACGTCGTCGTCTGCCGCACCACTGATCCGGCCTGGACACCCCTCTTCGCGGTGGCGTGCGCAATCGTCACGGAAACAGGGGGAATGCTTTCGCATGCGGCCATCGTTGCCCGCGAGTACGGCATCCCGGCCGTTCTGGGCGTAACCGACGCCCTGACCCGCATCACAACCGGGACAACCCTCGTGGTGGACGGAACTGACGGAACCGTCCGCGAGAAACCTGTGACTACCGGAACAACTTCGTGATGAGCCCGCAGCAGCGATCCACGCTGCTCACGCTCCACGCAGTGAGGCTGCTCGGATTCGCCGGCACCGAACCGATTGCCGAGCGGTTCGGACAGGATCCGCCCGACGTCGAACGTTGCCTTATCGATGCAGGTACCAACGGGTGGGCACTGCGCTCCGCCTTCGGGGGAACCCGGGGGTGGTCCCTGACTCTCGCGGGCAGGGCGGAAAACGAACGGCTGCTGGCAGCAGAGCTGAACACGGCCGCCGGTCGTACAGCCGTCTCCGCCGTGCACTCGGACTTTGCGTCCTTGAACACTGTTGTTGTAACGGCCTGCAGCAAGATCCAAATGCAGCGGCTCACCGACGAGCCTCGGCCGGAGGAGATTGACGAGCAGACGCGCCAAACCTTGGCTCAGGCCCTGACGTCCCTGCGCGGCTTGGAAGCCCGCCTAACCGCGGTGCTGCCGCGGTTCCGCGGCTACGCCAACCGCCTCGAGCTGGCCCTCACAAATGCTGCGACAGAGCCTGCCTGGCTCACCGCCACAGACCGGGACTCCTTCCACCGCATCTGGTTCGAGCTCCACGAAGACCTCATCGCTACCCTTGGCATCCAAAGATGAGCAATCTGTAGGACGGGTCCTGCAGATCGGCCGGGGACGTTCACCTCCTATAGTGATCACGTGCGCCCCTCGATCGAAACCCAAACTGAGTTCCGCGCCGCCGGGACAGCATTAGAGCTTGAGGGCGGCCAAGGAACGGCCTGGCGAGTCGGCGATGTGACGCTGAAGCCCCTCGATGTGCTTCCCGAGGAACTGCTTTGGTTGGACGAAGTCGCGCGTGAATACAGCGTTGACGGCGATCTGCGCCTGAGCCTCCCGATCAGGAGCACATCGGGGAAATTGATCGTTGACGGCTGGACAGCGTTCCCGTATCTGGCCGGCGAACATCAGCCGGGCAGATGGTTGGAACTCGCGCAGCTTGCCCGTGAGTTCGCCACAATTTTCGCCGAGGCAAAGCGGCCGGCCTTTATCGACATGCGAAATCACGCCTGGGCCAGGGCTGACCGCTTCGCCTGGGGCGAAGAAGCCGGTCCGCCGGTCGCCGCTCCCCACGTGGCGGACGTGGTGAGCGCCCGGCGGCAGGTCTTCGATCCCCCGGGCATCATCCACGGCGACCTGACCGGAAACGTCTTATTCGATTGCGTTCTTCCACCCGCTGTGATCGATCTGACCGTCTATTGGCGGCCACCGGAGTACGCGGTGGCTGTGATCGCTGTTGACGCCGTCTGCTTCGAGGGTGCGCCGCTCTCTTTGTTCGAAAAGATCAGCCCAGCGCGATGCTTCCCGCAGTATCTCGTCAGGGCATTGCTGTTTCGTCTCGTGACCGACTGTTCCAATGGCCGTCCAGTGACTGACTACGGTGCCTATGACAGGGCCGTAGCCCGCGTGCTTGAACTCGTCAACGGCGCGTGAGCCACGCGGAGCAGAGAGTTGAATCCGGCTGAACGAAAACGTTACTGCTTTCCGTACTTGCGGTGGACAGCCTGCTTGCTGACCCCCAGGCACAACGCGATCGCCTCCCAGGACAGGCCTGCCTGCCGGGCCTTGCGGACCAGGGACGCTTCCGTGCGTCCGACTTCCTTCTGCAGTTCCGCCACGGCGTATAAGGCTTCAGCGGGACCTTTCCCGTCCATCGATGCCACCAGCGTTTTCATCCGCTCCACCTCCATGCGTCAACATTAGTTGACGCCGCCGGGGCCGTCAACATTAGTTGACGCCGCCGCAGCAAGACCATGGCATCCTCGGGGACGTTGGCGCTTCTGTCGGCCTGTGCATGCTGAGCTACGTCGCTCTGGTCAACCTCTTGTGAGCCCTGCTGCCACTCGCCGTGCCGGCCAGGAATTCCAGATCCTCCAGAGCCAACGACATCCGCGCGGTCGTGGCGCGCAGCGACTCCGCTGTCTCGGTCTGGTGTTCCTCCAACTCGCGGATGGCACTGGCCGGCATCGCGGCCGTTGCCGGAAGCGGCTGCGGTGCGGGGTGTGTGAGGTACTCGGCGAGCGACGCGAGGGCAGCCATCACTTTCACTTCCGCTTCACCCGCCGCGGCCCGGCCGGTCAACAGGGCCTTTCTGGCTTTCAGTATCCGCTGAATCAACTCTGACGTGCGTTGAAGGTTTTCGCCCTCAACGTCTCCCAGATACACAAGCCTGTTCCCATACTCAGCCCCCACCTCTTGAGCCCTCACGAGCCAGCGACGATACCGGCGGCCCCGGATCCTGGCCGTCACCATCCCCGCCAACGCGAACGCCGGCATCAGCCCAAACAGGTATACGTAGAACGCCCACTCAGGCAAGGTGTCCAGCCATCCCGGTGAAAACTGTGCAGGCAGGAAATGGACAACGATCAGCAGGGCCGCCATAGCGGCCGCCGTCCTCGTTCCCCAGTTCCATCCATTTTCATCGGTTACCTGCTTGGTCGCCCCGGCTGCTTCGGCGGCGGTGAGGCCGGCGTTAAGCATCGGGGCCACGGACGTTTCCCTGGCTGGCGCACCCGGGTTCAGCGCGGCGTAGACGATGACGGGAGGCAAGGCCTCCGATGAATCCCTAGATGCCATTTGAGCCCTTACGAAGCGTGGTGCACGGACCGCCAGGGCACACTTCCACGGCCCCAAACGTGAACTGATGGCCCGAGTCTAGTCACAGTGCCGGCCATTTGGCCCGCAACCATGGTCTCAATTCCCGTGTCACGGCGCGCGGACGTTGACGTCGTCAACGTATACAACGGAAGCGTCAAGCATTCGCCTCTGCAACGAGCCGGGTGGCCCGCACAACCACGTCCTGCAGGGAAAAGGGCCGCCCACCGGGACCGAGGAGCTCACGGCTGTGCTCCCCTGCACTATCTATGCTCCAGACACCCGGGTCCAGGCACCCGGTGATGTCCGCGAGCGTGACGGTCGCCTCGGCGGGAGGGTGGTGTCCGTGCCCCGTGGAGGCGGGGTCGTGCAGGTGCCCGATGATCAACAGCGCTCCCCCTGGGGCCACCCATTCCGAGATGCGTTCGTAGAAGGCCAGTTGCGGCATCGCCGGGTGCGCGTAGTGGGTGGTCACGAGGTCGAACCGGCCTTCCGGTTCCCAGGAGGTGAGGTCCGCCTCGACCCAGGTCACCCTGTCGGACACGGACTCCCTTCTGGCGCGCTCGGTTGCCTGGGCGAGAGCCGTGGCGGAAATGTCGGCACCGGTGACCTGCCAGCCCTGCGAGGCCAGCCATGTTGCTTCAGCCCCTGTCCCGCATCCGGCATCCAGCGCTGTGCCCGGTGCGAGTCCGCTAGTTTCGCGGGTCAGATGGGGGTTGGGGGCGATCACTTTCGGATCCGCCGGCGCTTCGTCGCGGGCCTGTTTCCAATGCCGTTCCCAGTAGTCCTTGTCGAACACCTCTGCTGTCCCGGCCACGTCGAGCTCCTTCCGTTCTGAAATGTACGCTTCACAGTCGATGGTGCCCAACGGGCCGGCGGACATGCAAGCAGTGTTGCTGAATGGCGCCATGGTCAACGACATCCACCACACAGACCGGCGGAGTTAGCCGGTGGGGGCCGATTGTGCGTCGTACACGTTGGCCTGGTCGCGTACTTGGCGCACGTAGGAATCGGACTGGTTGTAGGAGAGGACGGCGTCCGTCCACCCTCGGTCGGTGGTGAGGTCCCGGCCGCCGGCGCACAGGTATGCGGCCGCGCTGAGTGCGGCGTCGTCGATGTTCAGCGGATCTGCCTCCCCGTCCCCGTTCCCGTCGCGCCCTGCCTGCTGCCAGGTCGAGGGAATGAACTGCATTGGTCCGACCGCGTGGTCCCAGACGGCGTCGCCGTCAAATGCACCGGAGTCGGTGTCAGCGATGGCCGCGAAACTGTCGCCATTGAGGCTGGGTCCGATAATTGTCCGGTTCGACTGCCCGGCGGGAGTCAGGCTTCCGCCTCCGTGACTACCGTGGGCGGACTCGAAGAAGCCGATGGCTGCCACAGTATTCCAGCCTATCCGGCACGTCGGCGCGTCGGCGTTGGCCCGTTCGGCTGCTGCCGCGTAGGCCTGGAGCGCCCTGGCAGGTATCCCGGTCTGCGCCGCGGACTGCTCCAGCCACTGGGCGTCGACCGGGCCCTCAGCGATGTCCACGGCAGGGGTGCTGATACTGGACAGCATCGGGAGCTTGGCACCTGATTGCGGCGGCGGGGACTGGCCCCAAGGCGCTGCCGCGCCGGACGGATGGATCAGCCAGAAGAGGAGCCCGGTGACGACGGCGATGGTGAAAACGCAGAATACTGCGAGGCGTTTCAGGCGGAGCATGACATGGCCTCGTTTCTGGTCTGCGTGTCTCACCTCAATGCAATTTACATCACGATGCCGTTCCAGGTTGCGGCAGGCACGTGATGGTGAGGTTGGTGGTCAACGGCACTGCGGCCCGGATGTTTTCGACGTTGCCCTCGGAAGGGATGATCTCAAGTCGCGTAGGGAACATGTTTGATCCTCTTCGGTGTCAGACGCCGGAGTGCGCTGCGATCAGGGAGCTGGCTTCCTGGCGGGTGGTGCCTGAGCTTTCGATGTGTGCGAGTTCTGCGGGGATTTCCCAGCCCTTTTTGC